>DVJW01000195.1 GCA_018716505.1 Candidatus Faecaligallichristensenella faecipullorum | reverse complement strand
ACAGCGCATTACCCAGGAGCTGGCGGACAGCATGGTGATCGCCTTGGCCAACCTGGACGCGGAAACGCTCTATCGGGACGCGGTGGAGGCCGGAGAGGAAAATGAAGGCCGCATATTGGTTTTGGATAACTTTGGCGTGGTGCAGGCGGATTCCTATTCCGAATACAACGGAATGCAGTTCAGCCGCAGCGAGGTGGCCACGGTACTGGATGGAGCGGACAGCGATTACAACTATTATGAGGTGGGCGGAGACGCCGGACATTCCCTGCTGGGCAATGGAGGGTTGAGCCGCCAGATGATGATGGGCGTCTACACCGCCGCGATCATGGAGGGAGATCAGCGCATAGGCGTGCTGGTCTATATAGCCATGGCGCAGGATATGTTCGACAGCCTGATGGATATCCAGCGCCAGATGTTGATCTGGCTGGTGCTGGTGGCGGCGGCGGTGGCGCTCTTGAGCCTGTTTATGTCGCGCATGATCACCAAGCCGGTGGCCGAGCTCAATGAGGGCATTATGGTCATGAGCCGGGGCGATTTTTCGGCGCGGGTAAAGGTCAGGGGAAACAGCGAGTTTGCCCGGTTGGCTGAGGCCTTTAACATGATGTGTGAGCGATTGGAAAGCCTGGATAAATCCAGAAATGAATTCGTTTCCAACGCTTCCCATGAGCTTAAAACGCCGCTCAGTACCATGAAGATCCTGATAGAAACGCTGCTGTATCAGGATGAAAACGACCCTGAGATGCAGAAGGAGTTTTTGAACGATATCAACAAGGAGATCGACCGGCTGAGCCGGATCATCAGCGATTTGTTGACCTTGGTTCATATGGACGGCGGCGAGACGCAGATGAAGACCGAGCCGGTTTCCCTGAGCGACTTGATTTCGGACACCATGAAACGCCTGGCTCCCCTGGCCCGGGAACGGGGGATCGAGTTGGAGAGCACCGTCCGGGAGGACGTGGTGTGCATGGTGGATTCAAACAAGTTCCAGCAGGTGGTGTACAACTTGGTGGATAACGCCATCAAATATACCAGCCGGGGTGGCCATGTGAAGGTAGAGCTATCCAAAGCCGGGAAAAAGGCGATTTTAAAGGTCAGCGATACCGGTATGGGCATTCCGAAGGAGGATCAGATCCACATCTTTGACCGGTTCTACCGGGTGGACAAGGCGCGTTCCCGGGAAACCGGGGGCACCGGCTTAGGGTTGTCCATTGTAAAACAGATCGTGACCATGCACGGCGGAAACATCAGCGTTGTCAGTGAAGAGGACAAGGGCTCGACCTTTACGGTGGAATTGCCCATTGCGTAAATTTGGCGGAGGAAATCCATGAAAGTAGACAGGATCATAAGGCGAAGCGCGGCGCTGTTGGCGCTTTGCATGGCGCTATCGGGATGCGCTCCGGTGGCTTTTGAGGTTCAGCCTGAGTCTACCGGCCTTGTCCTGCCCGAGCCCGAAGTCAGCGCGCCCGCAGCGCCCATGGGCGACAGCAGGCAGGAGGAGAGCAGATCCATTGGCCTGTACTATATCAGTGAAGACGGTCAAGCCCTCCGGCAGATCTGGCGGGAAGTCTCTGTGCCGTCGGATAAAACCTTGGAAGAAGTGGTGGCCGAGAATTTGCTCAGCATGCCGGAAAGCGCCGGATTGTCTGAAGTGGTGCCATATGGGACCACGCTGCTTTCGCTGGAGCAATCCAACGGGGTGGTGACTGTGGATCTATCCATTGACGCGCGCAGTGTGGAGGATGAACAGGCGCTGTTGAACATGCGGGCGGCGTTTGCCAACACCCTTTGCGAGTTGGATGGGGTGGAATATGTCAATCTCTTAATTGGCGGCCAGGAGGAAGGAATTCTGGGTATGCCCTTGGGGGCAATGAGTCAAAATGACGGCAATTTGGCCACTCTTTGGGCCCAGGTTCAGGCGGATGAAGCGCGCTTTGTGCAGGGTCTGGAGGAAGAGCGCACTTTGGAGCGCAACGTGACGCTCTATTTCCCGGCGCAGGATGATACCTACATCCTGCCCGAGGTAAGAAAAATTGAGTTTACCGACGATAACTACCAGGCAGTTCTGATGGACGAGCTGCTCAAGGGCCCCAGTGCCAATCAGGGAACCAAGGCCTTGACGCCTTCGGAGAGCGGAATTTTGGCCGGAGAACCGGAAGTTCAGATTTCGGAAGACGGGCTCAAGCAAATCTGCTTTCGGTTTGTGCCTGAACTTCGGGAGCTTTTAAATCAGGCCGGGGTAAGCGAGGGACAGTTTTTTGCGGCGCTGACCTATACCATGAGCGGCTTTGTGCCTGAGTTAGAAGGGATCACCGCATTTATTGGAGAACAGCAGGTCATTGAAGTTCAACAAGCCGGTCAGCTCTTGAACTTTGAGGATGGCGTGATGCGCCGGGAGGATTTCCACAGCGCCGCGGGCAGACAGGTCAAATTGTATTTTGCCGGTGAGGATGGCGGGTTGAAGCTGGTTACCCGGGCCATGGATCAGCTGAGCGCAACCTCGCCTCGGGTGTTGCTGTACGAGCTGTTCACCGGTGTGCGCGCCGGGGAGGATGCCCAGAACGTGGCTCCGGATGGGCTGTTGGACACCGATATCTTGGGGGTTCGCATTGAAAACGAGCAGGCGCTGGTCAATCTTTCCGCGAATTTTTACCGGTGCTGTCAGACGTTGGACGCTCAAGCCGAACGGAATTTGGTCTATGCCATGGTCAATACCTTGACCGAGCTGGACGGGATTAAGACCGTGCAGTTTTATATTGAGGGCGAGGTCGTGGATGTTTTGACCCAGAAGATTTATATCAAAGCGCCGCTGATGCGCAATCCGGGTCTCATCAATTAGAAAAGAAAGCCGCGTGAGGGTTCACGGAATGAATCCTTCACGCGGCCTGTTTTTTGCGGCTCAATCCACAAAGGTGATCGAGCAATCGCGCTTGAGGGCCAGGGCACATTCGGCCTCCATGCATTTCGCAATGCCCGCGGTTACGATACAACCCGCATGGCCCACGAGATGTTGGCTGGACAGTTCATACAGCAGCCCAGTGCCCGGACGCTGAAAGCAGACCTCGTAGGCGTCCAGCTCTTCGGGCATGGCCTGGGCCATGGCGCGCACCGCGGGACATTCGGATTCGATGGTAAGATGAACCATCTGGCCATCCTCGGAATCAGCGCTCACTGTGGTTACAAAGCCGCACACCCCGGCGTGAATTTCAACTTTGGTCATAGAACTTGCCCCCTCTCAATTGAGTATAAATTCCATCAACACCGGATTGTGATCGCTGTAGGCAAAGCCGGTGTCGATGTTTTGCGTGCGAAACTGAATGTTGTCGGATACCAGGAAGCCGTCCACATTGGTCAGATAACTTACCCCGGGTTCATAGGGAATATCCGCGCCGCGGCAGGTGGCCACCTGATCCTGGTTTTCCGCATAGGCAATATGAAACCCTTGGGGCAGCTGGTCTTCGGTGAGCAGCGAAACCCATTCGGGTTGGCGCTGGCCGGTGGGGAAGGCGGTGAGCGCGGCTTCCCCCAGGGCATGGTTAAAGTCGCCGCCCACAATGATATAATTGCCCCGGGCATATTCCTCGGACATCACCGAGGACAGCATGTCCAGCTGTTGTTGGCGTATGGTGCCGCCTTCGTCGTAAGCCGACATGTGGCTATGAATCAGGACCAAATAGCGGCCGTTATCCACAGCTATTCGATGGACCGAAAAACAGCGGTCCAAATCAAAGAATTTGTCCACAAAATTGTCGCTTACCGGATAGGAACGGCGCACGCTATCCTCAATGGCATAGCGGCTCAGCGTCAAAAGCCCGGCCTCCACCGAACCATGGGGTTCGCTGAAGGGATAGAGCAGATGGGCTGAATGAAAATTGCTGGCAAACACCCGGTCATAATCGGGCAGGGCCTGGGCCGCCAGTTCGGCCTGATTGACAAAAAAGCTTCGGGTGGAGGCAGTATCCACCTCTTGAAGCAGCACAAAATCCGGAGTTGCGCGCTCGATGGCCTCAATGGCGCCCTGGGTATTCTGAAGCACCGCTTCCCGGCTTACCGCACGGCCATGCGCGCCCTGGGTGGGCGTGCCGTCCAGCATGACGCCGGTGTCCATGAAAAAAGTATAATCCGCGCTATAGGCGCCAAAGCCGATATTGTAGCTCATCACCGAATAGGTCGTTCCGGCGAGAAGACCTTCGCTTTTCGGGTTTTCCGAGGTCAAGGCGGCGTTGTCCGGGATCCGGCTGTATTGCAGCTGAAGGTACAGCACATAGCCCAATACGGCCGCCACCATGAGAATCAAGATCAGGATCAAAATCTTCAGGATTTTTTTCACCATATCCCGACATGCCCCCTCGGATATCATAAAGTTTCTTTATTTTACCATATCCCCCGAAGGGGGACAAGGGGCTGCCATCAGAAATGCATCTTCCGGCCGGTGAGCAGCATGCGCCCGGCGCGCTCAGCGGCCTGGGGCAAGAGCTCGTCCACCCGGGCCAGCGCCTGGTCGAGGGGCATCACCTGCCGCACGCAGCTTTCCAAACCGCTAACCCCCAGGCCATATAGCGCTTCCGCTCCCTCGCCCAACGAGCCGCCGATGGCGATCGCCGGCACCGAATGGCGGGCGGCGGCCCGCGCCACGCCACAGGGCGTCTTGCCATGGGCCGATTGGCCGTCGATACGCCCTTCGCCGGTTACAACCAGGTCGCATTGCGCCATCAGCTCATCGAAGCGGCTGAGTTTCAGCAAGGTATCCACTCCGGGACACAGGCGCGCCTTGGCAAAGATCATGAGCCCATAGCCCAGACCACCCGCGGCCCCGGCGCCCGGTTTTCCGGCAAGATCCAGTCCGGTTTGGCGGGCCAGAACCCGTTGATAATGGTCGAGCGCAGCGTCCAGGGCATGAACCATGTCCGGGGTGGCGCCCTTTTGCGGGCCGTAAACAAAGGAAGCGCCCTCCGGGCCGCAAAGGGGATTGTCGACGTCGCACATCACTTCAATAGAGGTCTCCCGAAGCCGCTGATCCAACCCGGAGCAATCCACCCGGGATAGATTTTTCAGCGCGCCGCCGCCCGGGGGAAGCTCCCGCCCCTTTTCGTCCAGGAAGCGCGCGCCCAGCGCCCGGGCCATGCCGCTGCCACCGTCGTTGGTGGCCGAGCCTCCGATGCCCAGGTAAATCCGCCTGCAATGCATATCCAGGGCATATCGAATCAATTCCCCGGTGCCAAAGGTATCCGCGCGCATCGGATCCAGCTCGTTGGACGCAACCAACGTAAGCCCTGAGGCCGAGGCCATATCCATCACCGCGCTGCCATCGGGCAAAAAGCCGACATCGGCTTCCACCTCCTTACCCAGCGGCCCATGCACCCGAGCGGTTTCCATCCTTCCGCCCAGCGCCTGGGTGAGCGCCGGGGCCGTGCCCTCGCCCCCGTCGGCCATGGGAATGAGACGGTATTCCGCCTCCGGGAACACCCGGCGCAGGCCCTTTATCATCAGGTTTCCGGCTTGAGCGCTGGTCAGGCTTCCTTTAAACGAATCGGTGCAAACCACGATTTTCATGTTGATATGCCTCCATGCGTAAACTGCCCATCAAAATATCTGGTAGAAAAATGGGCGGCCAACCCAGCCGGCCGGCCACCCATATGCGCTAAATCAACTGTTTGCTGAGCCATTTCTCGCCCATGTAGCGCTTGATAAAGAAAATTAGGCGGAAAATCCAATCGATGAACATGGAGATCCAGACCCCCAGCACGCCCATGCCCAAGAAAGTGCCCAAAATAACGCTCAGAACCACGCGGAAGGCAAACATGGAGACGATGGAGACCGTCATGGTAAACTTGGCGTCGCCGGCCGCGCGCAAGGCGTTGGGCAGTACGAAGGCTGAAGGCCAGAACAGGATACAGGCCACGCAATGGTAGAGAATCAGCTCCTGGGCCAACGCGAAAGTGGCGTCGGTCAGGCCATACAATTGCAGAATCAGAGGCAAAGCCAGCGCCAACAGGATGTTCAGCACGGTCATGGAACCATAGCTCATTTTCATGAGCAGCTTGGTATAGCTGCGCGCCTCATCCGGGCGCCGGGCGCCAATGCACTGGCCCACCACCGTAACCATGGCCAGGCTGATGGCCGAACCCGGCAAAACCGCCAGACTGGTGATGTTGCCCGCCACCGCGTTGGCGGCCATGGCGCTGGTTCCGTAGCTGTTAATCAGACGCTGAACGACAACCTTGCCCGCCTGGAACATGCCGTTTTCCAAACCGTTGGGTACGCCGATTTGCAAAATACGCCGGATCATATCGGGTTTAAATTCGACTTTATGCAGGTCGCGCACATGAATGGTCAAATTTTTGTTGCGCAGCAGAATCATCATGACTACAGCGCCCACGACCCTGGACGTCAGTGTGGGAATGGCCGCGCCCGCCACCCCCATGTTGAATCCATAGATCAAAATAGCGTTGCCAATGATGTTCAGAGCGTTCATTCCAATGGAGACGATGAAAGAGACCAGGCTGTTGCCCATGGAGCGGAACAGCGCGGCACCGGAGTTATACACCGAAAGAAAGGGATAGGAGATTGCCGAATAGAAGAAGTAAGTCTGGGCATTGGCCATAACATCGTCGGCGACATCCCCCATGAGCGCGCCCAGCACATAGCGCGCAAAACACAGGGAAAGAAGACCAAGCACCCCGCTCAACAGCGCGCCGGAATGAATGAGCTGCTTGGCCGCCGAACAAGCATTTTCCCGATCTCCCCGGCCCAGATATTGGCTGGCCACCACCGCGCCGCCCGTGGCCAAGGCGGAGAACACATTGATGAGCAGCACGTTGATGGCGTCCACTCCGGAGATTCCGGCCACCGCGGCTTCGCCCACGCTGGAGACCATCATGGTGTCCGCAAGGCCAATGGTGACCGCTAAAATTTGTTCCAACACCAGGGGGATAATCAGGTCGCGTAGTTCCTTTTTGGAGAACATGGGTTCCATCCGTTCATCCAACTCCCTTTGACCGGGTATTCCTGCCGGCCGACAATTCTCGAACGCCTTCTATATTGAACCTGTTTTGTGTTAAAAACAAGCATCAAAATCAAACAACCTAAATCTGAGCTTAAGATTTTACAAAATTTCTTATTGGAACGAGTTTTCGTTGAGCACATTGGGTAAAATTGCGCGGAGATATTTGACGGATAGTCAACTCCTGCTTGTTCAGGAGAAGAAAGTCAAGTATAATAAAAATATAGGATTCATATGAAATACAAGCGAAAGGTCGAGATGATCTATGCCTCAGGGATTTCCTTATAAAGATTTGACGCAATTATATAAAGCCGTAGAAGGTGAAGCCTTTCAGTTGCCCAGGCCCGGCAAGGTGGAAACGCTGAAAAAGCCGGTTCATGGCGAAGGGTTTGAAATGAAAAACGCGCTGGTGGTTCAGCCCATGGAGGGATGCGACGCAGATGAAAACGGAGCGCCCACCGATTGGACCATCCGGCGCTACCGCAGGTTTGCGGCGGGCGGCGCGGCGCTGATTTGGATGGAGGCGGTGTCCGTCTGTCCCGAGGGGCGGGCCAACCCGCACCAGCTGATGATTACCGAAGTGAATATAGAGGCCTTTCGGGCGCTTGTCGGCGAGATCAAACAGGCCGCGCTTCAGGCTGGGGTTCGGCCGCCCTTGGTGGTGGCCCAGCTCACCCAGTCGGGCCGGTGGAGCCGCCCATCCGGCGCACCAGAGCCCATGCGCGCCTGGCGGAGCGAGGTGTTGGACAGGCATCAGAATCTGCCTGAAGATTATCCCATTGTGAGCGATGAATATTTAAGCTCCTTGCCCGAGCTGTACGCGCGCTCCACCCGGCTTTGCATGGAGGCCGGGTTTGACGGGGTGGATATCAAGGCTTGCCATCTGTATTTGATGAGCGAACTGCTGGGCGCAAAGGGGCGGCCCGGCCCTTATGGCGGCTGCTATGAAAACCGGGTGCGGCTGCTGCTGGAATGCGTGGACGCGGCGCGGGAGCAGATTGGTCAGGGCATCCTGGCCGCCCGCATCAACCTGTACGACGGGGAGGCCGCCTCCTGGGGCGTGGGCGAAGGGCTGAAGGTGGACTATGAGGAACCGCTGCGGCTGGTGGAAGCGCTGTATGAGCACGGGGTCCGGCTGCTCAATTTGACCATGGGCACGCCCTACTATAACCCCCATGTCAACCGGCCCTATGCCACCGGCGGTTATGAGACCCAGGAATGCGCGGTGGAGGGCGTGGCGAGGCTGTTGGACGGCTGCAGGCAGGCACAGGCCCGGGCGCCTCGGGCGGTATGCGTGGCCACCGGACTGTCCTATCTGCGCCAATTTGCGCCCCAGGTGGCCGCCGGGCTCATGGAAGAAGGCGGCGCGCGGGCCGTGGGCTTTGGACGGGAGGCCTTCGCGTATCCGGATTTTGCCCGGGATATCCTGGAAAAGGGCGAAATGACGGCCTCCAAATGTTGCGTGACCTGCGGATTGTGCACCAGGATCATGCGCGCGGGCGGGCGGCCCGGATGTCCGGTCAGGGACGCGGAATTTTATCTGCCCGAGCTGCGGCGGGTTGTGAAATAAGCATCGACAGGTGAAAAGGGGAGAAGAAAAATGAAGACAGCGCTGGTAACCGGGGGCACCCGGGGCATTGGACGCGCCGTGGCCCAAAGGCTCAAGAAGAGCGGCTATCAGGTGGCCGTTACCGGGCGGCGGCCGGTGGAGCAATGGGATGACGAACTCAAAAGGGAATTTCTCTGCCTTTGCGCGGATAACGCCCAAGAGGCCGGCCGGGAGGCGGCGGTTCAGGCGGTTTTAAAGGCCTATGGGCGGATCGACCTGTTGGTGAACAACGCGGGCATGGCGCCCAAAGTGCGCGCCGATCTGTTGGAAATGTCGGAAGCCTCCATGCGCGAGGTGCTGGAGGTCAACCTGATAGGCCCCTTTTTCTTAACCCAGCGCGTGGCCCGGGAAATGATCACCCAGGGGAGCGGCATGATTATCAATATTTCCTCGATGTCGGCCTATACGGTTTCGGTCAACCGGGGAGAATACTGCGTCTCGAAGGCGGGCCTGTCCATGATGACCCAGCTCTTTGCGGTGCGGCTGGCCGAGGCGGGCATACCGGTCTATGAAATCCGGCCCGGCATCATCAAGACCGATATGACCCAGGGGGTGTCCGGCAAATACGACGCCTTGATCCAGGGCGGCTTGACCCCCATCAAGCGGTGGGGACAACCCGAGGATGTGGCCGAGGCCGTGGCCATGCTCTCGGAGAACCGGATTCCCTTTTCCACCGGCGAGGTCATCAATGTGGACGGCGGATTCCATTTGCAAAGGCTGTGAGCGGCATGGATTGGGAAAAGGTTCAGATTCTGAATTGTCACACCGCGGTGGTGGGGGCTGGTGCGGCCGGGCTCAATGCGGCCGATGAGCTGCGAAAGGCCGGGCTGGATGTACTGCTGTTGTCCGACGACCTTTCGGGCGGCACCAGCCGGAACGCGGGCAGCGACAAGCAGACCTATTACAAACTCTCTCTTTCCGGGGATTCGCCGGACAGTGTGGGCAGGCTGGCCCGTGCCTTTTTTGCGGGCGGGAGCCTTCACGGGGACCATGCCTATGCCATGGCCGCGCTGTCGGTTAGATGCTTTTTAAAGCTGGTTCAACTGGGCGTGCCCTTTCCCCACAATGAATGGGGCGAGTTTGTGGGCTATCAGACCGATCATGACGAGGCCCAGCGCGCCACCTCGGCCGGACCGCTTACCAGCCGGTACATGGCCCAGGCCCTGGAAAAGAGCGCCCGGGCGCGCGGGGTGCGCATGCGCGGCGGGGTGATGTTGGCCGCGCTGCTGGTGGATGAGCGCGGAGAGATGGGCGGACTGATGATGTTGGATCTGGAAAACCCAGACAGGCCCTATTTGTTGGTCAACGCCCGGAATGTGGTGCTCTGCACCGGGGGATCGGCTTATATATATGAAAACACCGTGTTTCCCGGGGAGCAGATCGGAGCCACCGGCGCGGCGCTCAGGGCCGGAGCCACGGCCAACAATCTTTGCTATTGGCAATATGGGCTGGCCTCGCTGGGGGTCAAATGGAACGTCTCCGGCAGCTATCAGCAGGCCGTGCCCTGCTATATGGATGAAAACGGCGAATTTCTTCCGCCCTTCTTTAAGGACCGGGCGGATGTGTTCAATTCGGTATTTTTAAAGGGCTATCAATGGCCCTTTGATGCCCGCAAGATCCAGGGCTCTTCCCGGGTGGATCTGGCGGTGCAGGCGGTGCGCGGCCGGGGCGGACGCACCTATATGGACTTTACCCAAGAGCCCCAGGGCGGCGTATTGGGCTCTTTGGGGAATGAGGCGCGCCAATACCTCGAAAATTGCGGGGCGGTTCAGCAAACGCCCATTGAGCGGCTGGAGGCCATCAATCCCCAGGCCGTGGCCTTCTATCGGAGCCGCGGCATTGATCTTCACAAACAGCCCCTGGAGATCGCGGTGTGCGCCCAGCATTCCAACGGCGGGATTCGGGTGGATGAATGGTGGCGCACCGATTTTAAGGGCCTTTACGCGGCGGGGGAATGCGCCGGAATTTTTGGCGTTTACCGGCCGGGTGGCAGCGCGCTCAACGAGACCCAGGTGGGTTCGCTCAGGGCCGCCCAGCACATCATCGCTCACCGCAAGGAGTCTGCCATAGCGGAAGGTGAATTCCGGACGCGGTGGGCCCGGAGAATTGAACAGGAAATTTCGGCGCTTCAGGCCATGGTGGACGGCAAGGAAAGCAGCGCACTCCAGGAGAACCGGCGGGCCATGGATCGATGCGCGGGCGTGCTGCGGGATGTGGAGGCCATGGTTGCGCTCAAGCAATCCATAGAACGCCAACTCAATCATCCGGGGGGCGCAAGGGATATAAGGGAGGCGGTGTTGCTGCGCGACACCCTGCATGCCCAGCGCGCGGCCCTGTCCAGCATGATTTGTCAGGCGGGCTTTCAGGGAGAGGCCGGCCATGGATTTGTGGGGACGGCTTTGCGGGAAACGGAGGGGCATTGTGCGGAGTACGCCTTTGAAACCCGTGGGGGCCATACCCGAGCGGTGAAGGTTCGCCCTTTGCCTCCAGGGGGCGGATGGTTTGAAAACGTTTGGAAGCAATATCAGGCGGGAAAGGTTTTTGGAGCGGACGGGGAAACATTTCCCGGGAAATGAATTTTGAGATGAATTTCCCGGAAATAAATCCAAAATTCGGGAAGAATTGGGGGGCGAATTACCGCAATCGGCCGGTTTGTTACCGGAGCCTTGAAAAAAGGGTGTGTTTCTGTTACAATGTCTTGAGTAATCGTTCAGGTAAATTTTCCCGGAGGAGGTGTCGCGATGCGATGGGTTAAATTGGCGGTTTCACTACTGGTAATCGCCGTATTGGTGATGGGGGTGGTCAGCGCCGTCAATTTTGTGAAAAACCTGCTGTTCAGTACCACGGAAATGCTGAGCAATGCCGGCACAGGAACAGTGGAGGAGCCGGAAACGGTATGGATAGCGCCCAGCATTGCGCCGGACGACAAGAGCTGGTCAGACCAGGCATACGATACCGTATACGGCGCGGACGATACTCAGACCGAGGAACCTGAGGTGGAAGAGGAAGAAGATTTGGAAGAGATTCCCATCGAGCAATCCCCGGAGGAACTCGCCGATACCGCGGTGGACAACATCGTTTCGGACACCGATAGTACGCTTGAGCCCGAAACAGGGTTTGAGACCGAAAGTCCGGACGGAATGGAATAAGAGGTTTGATTGAAAGCGCATTGGGCAAGAGCGGTGAGTGTTTTACCGCCCTTGCCCCATTGATATTGAAGGGAAAGGGAAGCTTATGGAAATAGAGCGCGATGGCCTGTGCTGGTGCGGAAGCGGGCTGGCGTATGAGGATTGTCACAGGGGGTTTGACGAAAAATGGGAGGAGATGAGGCGCAAGGGCTTCACCATGCCCGCCCGGTCGCTCATCAAAAACCCAAAGCAAATCGAATCCATCCGCGAAAGCGCGAAGATCAATATCGCGGTGTTGGACTATGTGGCCGAACATATCGGGGAGGGCACAACCACCGGTCAGATCGACCAATGGGTTTACCATCAGACCACAAGCAGGGGCGCAATCCCCGCGCCGCTGAACTATAACGGCTTTCCCAAGAGCGTATGCACCTCGGTCAACGAGGAGGTTTGCCACGGGATCCCCTCGGATGAGGTGATTTTAAAGAGCGGAGATATCGTCAATGTGGACGCTTCCACCGTTTATAAGGGCTTTTTCTCCGATTCTTCGCGCATGTTCATGATTGGGCAGGTTTCCGAAGAAAAGCGCCGTTTGGTTCAGGTGGCCAGGGAGTGCGTGGAAAAGGGATTGCGGGCGGTGAAGCCCTGGGGATTTCTGGGCGACATGGCCCAGGCGGTATACGACCATGCCAGGGCGAACGGATACAGCGTGGTGCGCCAAATCGGGGGACATGGGATTGGCCTGGCCTTTCATGAATCGCCCTGGGTGGGCTATGTGGGCCGGCGGGGCAGCGGCATGGTCATGGCGCCGGGCATGGTGTTTACCATTGAGCCCATGATCAATATGGGCCGTTCGGCCGTGTTTCAGGACGAGGCCAACGGCTGGACCATCTATACCCGGGATGGCATGCCCTCGGCCCAATGGGAGATTCAGGTGGCGGTAACCGAACAGGGCGCCGAGGTGCTGAGCGATTAGGTCTCCGGGCGCATAGCCCCGGGCGGGCTGTACATACACTGCCTTGAGGAGGGGAGTGTATGCGAACGGAGGTATTTCGGGATATTCGGGTGGCGCTGGCCATGGTGGCGGCCATCGTGGGGGCGGGTTTTGCCTCGGGCCGGGAGATTGTGGTCTTTTTCAGCGGCATGGGCGCCTTTTCCTGGCTGGGCATATTGGCAGGCAGCGCGGCGTGCGGTTTTTTGACCGGAATGCTGGTTCACTTCGCCATGCGCACCCGGTCCGCCAGCCTGCCTCAGGTATACGCGCGGGTTATGGATGAACATTGTGGGGATGCGGCCCAGATGATGCACGGCGGGCTGATGCTGCTCACCGGGGCGGTGATGGTTTCGGGGGGCGCCGAATTGGGCGCGCTGACCATCAACCTGCATTCGGCGCGCCTGATTGGCGCGGGGGTTACCTTGTTGGTGGCGCTGGCGGGCTGCAAATGGGGCACGGGCGCTTTGGCCGGCATGGGGGCGCTGCTGGTCCCGGCGATCTTCGTTTACTATGCGGCCATGCTGGCCGGAATGCCTGAGACCACGCCCATGGCCGTGAGTTGGGGTTCCCTGCCCGCTTCCGCGCTGTTGGGCGGACTGTATGCGGCGCTGAACGTGGCGGTGGCCGGCGGAGTGGCCTGTATGGCGGGCAGAAGCGCAGTCAACCCCTGGCGGGTGGGGGCGATCACCGGCGGCTGCGTTATGGTCATGCTGATGAGCGCCAACGCCGCCCTGTTAAGCGCCGGCGAGGCCATACGGGACCAGCCCATGCCCGGGGTGCTGTTGGCCTCCAGATGGGGCATTGCCGGGTTTTATATGAGCGCTGGGCTGATGTTTCTGGCCGTGGTGTCCACCTTGTGCGCCGCGCTCAGCTCCATGCGCGAACAGATTTTAAGCCTTCGTCCGGCCTGGGGCAAGGGGGCGCTGCTGCTTCCGGCCGCCTTATGCGCTGTGATCTCGGCCGTGGGCTTTAAGCCCTTGGTGGACTTGGGATATCCGCTCATGGGTTGGGGGTGCGCCTTGATGCTTCTTGCGCTGCTGGTGTTTTTGAAGGATGACGATTCTTCTCAAAAATCCCGTGGAAAAAGCAAGAAAGCTGCGCTATAATAGACAAGAGAAATGAGAAATGGACGGATGGCCCGCAGGCCGCCGTCCTGGTTTTCTCCGGGAGGAAGCCATGCGCAATTGGTTAAAACTTTCCAAAGGCAAGGTGCGGGGCGCGCCCCGGGCCAAGGGCATGAGGGTGGGACGGCATGTCAATCCCATCAAACGTTCCCAGCGCGTTCAGCGGATGAACAACTTTGGGGTGGAGAAAGCGCGCTATCTGCTGATTTTGCCGCTTTTGTTGGCCGCGATCTTCTTTGTGTCGGCGATACGGGGGCCGCGTATGAACAAGATGCAGGGGCGGCCGGTGGAGGAAGTGCTGGTCAACCCGATGATGGGCTGGGCGGTGGACGCCGCCGCGCCGCCCGCCAACCAAGGGGACTATTCCATGGTGTACGCCGAGGTCAGCTGGCGTGAGTTGGAGACAGAGCCGGGCGTATATGACTTCGAGGCTTTTGAACGGCGCGTCCAGATGGACAAATGGGCCGCGTTGGGCAAGAAGATGGTGATCCGCTTTGTCATGGACTGTCCGCAGAGCCAGGGCATTGATATCCCGGATTGGCTATACGACGAAACCGGTGGGGATGGCGAATGGTATACCACCCAGGAGGGCAGCGGATTTTCCCCGGATTACACCAATCGAACGCTGATTGACCGGCACTATCTGGTGTTGGAGGCCCTGGGCCGGCGCTATGACAGCGACCAGCGAATCGCCTGGGTTGAGTTGGGCAGTTTGGGCCATGACGGAAGTTGGCGGGTGGATCGCGCCGAAGGGGTGGATTCGCTTCCGCTGAGCGATATCGTGACCGAATATGTGTGGCACTACACCCGCGCCTTTCCCAACACCCGGCTTTTGATGTCCCGCCCCTTCAGCGAGGCCCATTTGCTGGGCCTTGGGCTCTATAACGACAATCTTGGGGATGAGGACAAGAGCTGGGAATGGCTGGACTTTGTGCGGTTTGGCGGTTATGACGACCAGTTGAGCGCCATGCTCAGGCCCATGGAGGATTTTTGGAAGCAGGGGGCTTCGGTGGCTCATCTGGACCGGGGCCAGGATCAGGCCGGGCTGCTGCGGGAGAAAGACGAACAAATCCTGCGCCAGATTAAAGAAGGGCATCTTTCCATCGTAGCGGGCCTGGATCCCGCGTTATTTTCGGATCCGGAGCTCAAGGAGGCGTTGGATCGGGCGGCGCAGAGCATGGGGTACCGGCTCTGGGTTCTCAATGCAAAATGGCCGCGCAGCCTGCGCGCCGGATACCGGCTGCGGGTGGAAACCCTTTGGCGCAACGACGGCTCGGCGCCCATGTATGAAAATTGGCCGGTGGAGCTGTCTTTGGTTCGGGATGGAGAAGTTGTCGTGAAGCAAAATACCGATTTAAAGACCTGCGAGCTGCTTCCGGGGGAAAGGGAAAGGCTTATAAGCCTGGATATTCCCAGCGATCTGGAGGAGGGGGGTTATACCCTGTGTGTGGCCATATTGGATCCGGAAACCGGCCAGCCAGGGGTTCGGTTGGCCATGGAGGGCGCACGGGAGGATGGGCGCTATGAAATGGGCCAGGTGGAAATCTTCCACTAGAAGGTGTCTTTGCAATCCGATATTGCGATGAAATGTTAAATGTCGCCAAGAATCGCCCCAATGCCGGGTTTTGTCAAGGAAATAACTTGACAGAACCCGGCGTTTTGCGGTAAAATACGACTTGTGTCAACCGGGCCCATTAGCCCCGGGGCCGGTTGCGTATGGCGCAAGACGACTGACCACCGTGGCGCGCAACCGTTTTTTTTCTCAACTTTCTGAGGAGGGAATTTACGTGAAAACGTTTATGGCAAAGGCTTCCAATGTCGAGCGTCAGTGGTACGTCATCGACGCCAGCGGCATGGTAGTGGGCCGCTTGGCCAGCCAGGTAGCTTCCATGCTGCGCGGCAAGCACAAGCCCACCTATACGCCCCATGTGGATACCGGCGATTATATCATCGTGATAAACACCGATAAGATGGTTTTCACCGGCAAAAAGCTGGATAGCAAAATTTACTACCGTCACAGCGGCTATGTGGGCGGACTCAAGGAGACCACTGCCCGCCGCATGATGGAGAAGAAGTCCGAGACCGTGCTCAAGGAAGCGGTGCGCGGCATGCTGCCCAAGGGACCTTTGGGCTATGCCATGCTGACCAAGCTGCATCTGTACGCCGGTGCGGAGCACGAGCATCAGGCTCAGAAGCCCGTTGCTTTTGAAGTGAAATAATAGGGAGGAGGACGTACAATGTCTGAGGTTTGCTACAATGCCGTAGGCAGGAGAAAAAAGGCGATCGCTCGCGTTCGTCTGATCCCCGGCGAAGGAAATATCATCATCAATAAGCGCACGCTGGACGACTTTTTCGGCATGGAAACGCTGAAGACCGTGGTTCGTCAGCCCATGACGCTGACCGATACCCTGGGCCGTTTCGATGTGTTGGTGAACGTGCACGGCGGTGGATTCACCGGCCAGGCCGGCGCCATCCGTCATGGCATCGCCCGCGCCTTGGTGAAGGCCGATGAGGAGCTTCGCGCGCCCATCAAGAAGGCTGGCTTCCTGACCCGCGATCCTCGTATGAAGGAGCGCAAGAAGTACGGCCTCAAGGCTGCCCGTCGCGCGCCTCAGTTCAGCAAGAGATAACAGGCCCGACAAACCAATTCAAAAATGCTCAAAAAGCCCGGAACCATGCGGTTTTCCGGGCTTTTTCCTTTCCAAAAAGTCTG
>DVJW01000194.1 GCA_018716505.1 Candidatus Faecaligallichristensenella faecipullorum | reverse complement strand
ATAATGTGAATTTGGGGATGTTCCTGCCAAAGGTCGTCCCGCATCATGTCCAGATAACTGTTCCAATTGCGGCGTATGAGCATAAAATTTTCTCCATACAGATCCTGAACCGTCAAAAATTCCTTGGCGGCCAGCGGATGATTGATGGACAGTGCGCATCGAATCGGCTCCTTGGAAAGTTCGATGGCCTGGCAGCTGCGGCTTTCCAAGAATGCCTGATCAAAAGGGCCGGCCACGATATCGATATTCTTCCCCAGATTCTTTAAAATCTCGCGGGCATTTTCGGGGGTGTTTTCATAGGGGATCAGCTCAAAGCGGATGCCCGGACAAATCTTTTGAATCTTCGGCCATAAATCCGACAGAAAGGCGCCCGGCGTCATGGGCGAGGTGCCGATGCGAATGATGTTGTCGTTTTTCCGCCCAGCCAATTTTGCCCTGTGCACGGATTCCTTGCAGTAGGAGATGACATACTTGGCGTCCTTGTACAGGGAAGCCCCTTCTTCCGTCAGCCGCAATCCGCGATGGGTGCGCACAAAGAGCTTCAGGCCCAACTCATTTTCCAACAGATTGATTTGTTTGATGACCGCGGGCGGCGTTATGTACATCTCTTCAGCCGCCTTGTTGAAACTGCCCACATCAGCAACATGAATAAAAGTCTCCAGTTGAGGATTATACATAATGCACCTCGAATCTCAAAAGAAATAGACCACCCCCCGTTTTTATTATATGCTTTCCCCTATGCTTGTCAATAAAAATGATCCCATATTTCCAAAGGAAATGGCGCGGACAGCCCATAAAATGGCCTTACAGACCGTTGACAAACTTAGTTTCCTCATTATTGGGGGACACATGGGGCTGTCTCATAAAGAGGCAACCCCTTTTCGTTTTTCGTCCGGCCCGCGGACAATCTATCGTAAACAGGATTTGAAGCCCCTTTCCCCTATTCGCCATAACTTGGGCGCAAATCCTGAAAATTTTGTCAGGAGTACTTTTTACAAGCCCCGCAATGCCCGGAACAAGCCCACAGCCCGTCTGCCACCGGAGCCCAATTTTCAGCCGGAACCTCACACTTTCGAGTCAGGGCATCCGCGTCCTCTGGACTTTCCAGATCGGTGGAGCACTCGCTTCCAAATTTGCTTGCGTTTTGTTTTGAAAATATAAACGGCTTTCGCTTTTGTATAACCGAGGAAGTTCCTCCCCGCTCCGCGTGCAGAAACCGCTTCACTTATAAAATTCAAACAAAACGCAAGTATTTGTCAAACAAATCTCCGATAAGATACAGCCATTCAAGCAAGCAGCGCTTGCGAAAGGAGGACGCGTCAAATGCGAAATTTATCTCTTTCGCGGATCTTTCAGACCACCAAAGATATTGCCGTCTCCTTTGAAATGCAGTTCGGCCCCCATCGCGGTCGCTCTTTGCAGGTCGCGGGCGCCTCCTGCATTGCCAGCGCGGCGGCAGGCATGGGCAAGCTGGCGATGGGGCTGGTTTCGCTGTCGCTGTTTACCTGTGTGAGCGCCTTTTACAGCTTTGCCATGGTCATCGCCAAGGTAGTGGCCCTGTCTGCCCTGGTTCGCGAAACCGGGCGGGAATTTCAGCTGCGTTCCTGCACCTTGGCGGGCCAGCTGCTCATCGTGGCCAGCGCGCTCTACATGGTCTATTCCGCCCGGCTGCTCTTTCATCCCGTCCAGCGCGGATATCACCTCTACATCGCCATCGGCATCGCGGCGTTTACCTTCTTTGAGCTTGGCCTCAATATCCGCGGGGTACTGGTGGACCGCCGCAGCCATACGCCCCTGTTTTATGCGCTGCGCACCATCAATTTGGCCTCCGCTTGCATCAGTTTGGTGTTGACCCAGCAGGTGCTCCTGGCTTTGAATGAAGTGGAGGGCCTGACGCTGGTCCACGCGCGCGCCAATACCCTGATGGGCCTGTTGATGGGCGGGTGCGCGCTGCTGCTGGGCGTCAAGTTGATCCTGCGCATGAAGCGAATGGCGCGGGACCATCAAAACATTGAACCGTACCTGATGCTGGATGGGGACGGGCCCTGTAACCAGATAGACGAGGAGGAAAGCACATGATCCATATCCTGGTGGTGGACGATGATCCCGAACTGAACCGGGCGGTTTGCACCTATCTGAACGATTCCGGCTTTGTCGCCAAGGGATGCCTTAGGGCAAACGACGCCTATCAAGCGATGTACAACAAGCGCTATGACCTGATTGTGTCCGATATCATGATGCCGGAGGTGGACGGGTTTGAATTTGCCCGAACGGTTCGGCAGGTGAATGGCCAAATTCCCATTCTGTTTATGTCCGCCCGGGACGATCTGCCTGCCAAACAGCGGGGCTTCCAGCTGGGCATTGACGATTACATGGTCAAGCCCATCGAATTGGACGAACTGCTGATGCGGGTGCGGGCGCTTCTGCGCCGGGCCAACATTGAAATGGCGCACAAGTTGACCATGGGCAATCTGGAGCTGGATGCCGACGCCATGTCCGCCCAGGTGGACGGGGCGGAAATTCCGGTCACCACGCGGGAATTCAATATTCTCTTCAAGCTCCTGTCCTACCCCAATAAAACCTTCACCCGCGCGCAGTTGATGGATGAATTTTGGGGCATGGAGAGCGACAGCACCCTGCGGGCGGTGGACGTGTATATCACCAAGCTGCGCGACAAGTTTTCCGGCTGCACGGGTTTTAAAATCGTAACCGTGCGCGGATTGGGTTATAAGGCGGTGCCGCAATGAGCCCGCTGCCAAAATATTTCGACGGAATCCGCATACCGCGCTATGTGTTTTTTGTCACATTGGGCGGTTTGATGCTGTTCAGCGGCCTGCATGTGGGGTTGATTTTGCTTATGCACCAAATTGGGACCGATTCGATTGTGCTGGTGCATGTGGTGCTGCTCTACTGGGTGGCGGTGTCGTTAGGGCTCACGCTGTATATTCAGAGCCAGATGCGCAAATTTTACGAGGATCCCATCCGGCGTATTGCCAACGCGGCCAGCCAGGTCGCGCGCGGCGATTTTTCGGTATACCTGCGTCCTGTGCATACGCCCGATCATCTGGATTGCCTGGACGCGCTGACGGATGACTTTAACCGCATGGTCGAGGCGCTTGGCTCCATCGAAACCCTGAAGACCGAGTTTTTCTCCAACGTTTCCCACGAAATCAAAACCCCCATCGCGGTCATTATGAACACCGCCGAGCTTCTGCGCAACGATGCGCTCCCACCCGAAGAGCGGCGCGAACATGTGGAGACGATCATTCACGCCTCCAAGCGGCTTTCCACACTGATTGCGGACATTCTCAAACTCAACAAATTGGAAAAACAGACCATCTCGCCTCAACCCGAGTCCTACGATCTGTGCGCCCAACTCTGCGATTGCGCGCTGCAATTCGAAAATGTATGGGAAAAAAAGGGCGTCGAATTCGAAGCCGATTTGGAGGATGCCCGCGAGGTTTGCCTTGACGCCGGGCTCATGGAACTGGTATGGACCAACCTGCTCTCCAATGCCTTTAAGTTCACCGAATCCGGCGGCACCGTGACCCTCTGGGAACGGACAACGCCTACAGAGGTGGCGGTGTGCGTGGCCGACACGGGATGCGGCATGGATGAGCAGACCTGCGCGCGCATCTTCGAAAAATTCTATCAGGGCGATACCTCCCACGCCACCGAGGGCAACGGCCTTGGGCTGGCGCTGGTCAAACGGGTGCTGGAGATGATGAACTGCCGGATCTCAGTGGAAAGCGCGCCGGGCCAGGGCACGGCCTTTACGGTGATCATTCCAATCAACGAAGGTGAACAGCATGAATCAGACGGATAAAAAATCATTCGTTTCCTGGGACTATAAAGAGATCGTGGTGGAACGCGCCCAGCTCTCGCAATATCTGGACGGCTATGCCTGCTTTGGCTGGCAGGCCGGCCGGGAAGCGGCGGATGCGGGCAGCGGTCAGGTTCGCTTGTCTCTGCGGCGGGATCGCCATATCCTCAATAAAACGGAATTGACACGCCTGGAACGGCAATTTGAGGCCTGTATGGACGCCATTCGAACCTTGACCGCCTCCATACACAGCCGGGCTACCATGGCCTCGCTCATGGTGGCGCTGCTGGGCACGGCGTTCATGGCGGGGGCCACCTTCGCTATCACCGCGAATCAGCCGATGATATTTCTGTGCGTGCTGCTGGCCATTCCTGGGTTCATCGGTTGGGGAGCGGCATATTTCGTCTACAAGCGCGTGCTCAAGCTGCGCGCAGAACGGGTGGAACCCTTAATCGAAGGCAAGCGCGACGAAATCGAAGAAGTCTGCCTGAAGGGCACAAGGCTGCTCAATGTATAAGAAGTCTCTTTCTCTTCAATAAACGGTCCCTTTCGGGGGCCGTTTTTCTTTTGCCCCGCCATCGATTTATATTTCAGAAACGTTTCTCAAAAACAGTGCAAACAAAGCGGCGGTACAATACATTCGCAATCAGGAAAGGAGCGATCAAAATGGAGATACGACCGGAATTTTACGCGGGGGCGTTCGATGAAACGAAACCGTATGCCCGGACGGAGCCAGCCGGAGTTGCGCCTCCCAGGTCTCAACGCCAGACCGCCTGGCCCGGGGCCAGGACCAGGCATGGTACGCTGACCGCGGTGCGCATCGCGGAACAGAGCGCACGGATGAAAGAGGCTCTGCGGCGCACGGCCGAGGTCCAGGAAGGCGTCACATCAGCCAACGTGTTTCTGGTAAAGGCGGATTGAACGGCGGCCCTATAAGGCGTGGAATGTTTTTCAATATAATTTTGAAAGGATGACCTTTTGTGAAAAAGAGCAATTTTGTGGCGATGATTCTGAGCGCGACCGGCGGCATTCTCTTTGCCCTGGGCATGTGCATGGTCCTGATTCCGGAATGGAATTCCTTTGTGCCGGGTTGTGTTATGAGCGTTTTGGGCGCGGTGGTGCTGCTGGCCATGGTGATGATCTGGCGCAAAATGGAGGGCAAAACCCCCCTTCACCTCTCGCCCAGGATCATCGGAAAGGCCCTTCTGGGCATTGCCGGCGCGCTGCTGCTGGGCGTGGGCATGTGCATGTCAATGGTCTGGAGCAACATGGTGCTGGGCATTGTGCTGGGCCTGACCGGCATCATCGCCCTGCTCTGCTTGATTCCGCTTACAAAGGGACTGAAATAGTGGACAACGCTCCGCCCGCCTCGAGAGGCGGGCGTTTGATTTGTGGATAAAACCCGGTTTCTTATTCCTTTGGGCAAATTCAGACCCTTCCGCCCTTTCATATTCCCCTGTGCCCCACGAAGGCCGGATTTCCCAAGGCAGCCCGCGTCTGCCGCTCCACAATTAACTGCGCACGGCTTGACCCAATCGCCCGGGCTATGCTACACTGATGCGAACAATGAATCACAATTCGCAAGTGGGGGCGATATACAATGAAAATCTCCAAAAAGGATGCCCTGATGTGGATGGAGTTCTTTGCCTGTCTGCCGGAAGAGGAGGAACTGCTTCCCCGTCAACAGGAAATTCTCCTCGCCGTCCTCTCACAAATTGAGGCCGCGGCGGACGCGCGCGCCGAGGCCCTGCGCCGCGAAATCCCCGGACTCAAAACGCTGTGCGGGCGCACAGATTATGTGGGGCCGGATGCCAAATTTCCGCCCGGATGCCGCTCCTGCCTGCTCGGCACCGGCTTGAGCGCCATTCGCAAAACCAATAAGTGCAACGCGCAATGCAAATTCTGCTATGACTTTGGCGTGCTCGACCGCATTGCGCCCATCGGCGAAGGTTATTGGGAAATCGGCGGGACCAAGTTTCGTGAAGAGGACTTGGATCTGCTGCTCTCCATCCACAAAACGCCCACCGGCATTTCCTATGTATACCTCGAGCCGTTCATGGAAATCGAGGTATACTACGGCATCATTGCCAAATTTCACGCGGCCGGCATTCACCAGCACATGTATACCAACGGCATCCTCGTCAATGAGGGGAACCTGCGCATGCTGGCGCAAGCCGGGCTGGATGAACTGCGCTTCAACCTGGGCGCGACGAACTGCTCGGATCCGGTCATCGCAAACATGGCGCTGGCCAAAAAATATCTGCCTCGGGTGGGCATTGAAACGCCCATGACGCCGGAGTTTTTCGATTCTTTCTTCAAAAAGAAGGACGCCATCCTGGCCACGCACATTGACTCCATCAACTGCGCGGAGCTGCACCTGAACGAAAACAACATCGGCAACTATGCCGGCGAACCCCTGTACATGTATCGCCAGGGCTATATCTCCCCCATCTGGAGCCGCGAACTGACGCTGAAATTCATGCGGCGCGCGGCTGAGGAGCGCTGGGATCTGGCGGTGCATGACTGTTCGAATCGCACCAAATTCGCCCGCGACCTGAATCTGCGGGCAAAAGAAGGCGGCTGGTTTGGAGCAAGCGCGTACGCATGTGAATTTCCGCGCATTCCCTACGATGCGTTCCTGCCCGTGTTGCGTAATCCTGACTTCCAATTTCTGGAGGAAGAGCCGCTTCCTGTGGGCTATCGTCCCGGCGATATCGTGCTGTGATGGGGCTACCGCCCGCTTGAATTTCATGCTCATATTGGCCGGCCCCAGGGCAAACAACACTAAAGCAGCTTCCATGCCGCAAAAAGGAGTGTAAAATATGAAAAGGTATTTAAACATCTCCCTTGCCTATGCCATTGCCGCCATGGCAGGCGGCGTATTCTACCGTGAATTCACCAAATACAACAGCTTTACCGGCGTGACGTCCCTGGGCAAAGTTCACACCCATTTATTCCTTCTGGGCATGTTGATGTTTTTGATTGTGGCATTGTTTGCCGCCCGCAATGACCTGACTAGGCACAAAACCTTCCGCGCATTCCTCTGGACGTACAACATCGGGGTTCCATTGACTGCCGTTATGCTGTTGGTACGCGGCGTCACTCAGGTGCTGAGCCTGCCGCTATCCACCGGAATTTCCGCTGCCATCTCCGGTATCGCAGGAATCGGACATATTCTTGTGGGAACAGGGATCATCCTGCTGCTGTTGGCCCTAAAAAAATCGGCGGGAAACGGCGTGTACAGCCGTTGAACAAGCCTTCTATGTTTCTTTTTAAAATGAAATTTTCCGCTGCGTTGCCGCCTACGCAAGCGATCCTGCGCCGGAGCAAAGCAAATGTCTGACCGGGAAAACAGGCAAAAATTCCAGTATACGCACTGACGCATTTTATAAAGTCAATGGAGTGGCGCCCGCATGGAGCGCCGCTTCCTGTCGTTGTGTTGTTGGGACATCATTGAAACAGCCGCCGGTTGAAGGCCTTGCGCTCCCCGCGCGTTTCAATACCAGTCATGTTTCTCATCCCTGTTCAAATTTCGGATCGCTTCCATTTCGGCCCCGGTAAGCTCAAAATCAAAGCTGGAGAGATTTTCCCGGATGTGTTCGGGATTGCCCGACCCCGGGATCACCGCCACGCCCCGCTGCAGGTTCCAGCGGAGGATGACCTGCGCCGGGGATTTTTGATGCGCGGCGGCGATTTCGCGAATAATGCCGTCCGCAAGCAGCCTTTCCGTGTAGCCCCGTCCGCCAAGGGGATACCACGCCTGCACGGCAAGGCCAAGGCCCTGAAGGTATTGCGTGGCGCGGCTGTCCTGATAGTAGGGATGCAGCTCGTTCTGCACCAGGGCGGGCGCGAGGGAAACCTTCGGCAGGAAGCGGTCGATTTCCCGGATGTAGTAGCAGGAAACGTTGGCGCAGCGAACCCTGCCGTCCCGCACCGCTCGCTCGATGGCCCCATACGCCGCCGCGTCGTTGTGCGCCGGGTGGTGCAGAAGCATCATATCGATATAGCCGGTATCCAGCCTGCGCAGGGCCTCGTCGATGGCCCTGTCCGCGTTATCATACTGGTTGGGATAGAGTTTTGTGGTGATGAAAACTTCCTCGCGCGGCACGCCGGAGGCGCGGACCGCCCGGCCAACTGAAGCCTCGTTGTGGTACATATAGGCGGTGTCGATGAGGCGGCCGCCAGCCTCAAGCAGCGCGGTCACGGAGTTATAGCATTCCTCGTCCGTAAGGCTGTAAGTGCCAAGTCCCATGATGGGCATCGTATAGCCGCTGTTGAGCAGCACCGTGCCCTGTTCAAGGTCAAAAACGGGAGCGGAAGCTGATTCCGAAGCTTCCGCCAGCGCGCTCACGGAAAACAGAGCGGTTGTCATGACCAGCATAAGCAAAAGACAAAAAACACGTCGTTTCAAGCGTATCCTTCCTTTCTGTCGCAGTCCTGGCTTCCTGCCGTGGCCTTAAACATCGCCGTCACTTCAACGCTTTCAGCAGATGCGCCATATTCCTTCCAAGGACGGCCATGGTGTTCATTCCCTCTTTGTCGCTCAGAACATCTCCCGGCGCCTGCCCATAGGCCATGGGCCAGTAGCAGGAACCCACCACAAACATTTCCTGAAGAAGGAAAAAGTGGTTCATGGCGTCCAGCGCGTTGACCGCGCCGCCGCGGCGGGCGGCGGTGACGGACGCGCCGGCCTTGCACCGAAGCAGCCCCGCTTCCCGGTTCATATCCGTCACTACGGCGGCACGCTCCAACAGCCCCTGCATGTTGGCGGACACATTGGCCGCGTACACCGGAGAGCCGAGAATGATCCCGTCCGCAGCCTTCATTTGATCGAAAATCTCGTCAAAAGCGTCCTGTCTGTGGACGCAGTTTTTCCGCCCGCCGCAGGCCCAG
>DVJW01000193.1 GCA_018716505.1 Candidatus Faecaligallichristensenella faecipullorum | reverse complement strand
CAAGCTGTAATAATACCCGTCATACTCCCGTTCACTCTCTACTTCTTCCATGAAGTCCATTAATGTTTCTGCTCTCATTTCTCTATTTTACCACATCGCCTTGCTTTTGTCTTGAAAATTGATTTCCGTGGCCCTTTGAGGTCCAGGCCGGATGCGACGTCAACGATTACCAGCGGCGCTATCCGGAACTGACCATCATGGGCGGATTTAATAAGCAGGCGCTTTGGAAGGATGAGGCGGCCATCGATGCCGAGTTTGAGCGGCTGGCGCCCATGTTCCGGCCGGGCGTGCGCTATATCTGCACCCCGGACCATTTGATTCCCCCGGAGGTGCCGTATCCGCTGTTTCGCTATTTCATGGAGCGGTTGGCCCGGGAAATCGGGGTGCGGTAAAAAAGGAGGAAAAGGGTCTTATGAGGGAAAAGATTTGGGATGCCTACCGGCAGGGTGAGGGCGTTGTGCGGCTGGCCCCGGTGTTTGTGCCCCGGCGGTTTTCTCAACCGGGCTATCGCCTGAAACTGCATCCGGACGATTACTTCGCCCTGGGCACCCGGCGCGGAGCCATCAAGGAGCGATGGTTTTCCTCGGTCATTCCGGCCATGAACGGGGAAGAGGCCGCGGCGGATGAGTGAGCTATGTGGCGCCCACCAATGACCCCAAGGACAAGTTCCTGTTTCGGGACTTTATCGCCGAGTTGGGGGAGGAGGCCATTGGCAAAACGCTGATGGAGCGGTATGGCACCTGGCCCATGTATTCCAAGTTCTTTGACTACAGTGTGCCGCTGTTTCACCATGTGCATTTGACCTTTGACAAGGCCGAGCTGGTGGGACGGCTGGGCAAGCCCGAAGCCTACTACTATCCGCCCCAGCTCAACAACTATCCGGGTTCCTTTCCGGCCACCTATTTCGGGTTCTCGCCGGAAGTGACGCCCGAACAGGTCAAGGAGCGGCTGCGGGACTATGAGGCGCGGGATAACCGGATTACCGAGCTATCCAGGGCCTATCGAATCGAGCTGGGCACCGGTTGGTATACCCCGCCTGGAGTCATTCACGCGCCGGGCTCCTATCTTACCTATGAGCCCCAATGGAACAGCGACGTCAACTCGGTGTATGAAAACGTGGCCTCGGGCGAGGTCTATCCCAAGTCCTTCCTGAACGAGAATTGTCCGGAGGACAAGATGGACGATGTGGATTACATCTTTTCCTTGCTGGACTGGGAAAAGAACATTGACCCCGACTATCGCAAGCACTATTTCCGCCCGCCCATTGTCAATCAAAAGGCGCCCGAGGGCTGCGTGGAGAAATGGGTGGCCTATGGAAATGATTACATCGGGGCCAAGGAACTGACCGTTTTGCCCGGAAGAACGGTGGTTGTTGCGGATGAGGCGGCGTATGGCCTGATTGCGGTTCAGGGCCATGGTCAGTTGGGGGTGCACCCCATTGAGACCCCGACGCTTTTGCGCTTTGGCCAGCTCAGCAACGACGAGTACTTTGTCTGTGAGGGCGCAGCCCGGCGCGGGGTGCGCATCGAGAATAAGAGCAGCGTGGAACCCTTGGTCATCCTTAAGCATTTTGGCCCCAATCATCCTGATATGCCCAAATAAAAGGAAGAGATTCGGAGGGGAAACGAATGGGGAAGCTGTTTTTGAATTCGGAAAGCCTGGAACTTGAATTTTCCAAACACAACGGCGCGCTCACCGGCATGAAGGCCAAGGAGAGCGGATGGGTGATTCACCGGCGTGCCGAGTTGGGGCTGTCCTGGCGGCTGCTGGTTCCGGTGAGCGAGGAACTGCGCAACAATCCGGTGATGGGCGAGGAGCAGGCGCTCACCAGCTATACCCAGGATGAGCAGGGTATCACCTTTGTATGGGACAAGGTGGACAGCCTGCGCCTCAAGGGGTTGGAGATCAAGGTCACGGTGCGGGTGGCCATCGAGGGCCGTCAGGCCGTATGGTATACCCGGATTGAGAACCACAGCGGCTACATGGTGGAGAGCGTATATAGCCCGTATTTGGGGGATTTGAGCCATCCGGAGGGGGCCGAATGGTTTAAGGGCTTTATATACAACTACTCCTCGGCCAACCAGTGGTCAATTTGGCCCAGCTTCGAAAACCATGAGGGATATTTTGGGGTGGATTATCCCACCCAGTTTGGCCAAGGCTCAGCCTCGTGCGGCGCGCCCATGTCGCCGTTTTTCCTGATGCGCAGCGAGGATCAGGGCCTGTACGCGGGCATCAAGGCCGCTTCGGAGGAGTTGGTGGCTTGGCACCTGGAGCTCAGGCCGGGCTATGACTCTTCCATAGACGCCCGGGTGCCCGGGGAAGATGAGATGGACGGGAAAATAGTGCATATCCGCTTTGCGCCGGTGCATATGTGCTACATTCAGAGCGGAGAGAGCCGGGCGCTGACGCCCATCGCCCTGCAGGCCTATCGGGGAGGATGGCAACAGGGCGTGGATATCTATAAGGAATGGCGGGATACATGGACGGTCAATGCCCAGCCCCCGGAATGGGCGCGGGATGTGCATTCCTGGCTTCAGCTGCACATCAACTCGCCCGAGGATGAGCTGCGGCTGCGTTTTACCGACCTGCCCAAGGTGGCGGCCGAATGTGCCCGATATGGGGTCAAGGCCATCCAGCTGGTGGGATGGAACAATGGGGGACAGGATCAGGGCAATCCTTCCCACGACCCGGATCCCAGATTGGGTACCTTTGAGGAGCTCAAGGCGGCCATTGCCGAGTGTCAGGCCATGGGGGTCAAGATTATCCTGTTCGCCAAGTTTACCTGGGCCGACCGGGCCACCGAGTGGTTCCGGAAAGAGCTGGTGGATTGCGCCATAAAGGATCCCTATGGGGATTACTATCATTATGGCGGCTATGAGTATCAGACCCCTGCTCAGCTTTTGGATATCAACACCAAGCGGCTGATTCCCATGTGTTTTGGAAGCGAGCGGTATATGGAGGTTTGCAGGAACGAATTCAAGAAGCTGATTCAGCTCAACTGCGACGGCTTTCTGTTCGATGAATGCCTGCACCATTCGCCCGCCCTGCTGTGCTTTGATACCCGTCATGGCCATCGCTATGGCTGGCCGGTGTATCAAAACGATCGGAAGTTTATCCATGAGCTTGCCAAAACTCCGGGCATGAGAGAGGACTTTTTGTTCTCGGGCGAGGCGGTGTACGACTGGGAGTTGGAGGCCTATGCCCTCAGCTACCACCGCTCGGAGAATAAGCGGTATATTCCCCTCTCCCGGTACATGCGCCCCCATGCCCAGCTCATGACCGCGGTCACTGGTTTTAATGACCGGAATATGATCAACCAGTGCCTGCTGTATCGGTTTATCATCAGCTATGAACCCTATAACTTCAAGGGATGGCTGCATGATTATCCCAGAACCGTGGCATACGGACAAAAGATGGACGCGCTCCGGAAAGAATACCGGAAATACTTCTGGGATGGGGAATTCAGGGATATCTGCGGCGCCCAGGTCATCAATGAGCTCGGCCAGGCGCATCATCCCTATGCCCGCTATCAGGCGGACGACGGCACCAGCGCGTTGGTAATCTGCAACTACGAGGATGAAGCCCGTCCGGCTGAAAGCGCGGCTGGACGAGGGGACGCTCAGCCGTTACCGGTTGGTGGACGACGAAGAATGGAAAGAGGTTGCCGGTGGAATCGAGATTCCGGCACGCTCTGCGGCCATTGTGCTGTAAAGAGGAATGGGGCAGGACGCAATCGCGTTCTGCCCCCATTTCTTTGTAGATTAATTGACCCCGCGAAAGCCCTTTCCAATAATTTCGCTGGTGTTGGTGATCATCAAAAAGGCGGTGCTGTCGATCTTGCGCACAAAGGCGCGCAACTGGACCGCCTGATTCCGCTTGACCACGGTTAAAACCAAGGTGCGCGGCTCATGGCTAAACGCGCCCTGCACCGGACAGGTGGTGGCGCTCCGGCCCAGGGTATGGATGATGTAGTCGCAGACCTCGTCCGGGTGAGTCGTTATGATGGTAAAGTATTTGCATAGATTGATGCTCTCAATGACCGAGTCCACCATGAACGACTTGATGAGCAATCCCAGAAAGGAGAACAGGCCGGTCTGGATGCCGAACACCAGCCCGGCGCACACCACGATGGTCAAATCGCTGAGCATGAGCGCCTTTCCGATGTTGAGATGGGTATATTTTTTGAAAATCATGGCCACGATATCCGTTCCACCGGTGGAGGCGTTCATATTGAACAGAATGGCCGAACCCAGGGCGGGCAAACCCACCGCAAACAGCAGTTCCAACAGCGGCTCCTGAGTAAAGGGCGCGCTCATGGGATAGATTTTTTCCAGAAAATAGGTGGAGAAGGACATGAGCAGACTGCAGTAGCAGGTCATAAACCCAAAGCCTCGCCCCAGCACCGCCATGCCCAGCAACAGCAGCGCGGTATTGATGATTAAAACCAGGGTGCCGGGGGAGAGGGACGGGATCAGACGGCCCAAGATCACCGAGATGCCGCTCACACCGCCGGTGGAAAAGTTATTTGGAAACTTAAAGAAATACACGCCCATGGAAACCAGAAGCGTCCCCAGGGTCATCAGGCCCAGTTCCTTGAGCCGTTGTCCATATACCCCATTCATAAAAAAGCCTCCCAATCTCGAATGCTGTGCAAGAATACCACAATTTCAGGAGAAAATCAAGGGGAATTGCAAAATTCTATTTCGAACATCTATTCGTTTTTGCTATAAAATTCGGGGCAAAAGTGTGGCTTTTTTAAATTGCCTATGGTAAAATAGGAAAAGAAATGCAAAATTGGAGGGCGATCGCATGAAAAACAAGATCGGGGTCGGGCTGTTGTTGTGCCTGATTTTGCTGATGGGCCTTGGCGTGGCCGCGCAGGCTCAACCGGAACTGCCCTTTGAAAACGGCCGGATTTTGGCATCCCGGATGGAAAATATGGCCAAGGATGACGCGGTGGCGGTAAAGCCGGTGCGCTCGCTGAAGCTGTCCACCAGCAGGATTTCCGTAACCCAGGGCAAGATCTTTACGGTTACCATGACGGTTTCCCCCTCGTTTGCCAGCGAAGCGCAATGCCTTGCCCTGCTGGGCGATATAAGCGTTATAGCGGATGAAAACAAACTGGAGCCGTTGGAAGCGGTGATTAAAACGGGCAATAAGGTGGCGCTCAAATTCCGGGCCAAGGGCGCGCCCGGCACCACCACGCTCAAGTTCAGAGCCAATTCCAAAAAGATTACCCGCAGCGTCAAAGTGACCATAAAGCCGGTTCAGGCCACCAAGGTGACCTTGAATCAGAGCAAGGCCACCCTGTATCACGATGAAAAGCTGCAACTTTCAGCCAGCGTGCTGCCGGAAAACACCTCAAACAAGGCCGTCAAATGGACCAGCAGCAACAAATCCGTGGCCAGCGTGAGCTCCAGCGGCCAGGTGACGGCCAAGAAGGCGGGCACGGTCACCATAACCGCCAAGACCAGCAATGGCAAAAAGGCCTCCTGTAAGATCACGGTCAAGACCCGGCCCATCTATCCCACCTCCATAAGTCTGAGCAAGACGCAGTTAAATCTCAAGGTGGGCAAAACCTACACCTTAAAACCCAGGTTTGCGCCCGCCAATACCAATAAAAAGACGGTAAAATGGACGACCAGCGATAAGAGTGTGGCCACGGTGGACAAAAACGGCAAGGTCAAGGCGACGGGATCGGGCAGCGCGTTTATCACCGCCACCACATCCAACGGACAGACCGCCCGGTGTACGGTTCAGGTGACGCGCAAGGGCGTGGCCTACCGGGCGCTTTTGATCGGCAACAGCGGATACGCCGGCGTGAATTACCTGAACGGGCCGCAGAATGACGTTGGCGCCATGCGCGCCATGATGTCCGCCCAGAAATACTCGGGCGAACGCTTTCGCAAGATCGAGGCCAAGCAGGATCTCACCGGAGATCAGATTCGCGCGGCAATCAAATCGCTGTACAACAGCGGCATTCAGAGCAGCGACGTGACGTTCTTCTATTTCTCCGGCCATGGTTACAGCCAGAACGGAACCCCCTATATCATGGGATTGGATGCGGACACCAGCGCCGCGGGCGCCATTTCGGTGCACGAGCTGCGCAGTCTTTTGGATCCCATCCCGGGCAAAGTGGTGGTGATTCTGGATTCCTGTTATTCGGGCGGGTTTATCGGCAAAGGGCAGAGCGCCTCCGGCTATAACGAAGGGGTTATCTCGGCCTTTGAGGGGAACGCCAAGGCCAATTTGGCCACGGGCAAATACACGGTGCTCACCGCCTGCCGGGGGAATCAGCTTTCCTATTCGCCGGCCCTGCAAATTTCCCCGAACAACATCAAGTATTACGGCATGGCCACGGCCTTGATTGTGGAAAGCGCGGGCTACAACTGCCTGAACAATACCGCCGTCAAGCAGTACGCCGATACCAACAAGGATAAAAAGGTGACGGTCAATGAGTGCGTGAAATATGTGCGCAAAAATGTGGATCTGATCAACAGCAGATTGAGCGGCAACAATCAAATGGATCAGGATATGCAGTACTACACCCAAAGCGGAAGTACCGTGCTCTTTGCAAAAACCAGCAAGTAAGCCCATTGAGAAAAGCGCCCGAGAAATCGGGCGCTTTTTCTGTTTTGGAAAGCCGGGCTTTGTGTTATAATGGGCTCAAAACAAAAGAGGGGGACGCGGTATGACCGAGCGCAGGCTGGTACTGTTTTTGGACAGCGGGGATACCATCATCGACGAGGGGACGGAGATCAAAGACGAGCGGGGCGTGGTGCTCAAGGCTTGTCCATGGCCGGGCGCGCCGGAGGCGCTCAGGCAGCTCAGGGAAATGGGATTTCGTCTGTGCATGGTGGCGGATGGGTTTATCCAGTCCTTTGAGACGGTATATCATCAGTTGGGGCTGTACGACCTGTTTGAACAGCGGATTTATTCCGAAGCCGTGGGCAGAGAAAAGCCCGACGCGGCCATGTTTGAGGCCGCGCTGGAACAAATGGGCCTGGACAGGGCGGATTGCCCAAGGATATTGATGGTGGGCAACAACCTGTCCCGGGATATCAAAGGAGCCAACGCCATGGGCATGCACTCGGCCTTTATCGATCAATCGCCGCGCTATCCCCGGGAGAGCCGGGATCCCCAGGCGCAGCCCGAATTTATCATTCATAGTCTGGATGAATTGATTCCTTTGGCTCAGAAGTTGGATCAACAACTTGGCGATTTATAGGAACGGGAGGGATTTTGATATGAAGATCAGCGCGATGTCCGATTGTTTCCGGTTGGGTTTTGAGGGTGGCATTCGAAAGGCCGCGGAAATGGGCCTGGACGGGGTTCAGTTTCACCTTTCTTCGGTTCAGCCGCAGGCGGATCAGCCCCTGGAGGAGGGACGCGCCCGGGAGATTCGCGCGCTGCTCAAGGAATGCGGCATCGTCATCTCGGCCACCTGCTCGGAGTTGGGAGGCTTTAACTGCGACGGAGATGAGCGGAAGGCGCGGCTTGAGCGCACCGGACGGTTTGTGCGCATGACCGCACAATTGGGAGCCACGGTTACCACCGCCCATATCGGCCAGGTACCCGAGGATAAGCGGGATCCGGCGTATGGGCGGATGCGGGACGCCCTGGGCAAGGTGGCCGGTTTTTGCGAGCAGGCCGGGGTGAAATACGCGGTGGAGACCGGCCCGGAAAAGGCGAAGGTGCTCAAGGGCTTGCTGGACGAGATTGCCAGCCCGTACCTGGGGGTCAATTTGGATCCGGCCAATCTGGTTATGTGCTCGGACGATGATCCGGTGGCCGCCACCTTGCTGCTGAAGGATTATATTTTGCACGCCCATGCCAAGGATGGCATCAACCTGACCCGCCCGGTGCACAAGCCTTGGCCGGACGCGCCCGCGGATTGGCGCTATATCGAGGTGCCCCTGGGCCAGGGGGAGGTGGACTTTCCGGGCTGGATCGCCGCGCTCAGGGAGATCGGCTTCGACGGCTATATGGCCATAGAGCGCGAGGTGGGCGAGACGCCTGAGCGGGATATTCAAAAGGCGCTGGATTTCCTGCGCGCCGCGCTGTAGAGCGGAGGGAGGTGGTTGGGTTTGATCCTCAGCGCGAAAAAGGAGTATGTGGAGCTGCCCACCTTGTCCGGTCATGCCAGCAACCTTTGCCGGTTTCGGGGGCGCAGCTATTTGACCTGGTTTGGGGGAAGCAAAGAAAGCGCGGACGATGTGGATATCTATGTATGCCGACGGGAAGAAGGCCAATGGAGCGCGCCTGTGCGCATCAGCGCCGCCCCGAACGAGCCCCATTGGAACCCGGTCATGCTGCCCCAGGCGGATCACATCGACCTGTTCTTTAAGGTTGGACGTCCCATCGCCCGTTGGCATACCATGCGCGTGCGGTTGGATGGCGAAGCCAAGCCCATGGGCGGGATTGAAGAGCTTTGTCCGGGGGACGTTGGGGGCAGGGGCCCGGTGAAGAACAAATGCCTGACCCTGAAAAGCGGCAGGCTGTTGGCCCCGGCCTCGCTGGAAGGCGGGCGGTGGCGGCCCTTTGTGGACATCAGCCTGGACGGAGGGGCACGCTTTGAGCGGATGGTGGAGGTGCCGCTCTTTCATCTGGGCGATGAAAAGCCGGCGGTGATGGATAAACCATATTGCTTTGCCGCCGGTTTGGGCGCGATCCAGCCCAGCCTGTGGCAGTCCGGAGACGGTTCGGTGCACATGCTGATGCGCTCCACCGAGGGCAGGTTGCTGCGCAGCGATTCCCAGGATGAGGGCGAGCACTGGTGCCCGGCCTATGACGCCGGACTGCCCAACAATAACAGCGGCATGGACCTGGTGCGCATGGACAGCGGGCGGATTGTGTTGGCGCTCAATCCCATTTCGGATCCCGACAAACGCTCTCCCCTCTGGCTCTATGTTTCCGAGGACGATGGAAAGCGCTTTCGGCCGCTCATGGAGCTGGAGGGCGGCGAAGGGGAGTTTTCCTATCCTTGCGTGATCGCCGAGGGCAGGCGGCTGTATGTGAGCTATACCTGGAAGCGGGTGCGCATGGCGGTTTGGACGCTGGAGATGGAGGATTAAAACGGTTGGCCGTAAAAAGAAACCCCGGCGAAATCCCTTGTGAGGGAGCGCCGGGGTTGATCTGTCTACCGGATGAAATTGGTAAAGGCGGGGCTTTCCCTTTCCGGAAGGCCGTAAGCCTCCTTGCCCAGCTGAATGCTCTTCATGAGGAAGGTCATATTGCGGGCCAAGGTGCGCATAATCTGCAGGCCTTCGGCATCCTGAAGCGCTTCGCCCGGCGCCCTGCCGTGCACGCTGTTCCAATATTGGCTGGAAGCCACCGGCATGCCGGAAATGGTGAAATACTTGTTGAGCTCGTCAAAGGTGGCCGACAGGCCGCCCCGGCGCGCCACCACCACGCTGGCGCCCACCTTCATGCGCTTGTCAAAGGGGGTGCTGTAAAACAGCCGGTCCAACAGCGCGATAAGGGTGGCGTTGGCAGAGGCATAGTACACCGGGCTGGCCACCACCAGGCCGTCGCAGGCCTCGAATTTGGGCGCGATTTCATTGACCACGTCGTCAAAGACACATTTGCCCTTTTCCCGGCACGAACCGCAGGCGATGCAGCCGCGAATGGCCTTGTTGCCCACATGAACGATTTCGGATTCGATGTTTTCCTCCCTAAATATTTTTTCCATTTCCCGCAGGGAGAGGAAGGTGTTGCCCTCCTTGTGCGGGCTTCCGTTGAGCATTAAGACTTTCATGAATTGTTTCCCCTTTGATGGATATAATCAATTCCTATTTGGAAAGAAAGATGGGGTTGGTCCAGGCGCGGCGGCCGGCCTCGTCCACCATGGTGGCGCGGATGTAGCTGAAATACTCGGGCACCTTAAATTCGGCGCGGGTGATGAGGCCATCCGCGTTTCGGTACATCTGGGTGGGGAAGCGGCCATAGCAGAAGGCGATAAACCGGCAGGGCGAGCATTCCACCACGGCCTTGCCCTCATCGTTAACATAAAAATCGCGGATTTCCGGGCCGCAGGAGGAATAAAAGGCTCCGTTTTTCAGGGCGGCCAGGATGGCGTTGATGTTGTTTTCCGAATTCACCATGACCCAGCCCTTGCAGTGCTGATGAATAGGATGGCCGTCGTCGGTGGCCACGCCGAAGATGCGCTGGCCCTGCATGAGCAGCTCATCCCAGTAGGCGGCGTTGGTATCCATCTCGTTTTCCTGGGCGCATCCGGTATTCCAGATTTCCATGGCAAAATTGCCCTTGAGCTGGTCAAACTCCCGCGCCGGAGTGGAGCTCCATTCCGGGTGACAGTAGATGGTCATGTTCTTGTTTTCGTGCAGGTAGTCCAGGACAGACTGGAATTCAAACTGATCCTTTACGGTTCCGCTCTCAAAGCGCTGATCCTGGTCGAAGCCGTTTCCGTCGGCCTTGGAAGGCCCGATGGAAACCGTGTGGAAGCAGTGAACGCCCTGATCCGGGAAGTTGCGGTCCATTTCCATGCCCGGAATGATGGTCATGGGAACGTCCGCATAGTTTTTGTAGTTGTATATCCGATGATCGGTCAGCGCCATAAACGAGTAGCCGTTATCCGCATGTAGCTTGATGACCTCTTCCGGGGTCCCGCGACCGTCCGAGCGGGTGGTGTGACAATGCAGCGCGCCCTTGAGCAGCGGGGCGCTTCCGGTAAACGCGGCTTGACGATTCATTCGTTTTCCCTCCTCAATATGCCTGGGGCGATTTTCCCATAAGGCATATAAATTTTAACACAAACCGGAGACGAAAGCAATATAAATAACCGATTTTGATCGAGTTGAGCGCTTTTTGTGTTGTAATAAATCCGAAAATGTGGTATTCTGTTGGGGAAATGGAGGGAAGCCCATGTTGGGTGAACAGCGCAGGCAGATCATTTTGGACAAAATCCATCGGGAAGGTCAGGTTCAAACCGCTGATTTGGCCCAGGCGCTTGGGGTGGCCGAGGAAACGATCCGGCGGGACATACGGGCCATGAGCTGGGAAAACCTGGTTCGGAAGGTACATGGCGGGGCTACCGCGTTGCCCAAACTGGACCAGGAACAGCCCTATGAGCAGCGGGGCCGGCATGACGCCAGGGCCAAACAGCTCATCGGCCGGTATGCGGCGGGGTTGGTTCATGACGCCGAGATCATCGCTTTGGACGGCGGTGGAGCCACCGAATGGGCGGCGCGCAGTCTGATGGGGCAAAAACAGCTGACTTTGGTAACCAATTCATTGCCCGTGGCCGCGGTGCTGTCGGGCAAGCTAAGCCGGGGGGAGATTACCGGCCGGCTGATCCTGTTGGGCGGCCAGGTCTACCCGGAGAATCAGACCACCCAGGGCGCCCTTTGCCTGGAGGCCATTCAAAAGTTTCACTTTCACAAGGTGTTTTTAGGGGTAAGCGCCCTGGGCGAGCAGGGTCCCATGGTCTGGGAACCCGAGGAGGGCGCGGTCTCCGCTGCCTTTGCGCGCCAGGCCCAGCAAACGATCCTGTTGGCGGAAAGCGCCAAGGGGCGGCGCAGTTCGCTTTATACCTTCATGGATTATCAGACGGTTCAAATGTTGATTACCGATCGGGAGCATGAATTGGACGAGGGATTGAGGCGAACCTTGGAGCGCGCCGGGGTGGAACGCGTTACATTGGAGATGGAGGGAATACAGGAATGGTCAGGCGGCGCATTGTAAAAAAGAGCAAGGTGTGGATGCTGTTTGGTCTGTGCTGGGTGGTTTATTTTAGCTCCTACCTGGGCCGGCTGAATTTTTCAGGGGTTATGAGCCAAATGATGGCCGAAAATCTGATGGATAAGAGCCAGGCAGGGCTGGTCAACACCGTGTTTTTTGTCACCTATGCCGCGGGCCAGCTGATTAACGGAGTGCTGGGCGACCGGTGTTCGCCCAGATGGATGCTGTTCATTGGCTGCATGGGCGCAGGAATCTGTAACCTGATGGGGGGCGTTACCCAGAATTTCGGCGTCATACTTTTGCTCAGGGCGTTGGACGGCTACTTTATGGCCATGCTTTGGCCTCCGGTGTTGCGCATCTTCGCCGAAATGCTGACGCCCAGGGATATGGTTCGGTGTTCCATTCATATGACCTCGGCGGTGGCCGCCGGTACGTTGGGCGCCTATCTTTTGTCCGCGGCCATGCTGGAATGGTTTGGATGGCGCGCCGCGTTTTATGCCCCTGGGCTGTGGCTGATGTTGATATCCGTGGTTTGGGTCGTGGGGTTTGGCTATCTTCAGGCCTATTGTCAGAGGGAAGGCGTGGAGGAAGAAGAGGAGCAAACGGAACTTGCCAGCCAATCCGGCCAACCCAGATTGGCGTTTTGGACAATGATGACCATTCCCGGCGTGCTGATGATGTTGGTTCCGGTGGTCATGCACGGGGTGCTCAAGGACGGAGTGACCTCCTGGGTTCCGGCCTATATCACCGAAAACTTTCACACCGACCC
>DVJW01000192.1 GCA_018716505.1 Candidatus Faecaligallichristensenella faecipullorum | reverse complement strand
AGGTCGGCGGCAAAGTCGGTATCGAACACCTTGTCAAAGCCGAGGCGGCGCAGCGCGCAGGCCATCTTGCCGGTGACGGAAGTGCCCATGGGGATGCCGAACTCCTCGCCCAGCGCGGCGCGCACGGCCGGAGCCGGCTGCACGACCACATGCTTGGTCGGGTCGGCGAGGGCGGCGTAGACCTTGTCGGTATCGTCGCGCTCGGTCAGGGCGCCGGTGGGGCACACGGCGATGCACTGGCCGCAGTTGATGCAGGCGGTGTCCGCCAGCGGGTCGCCCCAGGCGCAGGCGATCTGCGTGTTGAAGCCGCGCTTGATCGGGCCGATGACGCCCACGTGCTGCACCTTGCTGCACACGGCCACGCAGCGGCGGCAAAGCACGCACTTGGCGTTGTTGCGCACGATGGGGGACTTGTCGTCGATCTGCGTCTCGGTCATGCTGCCCGCGTAGCGGTTCTCATCCTCCACGCCGTACTCGTTGCACAGCTTCTGCAACTCGCAGTTGGTGGAGCGCACGCAGGAGAGGCACTTCTTGTCGTGGTTGGAGAGCAGCAATTCGAGATTCATCTTGCGGGCGTTGCGCACGGCGGGGGTGTTGGTCTTGACGTTCATCCCCTCGGAAACGGGCAGCACGCAGGCGGCCTGCAAAGCGCGCGCGCCGGTATCCACCACGCAGAGGCGGCAGGCGCCGATCTCGTTAAGGCCCTTCATATAGCACAGCGTGGGGATATGGATGCCCGCAGCCTTGGCGGCTTCCAGAACGGTCGAGCCGGCGGGAACGCTGACCGACACGCCGTCGATGGTCAGGGTGATCATACTCATCTATGGCAACCTCCTTGCTCACTTCTTGGAGATGGCGCCAAACTTGCACTTCTCCATGCAGGCGCCGCACTTGATGCACTTCCTGGAATCGATCACATGCGGCTCCTTGACCTTGCCGGAGATGGAGCCCGTGGGGCAGACGCGCGCGCAGAGCGTGCAGCCGCGGCACTTTTCAGGATCGATCACATAGTTGAGCAGCTTTTTGCAGACGCCGGCCGGGCAATGCTTGTCGTAGATGTGCGCCTCGTACTCATGGCGGAACTGCTTGATGGTGGACAGCACCGGGTTGGGCGCGGTCTGACCCAGGCCGCACAGGGCCGTGGCCTTGATGTTCTGCGCCAGATTTTCCAGACGCTCGATGTCGCCATCCTCGCCCTTGCCTTCGCAGATGCGGTTCAAAATCTCCAGCATGCGGCGGGTGCCGATGCGGCAGGGGGTGCATTTGCCGCAGCTCTCATCGACGGTGAAGTCGAGGAAGAAGCGGGCGATGTCGACCATGCAGTTGTCCTCGTCCATGACGATCATTCCGCCCGAACCCATCATGGATCCGGCCGCGATCAGGCTGTCGTAATCCACCGGGGTATCGATCAGGCTCATGGGCAGGCATCCGCCGGACGGGCCGCCGGTCTGAACCGCCTTGAACTTCTTGCCGTTGGGAATGCCGCCGCCGATATCGTAAATGATCTCGCGCAGGGTGGTGCCCATGGGCACTTCCACCAGGCCGGTGTTGTTGATTTTTCCGCCCAGGGCGAACACCTTGGTGCCCTTGGACTTTTCGGTACCCATGGAGGCAAACCAATCCGCGCCCTTAAGAATAATCTGGGCCACATTGGCATAAGTTTCAACGTTATTCAAAATCGTGGGCTTGCCGAACAGGCCCTTCACCGCCGGGAACGGAGGCCGGGGCCGGGGCTCGCCGCGTCCGCCTTCGATGGAGGCCATCAGCGCAGTTTCTTCGCCGCAAACGAACGCGCCGGCGCCCAGACGAATATCCACATCAAAGCTGAAATCGGTTCCGAAGATATTTTTGCCCAGCAGGCCGTATTCCCGGGCCTGGCCGATGGCAATCTGGAGCCGTTCCACCGCGATGGGGTACTCGGCGCGCACGTAAATATAGCCCTGATTGGCGCCGATGGCATAGCCGGCAATGGCCATGGACTCCAGCACCACATGGGGGTCGCCCTCCAGCACCGAACGATCCATGAATGCGCCCGGATCGCCCTCGTCGGCGTTGCAGCACACATATTTCTGCTCATTTTGAGACTTGTAAGCGAATTCCCACTTGAGGCCGGTGGAGAATCCTCCGCCGCCGCGTCCACGCAGGCCGGACTTTTTAATGGTGTCGATAACCTCTTCCCGAGTCATTTCGGTCAGGGCCTTGGCCAGGGCCTTATAGCCGTCAAAGGCGATATACTCATCGATGTTCTCGGGATTGATCACGCCGCAGTTGCGCAGCGCAATGCGCTTTTGCTTTTTGTAGAAATCCACATCGTCCAGGGCCTTGATGCCGCCGTCCTCTTCCACCGAGCCATGGTGGAGCAGGCGCTGCACAATGCGGCCCTTGATGAGGTGCTCATTTACGATTTCATCCACGTCCTCCACCTTGACGCGGCTATAGAACGCGCCCTCGGGATAGACGATAACCACCGGGCCGGCCTCGCAAAGGCCAAAGCAGCCGGTGTGAACCAGTTTAATTTCTTTTTCCAATTGATTATCCGCCAGCAGCTTTTCAAAGCGGGCCAGCAGTTGGGCGGAACCGGAGGACGTACAGCCGGTACCGCCACAGATCAACACGTGGGAACGAAACAGCTCCATATTGGTTTACCTCCTCATGCTGCGGTTGTGACGAAACTATTCGGCCGCGTGGCCAATGGTGTATTCCTCCACGGGATTTCCGTTGACAACATGCTCAGACACAATGCGGGCAACCATCTCGGGCTTCACATGAACATAGGTCACCTTTTCCTTGCCCGGACAGGTAATTTCCACAATGGGCTCCAGACGGCACATGCCGATGCAACCGGTCTGCGCAACCGTAACATCCAGCAGCTTCCGCTTGCTGATTTCATCCATAAAGGCCAACAATACCGGACGGGCGCCCGCGGCGATTCCGCAGGTCGCCATGCCCACAACGATTCGCGTGCCCTCATGCTCGCGGCGCAGGTTTACCTGATCCAGCGTCCTTTGACGAATGGCCTCCAGCTCAGCGATGGATTTCATATTGATCGCACCTCTTGCTCTTATAAATTTTGTTGGGAATCAGCCTCAGGCGATTCCGCCTGCCTCATGCCCTCCTGCAAATAACCCTTGACCCACTCGATAACCTCGGGCAAATTGAGCGGAAGGCCGCCCAGCGCGTTTCGAATTTCAGCGGTATCGAACACAAATCTTTCCTTCCCAAAGACATACTCCAAGGTAAACTCGGGCTTTTCGGGTGAAGCGATGAGCAACGAGCACATCGTGCCCGCCAAATCGCCCATGGGCGGAAGATCCACATGCGAACGCCTAAATTCCGCGCGAATAACGGTCCCCTCGTTGGGCCGGGAGGCGAGGGAAAATTTCCCCTCGCACTGTTCTGCGCACTGTTTAAACATCGGGATGCCCAAACCCACCTTGCGGGTGGTTCGGGTGGTGGCGAAGGGGCTGACTACTCTTTGAAGCAGCTCTTCAGACATGCCGCAGCCGTCGTCCCGGATCTCGATAATCAAAAGATCCTGCTCCGGCTGCTGTTCCACCAGAATGATGATGTGGCTGGCTCCTGCGGAGATCGCGTTCTGAACCAGATCCAAAATGTGCAGCGACAGTTCGTTCATAGCTTACATCGCCCGATACTTGTCCAGGATTCCGGGCACATCATCGGGCACCAGCCGGCCATACACGTCATCATTGATCATCATGACCGGAGCCAGGCCACAGGCGCCAAGACAGCGGGTGTCCTTAATGGTAAACAGCGCGTCTTCCGTGGTCTTGCCCACCGGAACCTTCAAGGTTTCGCAAACCTTTTCCAAGATGTTCTTGGAGCCCTTTACATAACAGGCCGTGCCCAGACAGACGCCGATAACAAAGCGGCCGCGCGGCTCCAGCGCAAACTGGGAATAGAACGTGGCCACCCCATATACCTCGCTCAGCGGAACGCCCAACCCCTCGGCAATGCGCACCTGAACATCCTTGGGCACATGACCAAACATGTCCTGCGCCTTTTGCAGGGTCATCATGACAGCACCCTTCCGGCCCTTATTTTCGGCGATTACCGCGTCCAGTTGAAGGTATTTGTCATTGTTTTCAACAACCGACATGGAAAAAACCCCTCCTTAGTGAAAAAATTATCAGGCCATGCCCACAGAGGGCCCGTAATTTCTCTCATGTTATTTTAGCATACCTGATATGCCAATAAGAGCTATTCATCTACATTTAACCCAGCGACACGGATTTATTGTACTCTACACCCATCTGAAATGTCAACATTTTATGCAATAAATCCCTGCGCCTGTTTTTAGTTAAACTCGACCAACCAAAAAATTACAAATTCCGAGCTTCCGGTCCGCCCGCTTTCAACATCCGCACAAATCCCCGGGCGCTCACGCTGTTGAGGTCAATCTGTTCCACCCGCTCCAATATATCCTCCAGACGATGGGCATCCGAAGAATGCAGCGTTCGGTATCCCGAGATCAGCCGCTCATTTACCGGCAGCGAGGGGCTTACCTCCAGCGCGTCATAGCCCCCACTCTCGGGCAAAAACCCCAAAACATTCAAAATACCGTTTGAGCCCCGGTTGATATGCGCGGGCACCGCCGCCCCGCCGGCCCGGTGAATCCAGTCCACCAGCTCGTCTATGGATAGATCCAGCGCCTGAATGAGCAGCTTATCCACCTCGTCAATTGGCTCATCCTGCTCATTCATGACCTGTTGAGGCCCAAAGATCTCCGGCCGGTTGGGCAAAAGCAGATGGGGATAAACCGCATCCGAAACCTCCAGGGCCGCCTCAACGCCGGGGAAATAGCCAAGCAGATGAACCTCTTCCCGGGTGGTAAACTCAATGGCCGGAATCAAACAGACCCCGGCTTCCCAGGCCACCTTTTGAACCGCGGGCAGGTTGCGCGCGCTGTTATGGTCGCTCACCGCGATCATTTCCAATCCCTTGATGGCGGCCATGTTGACCAGATTGTTGGGGGTCATGAGCTCGTCGCCGCAAGGGGACAGGCAGCTGTGTATATGCAGGTCACACCAGAGTTTCATTGCCGCTTTGAGTGCGCCACCCCCAGCTCCCTCATGCGCCCGCAGAGCTCATACGCCGTGCATTCGGAAGACAGAAGCGCCACGCCCTCTTCATCGGCCTTGGCCGCCACATCATCGGGCACCTGGATGCCCTCGGGGATGATGACGCAGCTCATTTCCAACAGGCTGGCCACAGCCACCACATTCATGTGGGTCTGAACGGTGATCCAGGCCATGCCCTGCGCGCCATGGCTCATAACCCAACTCAGCAGATCGCAGGTATAGCCCACGCTGACCTGGGCCGAAAGATCGGCCTGGGGGGTCAGCAGCTTCAAGTCCATCTGTTCCATCAATTCTTTTACCGTCATACGCCTTTCTCCCCTATTCCTTTGTCATTCCCGGGTGGTGTC
>DVJW01000191.1 GCA_018716505.1 Candidatus Faecaligallichristensenella faecipullorum | reverse complement strand
GGAAAGCGCCCACAAGATTCTGGTGTACGACCTGGGCGGCGGCACCTTCGACGTTTCGCTGATGGAGATCGGCGACGGCGTGTTCGAAGTGCTGGCCACCGCGGGCAACAACCGCCTGGGCGGCGACGACTTTGACCAGCGGATCATCGACTATGTGGCCGGTGAGTTCGAAAAGGAAAACGGCATTGACCTGCGCAAGGACCGCATGGCGCTGCAGCGCTTGAAGGAAGCCGCGGAAAAGGCCAAGATTGAGCTGTCCGGCGTGATGACCAGCAACATCAACCTGCCCTTCATCACCGCGGACGCCACCGGCCCCAAGCATCTGGATATCACCCTGACCCGCGCCAAGTTCAATGAGCTGACCGCGGATCTGGTGGAAAAGACCATTACCCCGCTGAACCAGGCCCTCAAGGACGCCGGACTCAGCGCCAGCCAGATCGACAAGGTCATCCTGGTGGGCGGCTCCACCCGTATCCCGGCGGTTCAGGAAGCGGTGCAGCGCGTAACCGGCAAGGAGCCCTACAAGGGCATCAACCCGGACGAGTGCGTGGCCATCGGCGCGGCCATCCAGGGCGGCGTGCTGGGCGGCGAGGTCAAGGACGTGCTGCTTCTGGACGTTACCCCGCTGTCGTTGGGCATTGAGACCATGGGCGGCGTATTTACCCGCTTGATCGACCGCAACACCACCATCCCCACCAAGAAGAGCCAGATCTTCTCCACGGCCGCGGATGGACAGACCGCTGTGGATGTGCATGTGCTCCAGGGCGAGCGCGAGATGGCGGCCTACAACAAGACCTTGGGCCGCTTCCAGCTCAGCGGCATCGCGCCCGCGCCCCGCGGCGTGCCGCAGATTGAAGTGACCTTCGATATCGACGCCAACGGCATTGTGCACGTTTCCGCCAAGGATCTGGGCACCGGCAATGAGCAGAAGATCACCATTACCGCTTCCAGCAACCTGAGCGAGGCCGACATCAAGAAGGCCATGGACGACGCCGAAAAGTATGCGGCCGAGGACAAGAAGCGCAAGGAAGAGGTTGAGACCTTTAACCAGGCGGATAATACCATCTATCAGACCGAAAAGACCCTGAAGGAGTTGGAAGGCAAGCTGGATCCCGCGGACAAGGCCCGCATGGAGGATGAGCTGGCCAGCTTCAAGAAGGTTCGCGAGGGCAACAACGCCGAGGAGATTAAGGCGGCCATGGAGAAATTCAGCCAGACCTCCTATGAGATCTTTGGCAAGGTATACCAGCAGTCCGGCCAGCAGGCGGGCGCTCAGGGCGGCGCGCAGCCCAATGACGACGGCACGGTGGAAACCGACTACACGGTGCATGACGATAAGTAAACCATGTTGCAAGATAGCCTCCCGGGGCGAAAATCCCCGGGGGGACTTCTGCGTAATGGGGGCGCGTTAAGATACGGATAAAACCGGCGCGACAGTCCGGTTGAGAATAAATGCGGCCCGGGAGACCGGCCGCGCACTAAGAGGTGGCGCAATTGGCAAAGCGTGATTATTATGAGGTGCTGGGCGTAGACCGCTCGGCGTCGGACGCAGATATAAAAAAGGCATACCGCCAATTGGCGAAAAAATATCATCCGGATATGAATCCGGGAAACAAAGAGGCCGAAGAAAAATTTAAAGAAGTGAATGAGGCGTACGAAGTGCTTTCGGACGCCCAAAAGCGCGCCCGCTACGATCAGTTCGGCCATGAGCAGCCGGGCGCCGGTCCGGGCGGCGGGGGCGGTTATTCCGACTTCGGCGGTTTCGGAGGAGGCTTTGGCGGCTTCGACGATATCTTCAGCTCCTTCTTCGGGGGCGGTTTTGGGGGCGGCGGCCAGCGCAGCCAGGGCCCCATTCAGGGCGACGACCTCAGATACGATCTGCGCATCAGCTTTGAGGAGGCGGCCAAGGGCTGCACCAAGGAGATCACCGTGGCCCGGGACGAGGCTTGTTCGGCCTGTCACGGCACCGGCGCCCGGGCGGGCACCAGTCCCACCACCTGTCCCACCTGTAAGGGCACGGGCCAGGTGCGGGTGACCCAGAACACGCCCTTTGGGCGCATACAGAACGTGCGCACCTGCGACGCCTGTCACGGCACCGGCAAGATCATCAAGGATCCCTGCCCCAGGTGCAATGGGCGCGGCAAGACCCGGGCCAACCGCAAGATTTCCTTTACCGTGCCCGCGGGCATTGACGACGGCCAGATCATCACCATGCGCGGACAGGGCGAGCCCGGGGAGAACGGCGGACCGGCGGGCGATCTGTATATCCAGATCAGCGTCGCGCCCCACAAGTTCTTTAAGCGCAAGGACTTCGACCTGTACTGCGAGGTTCCGGTGTCCTTCACCCAGGCCGCGTTGGGCGCGGAAATTGACGTGCCCACCTTGGATAAGCCCATTCGCTACACCGTGCCCGAGGGCACCCAGCCCGGAACCGTTTTCCGCATTAAGGGCCAGGGCATCCAATACCTGCGCGGTTCGGGCAAGGGCGATTTGTATGTGACCGTGGGCGTGGAGGTGCCGCGCAAGCTGACCGACAGGCAGAAGGAATTGCTGCGCCAGTTTGAAGGTACGGTTACGGGCCGGGAATACGAGCGCAAAAAATCCTTCTTCGACCATATGAAGACCGCCTTCGGAAGCTGGAAGGACAATTAAAGGCCGCGCGGTTTCATTTTTACCGAACTTTGGGACAGAGAGAGCGGTATTTGGCTTTATTATATCTGATAAAATTCAAGGGATGCTGAAAGAAAAGTCAGCATCCCTTTTCTTATGAGGCGCGCGTCTATTTTGTCCGGCGGATTAAAAAGTATTTGCTGAACCGAACCAACGACTGCGGGCAGTATTGGCGGGAGGAGCGCCTGCCTTCCCTGGAGGAATTTATCGCCAAATATGTGTAAAGCGGCATGGTCTAAGAACCATGCCGCCCATGGGATGAACTTTTCGGTTTACAGCCTGCGGTATTCCAGCAGCCGGGAAGCGCGGCGCTCGTAGATGGAGAACTTGAGCCCCTCCTTGAGTTGGGCACCGGTCAAGATAAACTGTTCGCCGTTGTCCGCGTCGGTGAAGCAATAGCTGCCGTCCATATCCAGGCCCTGGAGGAACAGGTCCGCGGTTACAAAGGGGGAATCCCACCGCCGGAGCGCGATCAGGATGCCGTCGCCCTTGTCCGGGCGGTTGTATTGCCAGGCTGCCCAGCCCGCGTCGGCCAGGGATTGGGGCACCAGCGCATAAAAATCCTCGGAAAAGAAGGGGCGCACCCGCTTGTATTCCTGGGTCATCCGCCGGACCCAATCCAGCGGCTGATCCTCGGAAAACGGCATTTCATCATAGGCCCAGAAACCCACCACCAAACTGGAGGCATAACAACTGCGCGCCCGATAGGTGTCGCCCATGACGCAGCCCATGCCGGTGCCGGTATAGGGCAGGTATTGGGAAAAGGCGGTGTTGTGCATTTGGGTGGTCTCGGGGTCGCAGTTAAAGACGCATTGATAGTCGCTGCGCCACATGGGCATGGAGCGGCTCAAGGTCTCGATGTCGATGCGCCGGCCGCCCGAGGCGCAGTTGTCGATCGTCAGATGGGGGAATTTTTCCAGCAGCGCGTCCCAGAAGGCGTACAGGCCGTTGATATGGCCCATCTCGCTGACGCCCACCCGGTCGGGGGCGTCGGCGGCCTGCCAGAAGGGCAAGGGATCGATATTAAAATCCTGGCGGTAGGTGGAAAGCCCCAGGGTCTCGATCTTTTCCGATACCATGCGCAGGGTTTCGGCCCGGGCCTCCTCGTTGCCCAGGTTCAACAGCCAGTTGTCGCCCGTGCCGTCGCCCTTGAAGAACCATTCCGGATGGGCGGTGGGCTGGGGCGTGGTCTTGATGACCCGCTCGGGCTCAATCCAGAGCATAAAGCGCATGCCCTTTTCCTTCAGGCGCGCGGCCACATCCTTTAATCCGTCCGGATGATAGGTGGGGTTGACCCGCCAATCCCCGGTATGCCGGTGCCAATCGCCCGAGAATTCGTTGGGGCAGGGACCGGTGGATTGGCCGTACCAGCCCGCGTCCACCCAATAGCATTCAAAGCCCAGGTCGTGCTGGGTCAGTTGATCGATGCGCTCGAGCATTTTTTGCGTGCTCATGCCGCCCCATCCGCTCACGCACAGATCGCCGTGATCGCTCCGGCCGCTCTGGCCGATGAGGGAGAAGTGATCCCTGATGATGCGGCGGAAGTGGTTATGCGCCTCCAAATGGGGGGCGAAGTAGGGCATGATGAGGATGGAGGAGGTGCGGTAGCGCTCCCCGGGCAACAGCCTGAAATGGGTGTATTGAAGCCCGCTTTGCAGGCGCAGGGAATCGCCCTCCCGGCAAAAGCGCGCCTGCCATTGGCCGCTCCATCCGATGGCGCAAAGATAGCCTATATCGTCGCTTTCCACGTTAAAGAAGGGCGCCAAGCCCTGGGAGGAGCGGCCGCCCTCGTTGTGGAACAGCAAACAACTCTCCCGGTTGAGCGCCTCGGCCCGCGCGGTAAATTCATCACGGCAATTGTTGGAGCCCAGGGTTTTAAAGACGCGCGGGGTGCGCGCGTCGGGCTGATAACCCGGGCGGCTGGGCTCATCCTGGCAGGGCAACTCCAGCCTCACATCGCAGTCCGAGAGATCCTTAATAATCCCGCTGGGCCGCTGGCTGGGGTTGGACAGGGTAAGAAACCAGTAATCCGCGCCGTATGTCTCAATATGGCGGTGGGTTACCTCGATTTCCAGCGTTTCATCCAGCGCATAGCGCGTAAGCTGCAAGACCTCGCCCGGGCGCTTCGACGTCAGGTCAACGGTCTCCCCTGCGGTCAAATCCCGGGAAAAGACAGATCTGTTGCCATATATCAGGCTGAACTCAGGACGTATCATAAACCAGGCTCCCCCTTCCGGTGGATATCAGGTGGTTCGTTTAAAAGGTAAAAGACGGGTCGTTGGGCGCAAATTGTGCATCCGCGAACCATGGATTTGGACCGTGGCGGCTTGCATAGCCCATACAGGATGGTGTACACTAAAGTATACCATGCGGCCCAATATTTGTAAAGAATTTGGGTATAAGATTAAGAAAAGGGCAGGCTTTATGAAAACCTATTGACAGGGCGGCGGCGAAACGGTATGATTTACTTTGTTTGACTAAGCAATTTGGATGCGCGAGAGGGGGCACTGTATGGATGCCTTGGGCCGGGAGATCAACGCGCTTTTGATGAACGCCTACCGTTCTATCCTCAAAGTAGAAGAGGATATGCTCAAAAGCACCAGCCAGGGCGCGCTTTCCATCGGGGAGCTTCACGCCATCGAGGCCATCGCCCAGGGGCGGCGCGCCGGGGTGAGCGTATCCGACGTCGCCCAATGGCTCAAGGTCAGCCTGCCCTCGGCCACCGTCACCATTGCCAAGCTGGTAAAAAAGGGCTACGCGGAAAAATCCCGAAGCGCCCAGGACGGAAGGGTGGTCACGGTGCGGTTAACCCGGCTGGGCAGCCGGGCCAACGCCGCGCATCATTATTTTCATGAGCAAATGGTGAGCGCGCTCTTGAGCTCGCTGAAAGATTCGGAGCGGCAGGCGCTCATTGGCGGGCTCAACGGCTTGAACGGCTTTTTAAAGCGGACGAGCGACCGGTTGAAGGCCGAGGCAGCCGCCGGAGGGGAGAAGAAGCTATGAGAATATTGGGAACCGGCAGCGCGCTCCCCAAGCGCGTGGTGACAAATGATGAACTGACACAGTTTTTGGATACCTCGGATGAGTGGATCAAAACCCGAACCGGAATTTCCACCCGGCGGGTAATCACCACCGAAACTTTGGAAGAGCTGGGCGCGCAGGCGGCGAAAAACGCTTTGGAAAACGCAGGCCTTTCGGCGAACGATTTGGATTTGATTATCTGTTCCACGGTTCAGGGCGATCAGATCACCCCGGCCTTGGGTTGTTTGATTCAGCGCGCCATCGGCGCGAAGTGCCCGGCCTTTGATCTCAACGCGGCCTGTCCGGGCTTTGAGTACGCCCTGGATGTGGCCGAAAGCTATATCGCCTCGGGCCGCGCCCGGAACATTTTGGTGGTGTCCTCCGAATCGGTGAGCTATCTTTGCAACTGGACCGACCGCTCCACCTGCGTGCTGTTTGGGGACGGAGCGGGCGCGGCGGTGGTGGGCCAGGGCGGCGACTACCTTTCGTCCCATTTCGTGTGTGAAGGGGGCGACGAGGTGCTGCGCGCGCCCATGCCCAACGGAAACAGCCCCTTTACCCAGCGCCCGGTTTCCTGGTCCGGACTGTATATGAACGGCCCGGAGGTCTATAAATTCGCGGTGGCCGGATCGATCCGGGATATTCGAACCGTTGTGGAACAAGCCGGGATTACCATGGACGAGGTGGGCCATTTTGTGTTGCATCAGGCCAACCTGCGCATCATCGAGGCGGTCAGGACGAGGCTTAAGCAGCCCAAGGAAAAGTTTCCTCATAATATCGAACATTATGGCAACACCTCTTCGGCCAGCGTGCCGATTTTGCTGGACGAGCTCAACCGGGCCGGCGCGCTGCAAAAGGGCGAAATCGTGGTGTTGAGCGCCTTTGGCGCCGGACTTTGCACCGGGGCCTGCGCGATAAGATGGAGCAAGTGACCCCTGTTCCCATATGGGAGACCATATTATATATAAGAATAATGTAATGGAGGAGTTTATCATGACTTTTGACAAGGTAGCGAAGATGTTGGCGGAATACAAGGATATCGATGTGAGCACCATTAAGCCCGAGAGCACCTTTGAGGAGCTGGAAGTGGATTCCTTGGACATGGTGGAACTGGTCATGAACATGGAAGAGGAATTCGGCGTGACCATCGAGATGGACGAGGGACTGAAGACCGTGCAGGACGTGGTCAACCTGATCGACGCGAGCAAGTAAGGCGGAAGGTCCGTTTTTATTGGATTAGAGGGATAGAAGATGATTCATACCGGTATTTGCGATTTGTTCGGCATCCAATACCCGATTTTTCAGGGCGGTATGGCCTGGATTTCCGACGCGGAGCTGGCTTCGGCGGTTTCCAACGGCGGCGGCCTGGGCATTATTTCGGCCATGAACGCGGACGCCGAATATCTGAGAAATCAGATTGCCAAGTGTCGCGAGATGACCGACAAGCCCTTTGGGGTCAACGTGATGCTGATGAGCCCCTTTGTAAAAGAGGTGGCCCAGGTGGTGGCCGAGGAAAAGGTTCCGGTGGTCACCACCGGGGCCGGGCTGCCCACCCCGTACATGCCCGCCTGGCTGGAAGCCGGAGTCAAGGTGGTGCCGGTGGTGCCCTCCACGGCCATTGCCAAGCGCGTTGAGCGCTCGGGCGCGGCCGCGGTGATCGCCGAGGGCGGCGAATCCGGCGGCCATATCGGGGATTTGACCACCATGGTGCTCACACCCCAGGTGGTGGACGCGGTGAAGATCCCGGTGATCGCGGCCGGCGGCATTGCCGATGGCCGTGGGGTGGCCGCGGCCTTTATGCTGGGCGCCCAGGGCGTTCAGTGCGGCACCTGCTTTTTGGTGGCCAACGAATGCACCGTGCATCAGAATTACAAGAACAAGATCCTGGGCGCCCGGGATATCGACACCATGGTCACCGGAAAGCGGTTGGGCCATCCGGTGCGCGCCATCAAAAACCCCTTTGAGCGCGAATTCCTGAAAAAGGAATATGATTCCAACGTCAGCGACGAAGAGCTGGAGAAGTTCGGGGTGGGCGCCCTGCGCAAGGCGGCCAAGGAGGGCGATATGGAGCGCGGCACCATCCTGGCCGGACAGATTTCCGGCATGATCCACAGCGAACGGCCGGCGGCCCAGATTATTTCCACCATGTTTGAAGAGGCCGAACAGGTGTTGAACGGAGCGGGAAAATGGGTAAAATAGCGTTTGTATTCGCCGGTCAGGGCGCTCAATACCCGGGCATGGGCAAGGGCCTTTATGCGTCCAGCCCGGCGGCCAAAGGGGTGTTTGACGCCTGCGAGAAAATCCGTCCGGGCACCTTGCGCCAGTGCTTTGAGGGCGCCAAGGAAGAGCTTGCCCAGACCGTCAACACCCAGCCCTGCCTGTTCGCCATGGATTTGGCCTGCGCCATGGCCCTTCAGGAGGCAGGCGTTCAGGCCGGTTGCGCGGCCGGGTTCTCTTTGGGCGAGGTGGCGGCCGTGGCCTTTACCGGCATGCTGAGCCTGGAGAAGGCCTTTGAGTTGGTGTGCGCGCGCGCGAAGCTCATGCAGGTCTGTGGCGAAAAGGCGCAAACCGCCATGGCCGCGATTTTGAAGCTGAAGCCCGATCAGGTGGAAGCGCTTTGCGCGGAGTTTCAGGAAGTTTATCCGGTAAACTATAACTGTCCGGGCCAGATTGTGGCGGCCGGAATCGCGGATCAAATCGACGCGCTCATGGCGCGCGCCGGTGAGATGGGCGGCCGGGCCATGAAGCTCAATGTGAGCGGCGGTTTCCATTCGCCCTTTATGGACGAGGCGGCCAAGGGCATGGCGGAACTGACCAGCGCCATGGACTTTTCCGCGCCCCGAATTCCGCTGTACGCCAATTTGACGGCCCAGCCCTATGGTTCGGACGCGGCATCCACCTTGAGCCGGCAGGTGAACCACCCGGTTAGGTGGCAGACGGCCGTGGAAAATATGATGGCCGATGGGGTGGATACCTTTGTCGAGGTGGGCGCGGGCAAGACTTTGTGCGGGCTGATTAAAAAGATTGGCGGCGCAAAGCTGATCCGAAACGTGGAAGATCCGGAAACCCTGGACGCCTGTGTTCAGGCGCTCAAGGAGGCGTAAATTGATGTTGAAGGGAAAAGTGGCGCTGGTGACCGGGGGTTCCCGGGGCATCGGCGCGGCCATCGCGCTCAGGCTGGCAAAAGCGGGCGCGGATGTGGCCATATTATATGCGGGCAACAGCCAGGCCGCCCAGGCCACCTGCGCGGATATAGAGGCCCAGGGCGTGCGCGCCTTGGCTGTTCAGTGCGACGTCAAGGATTTTGAGGCGGTCAAGGCCGCGGTGGACCAGGTGGTTGTCCGGTTTGGCGGAGTGGATATCCTGGTGAACAACGCGGGCATCACCCGGGACAAGCTGTCCATGCGCATGAGCGAGGAGGAGTTTGACCAGGTGATCGCCACCAATTTAAAGGGCGCGTTCAACACCATCCGCCATGTGAGCCCGCTCATGATGAAAAAGCGCTTTGGGCGCATCATCAACATCAGTTCGGTGTCCGGCCTGATGGGCAACCCGGGCCAGGCCAACTATGCCGCGGCCAAGGCCGGGATGATCGGGCTGACCAAGACCATCGCCAAGGAGCTGGCGGGCAGAAACGTTACCTGCAACGCCATTGCCCCGGGCTTTATCAAGACCGATATGACCGGCGCCATGAACGAGAAGGTGCTGGAAGAAGCCGTGAAGCAGATCCCGATGAAGCGGATGGGCGAGCCCGAGGAAATTGCCGGGTTGTGCGCCTTCCTGTGCTCCGATGAAGCGGGCTACATCACCGGTTCTGTCATCCAGGTGGATGGCGGCCTATACATGTGAGGAGGAAACCTATGAACCGCGTTGTGGTTACGGGTTTGGGCGTAATCTCCCCGGTGGGCAATAATGTCAAGGACTTCTGGTCCAGCCTGGCCGCCGGAAAGTGCGGAATTGCCCCGATAACCCGGTTTGATACCGCTGATTTTAAGGCAAAGGTGGCCGCGGAAGTCAAGGATTTTGATCCCGCCGCCTATGAAATCGATAAAACCACCATCCGGCGCACGGATTTGTATGCCCAGTATGCCCTGGCGGCCGCCCATCAGGCGGTGGAGGATTCGGGCATTATGGGAACGGTTGCGCCCGAGCGCCTGGGCGTGTATGTGGGCAGCGGCATCGGCGGCATGCAGACCTTTGTCAATGAAACCGAGAAAATCTTGACCCGCGGGCCGGGCCGGGTGTCGCCCTTCTTTATCCCCATGATGATCGGCAATATCGCCACCGGCAATATCGCCATCCGCTATAACGCCCAGGGTCCCAGCCTGCCCGTGGTAACCGCCTGCGCCACCTCCACCAACACGGTGGGCGAGGCCTTCCATGCCATTCGCTATGGCTATGCGGACGCCATCCTGGCGGGCGGCGCCGAGGCCACCATCGTGCCCTTGGCCGTGGCCGGCTTTTCCAACATGAAGGCGCTCTCTTTGAGCGAAGACCCCAATGCGGCCAGTTTGCCCTTTGACGCCCGGCGGCACGGATTCGTCATGGGCGAGGGCGCGGGCGTGCTGGTGTTGGAGGAATATGAGCACGCGGTGCGCCGCGGCGCCAGGATCTACGCCGAGGTCGCCGGGTACGGCAACACCAACGACGCCTATCACATCACCGCGCCCCATCCCGAGGCGGTGGGCGGCGCCCGCGCCATTGCCCTGGCCTTTGAGGAAGCGGGCGGCTTTGAGAACGAAACCGTATATATCAACGCCCACGGCACCGGAACCCCCCTCAACGACGCCTCCGAGACCATCGCCATCAAAAAGGCCATGGGCGAAGAGGCTGCCCGCCGGGTGCTCATCAGCTCCACCAAGTCCATGACCGGCCACATGCTGGGCGCGGCGGGCGCGGTGGAGGCCATTGCCTCGGTGCTGGCCCTGGAAGACGGATTGGTTCCGCCCACCATCAACCTCAACGAGCCCGACCCGGCTTGCGATTTGGACTATGTGCCCAATGTGGCGCGCCAGGCGCGTCTTACCATGGCGGCCTCGGTGTCTTTGGGCTTTGGCGGCCATAACGGCGCGCTGGTATTCCGCTCCAAGGAGGGAATCAATCGATGAATATCCGTGAGATTAAGGCGTTGGCCCAGATCATGATGCAGAGCGATCTGAGCGCCCTGGAAGTTGTGGAGGGCGAGAGCCGGGTCCGGCTGGAGCGCAATCAGGCCGAGGCACGGCCTGCCGCCGCGCTGCCGGTGATGGGCGCGCCGGTGGTGCCCCAGGCTCCGGCCCCCGAGCCCGAAAAAGAGGCCACCCCGGTGGACTTTAACGCGGTCAACGAGATCAAGGCCCCCATGGTGGGCGTGTTTTACGCCGCGCCCGCGCCCGACGCCGAGCCCTATGTAAAGGTGGGCAGCAAGGTCAAGAAGGGCGACGTGGTGTGCATCATCGAGGCCATGAAGCTGATGAACGAGATCACCGCCGAGCAGGACGGGGAAATCGTGGACATCTGCGTAACCGACGGCAGCGTGGTGGAGTTTGGCCAGCCGCTGTTTAAACTGTTCTGAGGGATAGGAACATGAATCGAGAAGAAATTAAAGGCATTTTGCCTCACCGGGAGCCCATGCTGCTGGTGGACGAGGTGGAAAAGGGCGAGGACGGCGCGGCCCACGGAATCTATCGGGTTCGGGGCGACGAATGGTTTTTGCAGGGCCATTTTCCGGGCAATCCGGTGGTACCCGGGGTGGTGCTCTGCGAAATCATCGGCCAGGCCAGCTGCGTTTTGCTTTCCTCGGATATGGAGAACGTAACCCCCTATTATACCGGCATGGATAAGGTGCGCTTTAAGCATCCGGTGCATCCGGGGGATATCCTGGAAATCACCGCCACCATCGACAAGCAAAAGCCGCCCTTTTACTTTATCAAGGGCACGGCCAAGGTCGACGGAAAACTTTGCGTCAGCGGGGAATTTTCCTTTGCGCTGATGAAAAATCAGGACTGATTTTTTGCCCGGATCCGCCGGGCAGGGCGCTTGGGGCGAGGGGAAGCGGTTCCTTCGCCCCGAACGCCGCATGAAGCGGTAATTTTTCGGGGATTCCCCGCTTTGAACATATTGGGGGCGGCGCGCTTGCCCGTGCGCCCCGCATATGGATAGAAGGAGGAAACGGCATTGTTTCCAAAAATTTTAATTGCCAACCGGGGCGAAATCGCGGTGCGCATCATCCGCGCCTGTAAGGAGATGGGCGTGCAGACCGTGGCCGTGTTTTCCGAGGCCGACCGGGACGCGCTGCATGTCTCGCTGGCCGACGAAAGCTATTGCATCGGCCCGGCTCCGGTGGGTCAAAGCTATTTAAATATGACCGCGATTTTGACCGCGGCCGTGGCCAGCGGGGCCAGGGCCATCCATCCGGGCTATGGCTTGCTCAGCGAGAACGCCCGCTTTGCCGAGCTCTGCGAGCAGTGCAAGCTGGTCTTCATCGGGCCCAAGAGCGAGGTCATCGCCAAAATGGGCGACAAGGACGAGGCCAGGCGCACCATGCGCGAGGCCGGGGTGCCGGTGGTGCCCGGGTGCGATTTGGTTACCAGCGTGGAGCAACTGAAAAGCGAAGCCGGGCGCATCGGCTTTCCGCTGCTGATCAAGGCCAGGTCTGGCGGCGGCGGAAGGGGCATTCGCAAGGTGGAGCGCATGGAAGATTTGGAAAACGCCTATCTTTCGGCTTCCTCTGAGGCTCAAAGCGCCTTTGGGGACGGCGCGGTGTATCTGGAAAAATTCTTAAGCCCGGTAAAGCATGTGGAAATGCAGATCCTGTGCGACAACTACGGCCATGTGCTGTGCCTGGGCGAGCGGGAATGTTCGATGCAGCGCAAAAATCAAAAGCTGATCGAGGAGAGCCCTTCCCCGGCGGTGACGCCTGAAATGCGCGAGCAGATGATGGAGGTTTCCCGCAAGGCGGCCCGGGCCGCGGGCTATACCGGGGTGGGCACCATTGAGTTCCTGCTCACCCGGGATGGGCATTTCTATTTCATGGAAATGAACACCCGGCTGCAGGTGGAACACCCGGTGACCGAGATGGTGACCGGAATCGACCTGGTGAAATGGCAGATTCGGGTGGCCGCGGGCAGCGAGCTGGGCTTTACCCAGGAGGATGTGCGCATGACCGGCCATGCCATCGAATGCCGCATCAATGCCGAGGACCCCAGCCACAACTTCCGGCCCTCTTCGGGCCGCATCAACCTGCTGCATGTGCCGGGCGGGCCCTGGGTGCGCTTTGATACCGCGCTGTATCAGGATTACTTTGTGCCGCCCTTTTACGACTCCATGATCGGGAAATTGATCGTCCATGCCCACACCCGCCAGGAGGCCATTCGCAAGATGCAGGCCGCCCTGTGCGAGATGGTGGTGGAGGGCGTGGATCATAACGGCATGCTGCAAAGCGATTTGATCGCTTCGCCCGAGTTCATGGACGGCAGTTATACCACCGACTTCCTGAAAGAGAGGGGATGAGCGCGTGCTGACCAAAAATCTGTTCCGAAAGCCCAAGAATGAGCTGGAAGGCTATGATAAGCTGCTGAAGGTGCCCTCGCCCTCCATACCGGACGAGATGTGCGTGGTCTGCCCGGACTGCAAGCGCATGATTTTGTCCGACGAGCTGATGGACAACACCTATGTATGCCCCAAATGCGGCCGCCATTTCCGGCTGGGCGCGCGCCAGCGCATCGGGCTTTTGACCGACGAGGGCAGCTTTGAGGAAATGGACGCGGATATGACCTCCCAAAACCTCTTGAATTTTCCGGAATATGACAACAAGCTCAAGCATGCCCGGCTGGACAGCAACGAAAAGGACGGGGTGCTCACCGGGCTTTGCAAGATCATGGACGCCCAGTGCGCGCTCTTTGTGATGGAGCCCTATTTCATGATTGGTTCCATGGGCACGGTGGTGGGCGAAAAGATCACCCGGCTGTTCGAAAGGGCCACCGAGCTCAACCTGCCGGTGGTGGGCTTTACGGTATCCGGCGGGGCTCGGGTGCAGGAGGGCGTGCTGTCCCTGATGCAGATGGCCAAGACCTCGGCCGCGGTAAAGCGCCACAGCGACCTGGGCAATTTGTATGTGTCCGTGATCACCGATCCCACCACCGGCGGGGTGGCGGCCAGCTTTGCCATGGAGGCCGACATCATTTTGGCCGAGCCCAAGGCGCTCATCGGCTTTGCCGGCCCCCGGGTGATCGAACAGACCATCCGCCAGAAGCTGCCCGAGGGCTTTCAAAGGTCGGAATTTCAGTTGGAAAAGGGCTTTGTGGACATGATCGCCGACCGCAGGCAGCACAGGACGCTTTTGCATGAGCTGATTCAAATGCACGACAGGGGGGTGCGCGGATGACCGCTTACGAACGGGTTTGCAACGCGCGAGCCAAGGGCCGTCCCACGTCTTTGAGCTTTATCAACGCCATATTCAAGGGCTTTATCGAGATGCACGGCGACCGCAGGTTTGCCGACGACGGCGCCATTGTGGCCGGAATCGCTTGGCTGGAGGATAAGCCGGTGACCGTGATCGGCATCGAAAAGGGCGTGACCACCAAGGAAAAGGTGCAGCGCAACTTTGGCTCGGCCCATCCCGAAGGCTATCGAAAGGCGCTGCGCCAGATGAAGCTGGCCGAGAAATTCAACCGGCCCATCGTGTGCTTTGTGGACACCTCGGGCGCGGCCTGCGATATGGAGGCCGAAATGCGCGGCCAGGCCCAGGCCATCGCCGAAAACCTGATGGAGATGATGACGCTGAAGGTGCCCATTGTCTCGATTTTGATCGGCGAGGGCGGCTCGGGCGGGGCGCTGGCCCTGGCCGTGGCCGACGAGGTCTGGATGTTGGAAAACGCGGTGTATTCGGTTTTGTCTCCGGAGGGCGCGGCCAGCATTATTTGGAAGGATTCCAAAAAGGCCAAGGAGGCCTCCGAATGCCTGAAGCTCACCGCCGAGGATCAAAAAGAGCTGGGCTGCATTGAGCGCATATTCGAGGAGAGCGATGGATTCGAATCCCTGTGCACGCGCATGAATATGGCCCTGGTCGAGGTGTTTCGCCAGCTTCGCCAGCGCAGCGTGCCCGAGCTTTTGGAGCGCAGATATCAAAAATATCGCAGGATCGGGGGCGCGCGGTCATGATCGCCATTGTAACCGACAGCACCGCCTACATCACCCGGGAGGATGCCCGGGCGTTGGGGGTGGTGGTGGTGCCCATGACCTACAGCATTGGGGGCCATCAGCTGTATACCGAGAGCTATATCGGCGAAAACGGCATGTTTGAATCGCTGCTCAAAAAAAATCCCCCGGGCCAGCGCACCTCTCAGGCCACCATGTCGGCCTTCATGAGCACCTTTGAGGAGCTGAGAAGCGCGGGCCATCAGGTGCTCTGCCTGACGATTTCTTCCCGGCTGAGCGGAACCTACAGCAACGCGGCCATCGCGGCCCGGGAGCTGGGCGGCGCTGATATTTCGGTGGTGGATTCGCGCACCACGGCGGGCGGGCTGTTTTTGATGGCCCGGGCGGCGCGGCGCATGATTGACGAGGGCATGACCCTTGACCAGGTAACCCAGCGGCTCAAGGCCTTGCGGGATAAGGTCAAGGTGATCTTTTCGGTGGAGGATATGGGCCCGCTCAGGCGCAGCGGAAGGCTGGGCGTGGTCCGGCTTTCGGTGAGCACGATTTTGAACATCAAGCCCATACTGAAATGCGCGGACGGCAGCGTGGTATCCTGCGGCATTGCCCGGGGCCGCCATGAGCAGCTGCGCGCCCTGGAGCGGGCGGTGCCCGAGGCCGCCAGGGAAATGGTGGTGGAGCACCTTTGCGCCGAAAAAGAGGCCGAAGAGCTCATGGAGCGGGTGAAGCTGCGCGGGGTGCCGGTGCTGATGCGCCCGGTGGGGCCGGTGTTGGGCATCCATCTGGGCCTGGGCTGCGTGGGCATCGCCTGGATTGAATAGAGGAAAACTTGTGCCCTTCGGAACAGAGCTTCCGGCGGGCACGCTTTTTATATAGAAAAGGGGCGCGCCAGTGGAAGAATATAAGGCCAGGATCCAACGCCTGGGTCAACTGAAAGGCGGAAGGGTGATCGCCATAAGCGATATTCATGGCCATGCGCAATGGCTGAAACGCCTGCTGGAGGAACTCAGGTTGACAGACCAGGATGAATTGTTTATCGTGGGCGATTTGATCGAGCGCGGGCCGGAGAATTTGGAGACCCTGCGCTTGATCATGGAGCTTCAAAGGCGGGGGGCCCATGTGAGCCGGGGCAATTGGGATTTGCATGTGCTGAAATTGCTGGATGGTGCAAAGGATCAGGCGGATAACGGACTGATGAGTGCGGCCCGTGCCTTTACTCAGCGCTTTGGGAACAGTCTGCTGGGGGATTTTTTACAGGGCGCAGGCATGGACTTGGGGATGGAAGGCGAGGAAAATCGGGTGCTTCGGGCCATTCAAGCAGCCTACGCCCCAGAGATTGAGTTTTTGCGCGGCCTGCCGGATATCATGGAAACGCCTCATATGATCTTTGTGCATGGCGGCATTCCCCATGAGCGGCTGGATGTGCTGGAAGATCAAAGCGCGGGAGTATTTTTGAAAAATGACTGTTTTGTCATGAAAGGATTGAGTTTTCGAAAGTTCCTGGTGGTGGGCCATACACCGGCGCGCAGTTATACCGAAGGCGTGATCTGCCATGCGCCCTATATCCATTGGGAGCAAAGGATCGCTAGTATAGACGGCGGGTGCGGGGTAGCCAGGGAAGGGCAGATCAACGCGCTGATCCTCCCTCAAGAAGATTCTGAGGAATTTTCCTGGATCAGCCAGGATGATTTCCCGTTCATTCGCGCTCTGGAAGATCAGAAATCTTCTGAAAATCCCCTGACTATCCATTGGCCCCACAATGAGGTGGAAATACTTTCCAGGGAAAGGAACGGTGTACTGCTGCGTCATTGTTTCAGCGGCAGGGTATTTTCGGCTTCGGAGGGCGATCTGTTCTTTGGGAACGGCGGGCTGTATATCAGGGATATGACGGATTACCAGCCTGCGGTACGCGCCGGTGAAACCCTTAAATTGATCTCCGCCCAAAAAGATCGGGCTATGGTCAAGAAAAACGGCCTGGTTGGATGGTATTCGGGACGATATGAAAAAATATAGAAATAAGAAACGGACGCCCTGATTTTTCATCAGGACGTCCGCTTCTTTTATAAGCCGTCAGTTGACTTCCTGCGCCGAGACCGTCAGCTCGCCGCCGTTCACATCGATGACCAGAATGCTGTGGGGACGCACGTCCTGGGCGATGATCATGCGGCCGATGAGGGTTTCCACCTTGCGCTGCAAGAAGCGCTTGAGCGGCCGCGCGCCGTAGATCGGGTCGTAGCCCTGTTCCACCACAAAGTCCTTGGCCGCCGGGGTGAGCTGGGCGGAAACCTGCTTATCCTTGAGCCTGCGGTTGAGGTCGGCCATCTGCAAATCCACGATGGAGGTGATCTCCTCCTTGGTCAGCGGTTTATAGAACACAATCTCGTCCAGACGGTTCAGGAATTCCGGCCGGAACTGGCGCTTGAGCAGGGATTCCACCTGTTCCCGGGCCTGGTCCGAAATCTGGCCGTCCGATTCGATGCCCTCCAGAATGTAGTTGGAGCCCAGGTTGCTGGTCAGGATGATGATGGTGTTCTTAAAGTCCACGGTGCGGCCCTGGGAATCGGTGATGCGGCCGTCGTCCAGCACCTGAAGCAAAATATTGAATACGTCCGGATGCGCCTTTTCCACCTCGTCGAACAGGATCACCGAATAGGGCTTGCGCCGCACCGCCTCGGTGAGCTGGCCGCCTTCCTCGTAGCCCACATATCCTGGAGGCGCGCCCACCAGACGGGACACCGAGTGCTTCTCCATGTATTCGCTCATATCGATGCGGACCATGTTCTTTTCGTCGTCAAACAGCGCCTGGGCCAGCGCCTTGGCCAATTCGGTCTTGCCCACGCCCGTGGGGCCCAGGAACAGGAAGGAGCCGATGGGCCGGTTGGGATCCTGAATGCCCGCGCGGGAGCGGATAATGGCCTCGGTGACCTTTTGCACCGCCTCGTCCTGGCCGATGACCCGCTCGTGCAGAATGCTGTCCAGATGCAGCAGCTTTTCCCGCTCGCCCTCCATGAGCTTGGCCACCGGAATGCCGGTCCAGCGGGCCACAATGCGGGCGATTTCTTCGTCGGTCACCTTGTCATGCAGCAACGAATGGTTGCTTTGGGCGGCCTCGGCGATTTTTTCCTCGCTCTCCAAGGTGCGCTGCAATTCGGGCAGGCGGCCGTATTTGAGCTCGGCGGCCTTGTTCAGGTCGTAGTTGCGCTGGGCCAGCTCGATCTGGGCGTTGACCTGTTCGATCTCCTCCCGCAGCTTTTGCACCTTGGTGATGGCGCTCTTTTCGTTTTCCCACTTGGCCTTCATTTCCTTGAACTGCGCGCGCATATCGGCCAGTTCCTTTTGGATTTCCTTTAAATGCTCCTTGGAGAGCTCGTCGGTCTCCTTTTTCAGAGCGGCTTCCTCGATCTCGTGCTGCATGATGCGGCGGGAGATATCGTCCAGCTCCGCGGGCATGGAGTCGATCTCGGTGCGCACCATGGCGCAGGCCTCGTCCACCAGGTC
>DVJW01000190.1 GCA_018716505.1 Candidatus Faecaligallichristensenella faecipullorum | reverse complement strand
CTCCGGGCAGCGCCCGGCCGTTTGAAGGGGGTTAGGGGGTGTTTGAGGGGGCCTAAGGGGGAGGATCGGAACTCCCCCTGGCCCCCTCATAAAAAGGCTCCCTTCCCAAGGGGAATTATAGGGGAAATTTTTCTTCCCTTTTTTAAAAGGAAAAACCCCCTAGAGCAGCTCCTTCAGGGTATTCACCGCCAGTTCGATATCCGCGTAGGGGTTGCCGCCCACCTCGCGCTCAATGGTGAGATAGCCCTTGTAGCCGATGTCGTTCAGCGCCCCGATCCAGCCCTTGAGATCCACGTCGCCCTGGCCCAGCGGGGTCTCCAGGAAGCATTCCTCCATGCGCAGATCCCCAATGCCGCCCTCGGCGAAGAAGCCGTACACCGTCTCCGGCCCCACATAGTTGATCATGCGGCCGTCCTTGGCGTGGGTGTGCAGGATGTAGTCCTTCAGGGTGTAAACCCCCTTCACCGGATCCTCGTTCAGCACCATCTTCAGATTGGCCGGGTCATAGTTGACCCCCACCACCCCGCCTTCGATTTCCTGCAGGAAGGCCTTGAGGATCTCGGGCCGCTCGGGGCCGGTCTCGATGGCCATGCGGCAGCCCATTTCCCTGGCGTACCCGGCCAGGCGGTTCAAGGCCTCCAGCATCACGGCCCGCCGGGGCTTGGCGGCGTCCTCGGGCACCACCCCGATGTGGGTGGTCAGAATATCCCCGCCCAGCTCCCGGGTGAGCTCGAACATGCGCCGGGTCTCGTCCACCCGCCAATCCTGTTCCTCTTTCAGCTCAAAGCCGTGGCCGCCCATATCCCCGCACATGGCCGAGACCACCAGGCCGTTGTCCTTCATCTTTTGGGACACTTCTTTGCGGTAGGCAGGGGTCCAGACCTCCTTGACCGCGCCGCGGCCGCCCACATAGATCTGCACCGCGCCCGCGCCCACCTTTTGGGCCGCGTCCAGCCCGTCCATGACCCCGATATTAAACGAATCCACCATGACGCCGATACGGTTCATTTGATCCCATCCTTCCAGTTCATGTTATTTGGACAATATCTTTTCCAGCGCCCCGTAGGTGCGCCGCACGATATCCTCGGGGAAGCAGCCCTCGGCGCTCATCTCGGCGGTGAGCGGGCCGTCGTAGCCCGCCTGCTCCAGGGCCTTCACCACCTTGGGGAAGTCCACGTCCCCGCTGAGCAGGTCCACAAAGCCCCCAAAGTTGCCCACGTCGCGCTTAAAGTCCTTGACGTGCACCTTCTTGATGCGGCTGCCCAAAATCTTGACCCACATCTCCGGGAATCCGAACTTGATGAGGTTGCCCACGTCCAGATAGGCCCCCACCCAGGGCGAATTCACCTTGTCGATGAAGTCGCGCATCTCCAAAGGCGAGAGCAAAAAGTTGTTCCAGACGTTTTCCACCCCGATGGAAACGCCTATGTCCCTGGCGTCATCCTTGGCCTTTTCCATGGCTTCCAGCGCCCGGTCGTAGGCCACGTCGTAGTCCACCGGATCGTCCCCGCCCTTGACCGAGCCGGGCACCACCAGAATGGTATCCACCTCCAGCAGCTTGGCGGCCTCCAGCTGGCGGCGGATGATTTCCAGCGAGCGGGCGCGCACCGCCGGGTCGTTGTCGGTGGGCGAATAGCGCCAGTACAGGCCCGAGGCCAGGCTGCACAGGGGCAGGCCGATATCCCGCGCCATGTCCCTGATGGCAATAATCTCCTGATCGGTGGAATTCAGGCACAGCTCCCCGGTCTCGTCAAAGGCCGGTTCAAAGCAGTCGTAGCCGGTTCGCTTGGCCAGTTCCATGATTTCGCGCAGGCTCATGCCCGCGGGGAACGACCATTGGTTGATGGATTTCTTCATGATGGGACGCCTCCTTTTATTTTTTTATAAACTCTGAACCCCCTGGGGATACCTCCGGTACCGGGCGTGGGGCGCGCCGGCCCCGTTGATCTCAAATTCGGTTTCCGGCCCGTCCATCCGCACAAAGCCCAGCTTTTGAACCACCCGGGCCGAGGCCGGGTTGTCCCGGGCGATCAGGACCTCGATGTAGTCGTACTGCAGCATTTGAAAGCCCAGGGCCAACAGCCTTTCCAGCCCCTCGGTCATCAGCCCCTGACCCACATGGGCCTGATCCATCCGGTAGCCCAGGCAGCCGAAGCGCGCGCCCTCGATCTCCCCGGTGGACAGCATGGCGTTGAGCACGATATGGCCGGGCCGGGTCCTGAGGCAGCCGTAGTAGGTGACCCCGCCCCCCGCCCGCATCTGGGCCCGCGCGGCCCGCATGCGGGCGGCAATCCCTTCCAGCGCATAGTATTCCTGGTTATGGCGGGGCTCCCGGCTTTGAAAATATTCCCGGTTGCGCATCAGAAAATCCCGCACCTCCGGGGCCCATTCCTCATCAAAGGCATACAAAAACATCCGCGGCGTGGACAGAATCCCGGGCAGAAAATCCTCCATGGATGCCCCCTCCCTCGCTGCCGGCGCAGCGCGCCCATTCTGCTGATTTATTCTCTGTTCTGTCGGAATTTTCCTGCAATAAAGTTAACAAAGCCGCCCAAAAGCGCGAAAAGCCGGATCCTGGCAAAAAAGAAGGCCCGAAGGAAACGGAGGTTCCTTCGGGCTACCAGCTTTCAAATAAAACGATTTCTTGTGGAGGGATTAGGGGGAGTTCCGATCCTCCCCCTTAAATCCCTCCACACCACCCATAACCCCCTTCAAACGGCCGGGCGCTGCCCGGAGCCCGCTGGGCTGCCGCCCAGACCCGCATAGCTTAGTTCAATAGGTGAAAGATTATACTCCCTTTATCAAAGGTTCCAAACGCTATTTCCCCACGCAAAACCGTTGAAACACCTGGTCGATGACCTGGCCGGTCAGGTTGTCCCCGGTGATCTCGCCCAGCTTTTCCCCGGCCTCCCAAAGGTCGGCGGCGCACAGATCCAGGGGCATGCCGGCGCGCATCACCTCCGCCGCCCGGTTCAACGCCTCCATGGCCGAGCGGCACAGGCCGATATGCCGCTGGACGGTCAGCAGCTCCTCGCCCCGCTCTTCCACCCGCACCCGGCGCCTCAGCGCCTCAAGCAATTCCGCCATGCCCGCTGAGGTCCGGGCGGAAACCCGGATCATGGGCAGGCCGGCCTTCAGCGCCTCGGGCCCCCAGGCGGCCCCGAGATCGCTTTTGTTGGCCACCACGATACAGCGCCCGTCCGCCCCGTCCAAAAGCGTCCTGTCGGCTTGTGTGAGCTCTTGGGCGCCATCCAGCACCAGCAGCACCACGTCGGCCTGCTCCTGGGCCCGCCGGGCCCGCTCCACCCCCATGCGCTCGATCTCGTTTTCGGTTTCCCGCTGGCCTGCGGTGTCGGAAAGCTGGATTTCCACCCCGTCCAAAACCATGCGCTCGGTGAGCACGTCCCGGGTGGTGCCCGCGGTGCCGGTGACAATGGCCCGCTCGGAATCCAAAAGCGCGTTCATCAGCGAGCTCTTGCCCACGTTGGGCCGGCCGCACAGGACCACCGACGCCCCGTCGGTGACGCGCCGGGCCGCGTCCGGATCGGCGCGGCGCTCCATTTCCGACAACAGCGCTTCCACCCGCCCCAAAAGATTTTGGGCGGCCTCGCCCTCGTCCACCTCCTCCGGAAAATCGGTGCAGGCCGAAATTTCGCTGAGCATGGATTCGATTTCCTTTTGGGCCGCGCGCACAAAGCGGCTCACCCCGCCCTCCATCTCCCGGGCCGCCGCCCGGGCCGCCGCCTGGCCCCGGGCCGAGATCATCATCATCACGGCCTCGGCCTGGCTCAGGGAAATGCGCCCGTTTTCAAAGGCCCGGCGGGTGAACTCGCCCCCCTGGGCCGGCCGGGCGCCCAGCTCCATCACCCGGGAAAGGGTCTGGGCCGGGGCCACCCGCCCGCCGTGGCAATGGATTTCGCACACATCCTCGGCGGTGTAGCTTTTGGGGCCGGGCATGTACACGGCCATCACCTGATCCATCTTGCGCCCCTGCCCGTCCAAAAGCGCGCCCAGATACAGGCGGTGGCTTTTGGGACCCCCTGGGGGAAAGGGAGATTTGGGCGCAAAGCAGCCCAAAAGAATCTCCTTGGCCCGGGGCCCGCTCAGGCGCACAATGGCAATGGCCCCGGCCCCGGGCGGGGTGGCCAGGGCCGCGATGGTGTCGTTTGGCACGGGATGACCTCCTTTTTGGGAATCCCTTTTGCAAAGGGAGCGAAATTTCCCCTGGCGGGGAAGGGTTTTATGGAGGGGCCAGGGGGAGGGTGAATCCCTTTTCTAAAGGGGAGCGAAATTTCCCCTGGCGGGGAGGCTCATTTCTTGGAGGGCCCAGGGGGGATTCCGAATCTCCCCCCTTAGGGCCCTCCAAACCACCCGT
>DVJW01000189.1 GCA_018716505.1 Candidatus Faecaligallichristensenella faecipullorum | reverse complement strand
GACCATGTAAACGCCAACGCGGTGGAGATTTCCCCGGAGAACGGCATCGTGGTGACGCAATCGGGCCTCAAAACCAAGTTCCAGGCCGACGCCAGCAAATTCGGTGTGTACGACGACGGCGGAAACATGCTGGCCGGGGCCGGGTACGATGCCAATACCGGCAAGGGGTATTTCGCCACCAGGCAGATCCGGAATACATCGAAGAATTCCGAGTTTCGAATCGAAATGACGGATGATGATTTAAGCGGCCCGGACACCGGAGGAGAGGGGCTCAGCTGTTACAAAGGAACGGTATTGCTGGGCGGCGTATACGCGGGTCAGGCCATATACAGCAGTGGTTCGGGCGGGGGTACGGTAAACTACCTGAGGATTTGGGGTTCACAGAACGTGGAAGTAACCAGCGAAGGGGCGCTGGATTTCAACGCGTCGGGCGCGGCGAACTACTATTCACCGGAGAACCACTATTTCACCGGCGGTTCCATATTGACCGAGCGGAATATCCGGCCCATAACCAACGGGGCGGCCAACTGCGGGCTGCCCGATTACCGGTGGCGGTATATATACACGCAGAATCAGGTAGTCGTGAGCTCGGACGCCCGGGAAAAGCGGGATATCGCGCCCATAGAGGACGCCAGGGCGCTGGTTATGGGGCTGAGGCCCCGGCAGTACCGGCTCAGGAGCGAAGGCAAGGACGGAAAGCGGCATACCGGGTTCATCGCCCAGCATGTGCTGAAATTGGCCCCGGACTGGGCGGCGGCGGACGGCGAAGATAAGGACAACCTGGGGCTTATGTACGGCGAGATCCTGGCCCCGCTGGTTCAGGTGGTGCAGGATCAGCAGAGGGAGATTGAGGAACTCAAGGCCAGATTAAGCGAAATGGAGGCGAGCGCGTGCGGGAAATCAGAATAGGGCATGGCTGCCCGAACGTTACCTGAAGACATTGCTGGGCATTTAGCCGCGCTCATTGGGCGCGGCTTTCGCGTACCTAAATTGTTTAACGGAGGAGATTGAAACATGGCAAAAACTAACTTAGGCCTGGTGGAACACGCGGAGAAATGGGTGGGGCAGGTGTACTGGTATGGCACCTATTGCCAGAGCTGCACCGAGAGCCGGCTGAACGCCAAGAAAAAGCAGTACCCCAGCCACTACACGGCGGGGCGCATGGCAACTTATAAACAGCACATCCGGCAGGGCAAGAAATGCACCGACTGCGTGGGCCTGATTAAGGGCTACTGCTGGGACGGCACGGACGGCGATCCGGGCTACGCCATCAACGGGTGCCCGGACGTGAGCGCCAACGGCATGTACAGGGCGGCCAAGGTGAAGGGATCCATCAAGACCCTGCCCGAGACGCCCGGCCTGCTGCTCTGGCGGGACGGGCACATCGGGGTGTATGTGGGGGGCGGCTACGCGGTGGAGGCCCGGGGCTTCAACTACGGGGTGGTCAAGACCCGGGTTAAGGACCGCACCTGGACCAACTGGTGCGAATGCCCATATATCGAGTATCAAGGGGGGACGGATGTTCCGAAGGACACGGTTCTGGGCGACCGGATTTTGAAGAAGGGCATGAAGGGTTCGGACGTGAAGACGCTGCAGGAAAAGCTGATGGAGCTGGGGTACAAGCTGCCCAAATACGGGGCGGACGGCGAGTACGGCGGCGAGACGGTGGAGGCGGTGAAGGCCTTCCAGAAGGCCAGTGGTTTGAGCGTGGACGGCCAGTTCGGGTCCAAGTCCTTGGCGGCGCTGATGGACGCCCTGGCCGGGACCGGACCTTCCGGCGGTGACGCGCCCGAGGAGGAGGACAAGCCGGTAGCCTCCGGCGAGGTTACGATCACCGGGGGCACGGTCAACCTGAGGCTGGGGCCGGGCACCCAATACGAGCGCGTGGCCATCGCCCGCAAGGGGGACAGGCTGGACAAGGCGGAGGCAAACGGCTGGATTCCGGTGATCCTGGGCGGCCAGGCGGTCTGGGTGTCGGGCAAGTACGCCAAGGAAAAGGCGGGATGAACATGTTGAAGGAGGCGGCAAGATACCTGAACATGGATAGGGTTTACAACTGGCTGGGGGCCCTGGCCGGGATGGCGGTGGGCCTGATGGGCGGCTGGGACGCGGCCATGAAGGTGCTCACCGTGTGCATGGCCCTGGACTACATCACCGGGGTGCTGAGCGCCATAAAAGAGAAGAAATTGTCCAGCAGCGTGGGCTTCTGGGGGCTGTTGCGCAAGGGCGTGATCTTCCTGGTGGTGATGCTGGCGGCCCAGCTGGATGCGGCCCTGGGCCAGGAAGCGGTATGCCGGACCGCGGCGATCCTGTTCTACATCGCCAATGAGGCGGTGAGCATGACCGAGAACGCGGCCAAGCTGGGGGTGCCGGTGCCGGGGAAGATTTTGGATGTGCTGGAACAGCTGAAAAGCAAATAAAAAATAAGCCACACACCGACCAGCAGTGCATGACCCATTGATGGAATCCGGCGACGACCTACTCTCCCGGGCCGTTTCCAGCCAAGTACCATCGGCGCTAAGAGGCTTAACTTCTGTGTTCGGGATGGGAACAGGTGGGACCCTCTCGCCATAGTCACCGGAAAATGAAATTCAAATTTGAGAATAAATGAATTATAGCATGAACCGGACGGGATGTCCATAATTTCGACAAGATTTTACATGGGGGGTTATGGAGGGGCCAGGGGGAGGGCTACTTCCCTTTTTCAAAGGGAAGGGAAATTCCCCTGGCGGGGCGCAAGTTTTATGGAGGGGCCAGGGGGAACCTTCCGTTATGGTTCCCCCTAGGCCCCTCCAAGCCACCCCTACCCCCTCCAGCGGTTTTGGGGTAACGTTCGCTCCGCTTCCGGCTATCGGAATTTGCCGTGCCAGGCACGGCAGGATAAAGGCTAAGGCCCTAACCGAAGCGCAACGCCCGTTGGATTAGGGCCGTTTCTTCTGTTTTGCCGCGCTTAGCGGGCAAATTCAGCTAACTTTTAGCGGAGTGTTGCGGGGGAGGCCCCGCGCCGGGGGC
>DVJW01000188.1 GCA_018716505.1 Candidatus Faecaligallichristensenella faecipullorum | reverse complement strand
AGCGCGGCCTTCGAAATCCGCAGAACCGGCTTTGCGGTTCAAGGTTGGAAGCCCTTTGGGCTTCCAAGTCGGCTTCGCCGACCGCGACGGCAAAATCGAAGATTTTGACGCCGCGCCGCTGGAGCGGCCCATGTGGCCGCTTCCGATATCATTTTCTGGCCGCTGCCAAAGGCAGCAAGAAAATGATGCAACTCAGGAAAATGAAAAATTCATTTTCCTGACAGCGTGTCGATTTTTTTCGACACGCTGAAAACCCGGCCGCTTCCCAAAGAAACGGCCGGGTTTTTCAATTACTTGAGGCTCTTGCGCAGCCTGGGCGCTACCTGACAGAGCACCGCGCCCAATACCGCGCCTGCCCCGCCTTGAACCGCGTTGCCCAACAGATCGGCCACCCCGGTGGCCCATCCGTACACAAAGCCCTCGAACACGAAGTATCCCAGCACCATCCAGAGCTCGCACAGGATCAGCACCAACACGCACTTCAGCGAAAGGCCGGTTTCATCCTTCAAAAACGCCCCCACCGCCAGCGCCATAACGCCCTTGATGATGAAGGTGGGGATGGCGTATAGCCCAAAGCCCGACAACAGATCGGCCAAAGCCGAGCCCAACGCCGCGGGGATCGCGCCCCAAGGCCCCATCACCAGGCCGCTCAGCACCACCGCTGCGTCTCCCAAATGTACATAACCCTGGGTCATGGGCATGGGCACATGCACATACATGGTCAAAAGCAGCGACAGCGCGGCCAACAGTCCGCCGTATGCCATGGTCTTCGCGTTCATATCCTTCATGATTCAAGCGCCTCCAAAATATATTGTAACCAGATTCAAAATCTGAACCTTCATAAGTAAACCAGATTTCACCGTTAACTTCAAGCGCGTTTGCTTTAAGCCGTGGAATTCGTTTTCGTGGAAAGGCGTGAAAAACGGGTTTCCTATATGGGTACCTTTGCCCCCAAGCCCTTTCCGCCTTTTGCGCCGGCGGATTCGGCCCTTCTTTGGGATTGCGCGACAGGGGAATTTAGGCGTATAATAAACGCGGAATATTTTCAAAGGCCAAGGAGAGGGTTATGCGCCATCATTTTCGCGATCGGATCAATTTGGATAAGGTAATTGTCTCGGCCATAGTGGTCAACGCGCTGCAGATTGTGGCGGCGCTCACGGTGGCCCTGTTTTCCATCGCCACCCAGGGCCACGCCTTTACCGGCCTTACCGAGCAGATGCTGTCCTGCACGGTCTCGTTGGTGGTGATCTGGGGCGCGGTGTTGGATATACGGGAGGCCTTCAGCGCCCGGCGCATGGGCGAGGAGGCCCATATGCTGGAGGATGCCTACAACCAGCTGGAGGATTTGAACAACACCCTTCGGGCCCAGCGCCATGACTTCATGAACCATCTTCAGGTGGTCTACAGTTTAATCGAAATGGAAGAAAATCAGGAGGCCCGGTCCTACATTGAGCAGGTATATGGCGATATTCAAAAGGTGGGCCGGGCGCTGAAAACCGCGGTGCCCGCCCTGAACGCGCTGCTGGCCGCCAAGCTTTCGGACTGCGATGCCAGGGGCATACAAATGCGGCTGGATATTCGCTCGTCCTTTGAAAAATTGCCGGTTTCCGATTGGGAGATGTGCCGGATCCTGGGCAACCTCATCGACAATGCCATGGATGCCCTGAAGCAGACCGAGCATCCGGCGATTGAGGTCAGCACCTGGGAGAACCTCCATACCTACGGCTTTCGGGTCAAAAACAACGGCCCCAAGGTTCCGCGGCAGATTGCGGATAAGATCTTTGAACAGGGATTTTCCACCAAGAGCACCGGCCGGGGCATGGGGCTGCATATTGTCGAGGAAATCTTAAGCCAGTACGGCGGGAAAATCATGCTGCGCTCGGATCAGGATGAAACCTGTTTCGAGGGCGAAGTCCCCAAATCTTATGACGCAATTTCCGAAATTAAAACAACAAAATGACCTCGTTGTTACGCAAAGAATTGACTTTGTAACCATTCTGTCATATAATACGGGTAAAAATGGAATGAATTGGAAAAACGAGGTGTGCTATGGAAAAGCCTGGGAAGAGATGCCTGGCGTTGATGCTGGCGATGTTGGTGATCCTGAGTGTTTGGGTGGCCCCGGTTGCCATGGCTGCGACGTTGCAAAAGGGCCAGCGCAGCAGTCAGGTTAAAAAGCTTCAACAGCGGCTGAGGCTTTTGGGGTATACCCAATCCACGGCCACCGGCTATTATGGAGACGCCACCCTCTCGGCGGTCAGGTATTTTCAATTGGCCACCGGCCTTACCCCCACCGGCAAGGCCGACGAGGTCACCCAGAGCAGGCTCTTTGCGGCCAGCGCGCCCAAATGCGCGAGTTATACCGTGCTAAAGATGAACGCCAACAAAACCGCGGTGAAAAAGCTGGAGGCGAGGCTTAAACAGCTGGGCTATTTTACCGGCATCCCGGACAAAAAGTATGACGCCAAGACCAAGGCGGCGGTTCAGCGGTTTGAAAAAAAGATGGGTATTCCCCGCGCTTCCAACGGTTCGGCCAGCGTGTATACCCAGCATTACCTCTTTTCCAGCCTGGCCCAGCCCGTGAATGGGAGCACCGGCGCGCCCAGCGCGAAACCCACCGTTACCGCAAAGCCCACCGCCACCCCCAGGCCCACCCCGACCCCGGCGTCCACCTATAAGACGCTGAAGAAGGGCAGCGCCGGAGGCTCGGTAAAGACCCTGGAAAAGCGGCTCAACGCGTTGGGCTATTTGGACAGCAAATGCGTCAACACCAAATACGACAGCAAGACCGTGACCGCGGTCAAGAGCTTTCAAAAACAGGTGGGCCTCAAGGCCAATGGAACGGCCTGCCATAAAACCCAAACCGCGCTGTACGCGGCGAACGCGCCTCGCGCGCCCTATAAAACCCTGAAAAAGGGCAGCAGCGGAAGCGCGGTGAAGACCCTGGAAAAGCGGCTCAGCGCTTTGGGGTATCTGAGCAGCAAATATGTCAACACCAAATATGACAGCAAGACCGTAACCGCGGTCAAGAATTTTCAAAAGCGGGCGGGCCTTACGGCCAACGGCGTGGCGGATCACAAAACCCAGGTGGCGCTTTACGCCGGCAGCGCCCCCCAGCCCACGGTCAAGCCCACGCCCACTCCAAAACCCACCGCAACCCCCAGGCCCACCGCAAAGCCCACTCCGGCGCCCACCTTGGACACGGTGGAATTGCCCGACGACAAGGTCAACAAAAACACCACCCTTTGCTATGGCAGCAGGAATAATCAGGTGATCTTGCTCAGCAACCGGCTGCGGGTGCTGGGCTATTACGACGGCAGCCTGACCAACCGCTTTGACGAGGTGATCGAGGCGTCGGTGAAGTGGTTCCAGCGGGTGAATAAGCTCACCGTGGACGGGGTGGCGGGTCAAAGAACCCTCAAAAGGCTCTATTCTCCCAGCGCGCAAAGGGCCACGGGCGAGCCGGAGCCCCTGAAATACCGCACCAAGCCGGTAAAGGTCAGCGGGACGCCGGTGAAACCCAAACTCAATCCGGTAAGGAATATCGATTGGTTCGACAATCAGACCGCCGCCTATTTTGGCAAGGGCGGGCCCTTGGCCGTGGGCGCCGTCTATACGGTGACCGATGTGGAAACCGGGGTGAGCTTCAGGATGAAGCGCAGCGGAGGAACCAATCATGCGGATGTGGAGACGGTGTCGGCTTACGATACCTGGCAGATGTATTGTCTGTACGGCAAAAAATGGGGATGGGAGCGGCGCGCGGTGTTGATTACCGTGGGCAATTTGACGGTGGCCGCCTCCATGAACGGCTATCCCCATGGCAGCAGCACCATCAGCAAAAATAATTTTGACGGCCATAGCTGTATTCATTTTCTAAACAGCCGGACTCACGGCAGCAATAAGGTGGATCCGGATCATCAAAAAATGATTCAAAAGGCGGCCGGCGCGGATATTGTGGCGGTTCAAAAAAAGGTTAACGCGCAATAGCATCAAGGTCGCGGAATCGAAATTCGGTTTTCCGCGGCCTTTTATGTGCTGGTGCGGATTGGCCCCAAAAACCGATTGCAAATCAGGCGGATTTGGATTAAAATAGTAAAGTATTTATGTTTTGCGAAAAGATATGGCTTGAGACGCTCAGGCAGGAGGGTGTGCGGTTATGCAGGACCGGGAGATGTCGCGTGAAATCAACCTGGCGGAGGAATACGGCGCGCTGATCAGGCGTCTGAGCGGCGTCTGTTCGGCCACTGTGTGCCTGGATGAGGCGGGTAATATATCGGAAATCCATGTGCTGGCCGGCAGCATGCGCAGCCCCAAGCAAGTCATGCGCGATGTGGAATCCGCGCTGGCCGCCACCTTTGGAATCCAGGTGGATCACCGGGTGATCAGCGTGGCCCAGCTCAAACAAGAGGCGGCGTCCATGGAGCATCCAGCCTTGCCCAGGACAGAAAAGCGCTTAAAATGCGGGCCCATTGAGCAGAGCAGCGACGGCCGCCGGTATAGGGCGCGGGTGACGCTGTATGATGACGAAACTCCCTATGAGGGCCAGGCCGTGAGCGGCTCCAGCGCCCAGGCCAAGGCGCGCGCCTTGGTTCAGGCCACCCTGGAAGCGGGTCACCGTTTCCTGGGCCGCGACGATTTGTTTGCCCCGCTGTCGGTGCGCGAATGCGATCTGGAAGGAATCTCGGTTACGGTGGTGGTGGTAGAGTGCCCGGAAATGGGCCCGGGACTCTTGGTGGGCGCGGCTCAAAATACCGGGGACAGCGCGCTGTGCACGGTTCGGGCCACCCTGGACGCCCTGAACCGGCGCCTGAGCATGGTGGCGGGCGCCCGGTAGATTTATGATAAAAGCGGTTTGCCGCCTCGGCTTCAGTATAGCGAAGCGAAATTAGCCTGTCTATAGCGAAGGACAGAGCCCTTGAAGAGGGAGGCTATTTTCGTGAAGAAGGCCAAGATTTTTGCCGCTCTGATGTCTCTGGTATCTTTGGTACTGGCGTCCGGCGCTTACATGACCTGGAGGTAATGACATTCCACTTCCGGGGCGGCAGACCGTTTTTATACATTTTTTGTTCCTTAAAAATACGGCGTTGTTTAACGAAAGCGGAGGCGATAGGGTGACCAAGCGGGCACGGCTGTATATCTGGGGCGTGATACTGGTTGGAATTATTTTGGGGCCCTTTGCCGTTTACCGCTACATAACCGGCTTGGGCCAGGTGGATTTTTCTTTGGAGATTCAGCAGATGGTCTGCCTGATCGCCCTTTGTGCCCTTTGCCGCTCTCAACCCATCTATATCAACAGCCATCACGCCATTGATGTGTCGGTGATCGGCATATTGAGCACGGTTTTGCTCAAGGGCCCTTATGCGGGCGTGACGGTGTATCTGGTAAGCTCCCTTTTCACGGTGGATCACGACAAAGAAACCGGTCAATATCATCATATCTACAACACCCCGCCCACCAAGACCCTGTTCAATCTGGGCAATCTGGTGGTGTCTATTTTGCTGCCCGGCCTGCTCATTCAATGGATGGGTGGAACCGTGGGCGCGGTGGAGCTGCCCGGGGATATAGGGCGCGCCCTGATTTTTGCGGTGGGTACCTTTGTGCTCAACGCCGTGATTTTGATGACCATGTTCTCCTTGAACGGCCAGCTGACCTCTGAGGAAGCCCTGGAAATGATGAAGGGCCTTTTGCCCAACGTGCTGGCCAGCATGCCCCTGGGCATTTTGATGGCCATGCTGTTTCAGGTTCAGGCCGGCCATTGGATCGCGATTTTGATGTTGGCCCCGCTGATGTTGGCGCGCCACGCCTGGGCGCTGTACTTGGATTCCAAGGAGCAGCATAAAAGGCTCATTTACGCCTTTGTATCGGCCATGGAAGCCAAGGATAAGTATACCGAAGGCCATTCGCGGCGGGTGGCCCAATATGCGCTCAAAATCGCCAGGGAATTGCGCCTGCCCAAGGAGCGGGTGGAGAATATCGAGGAGGCCGCCATGCTTCACGATATCGGCAAGATCGGCATCGTGGACGATATCCTTCAAAAACCCGGCCGGTTGAGCGAAGAGGAAATGAATTGCATTCGCCGCCATCCCCAAATCGGAGTGGATATTGTGGGCAAGGTGGGGCTGAGCGAGCCCATACGGGATATGATTTTGCATCATCATGAGTTTTATGCCGGGGGCGGTTACCCCGATGGGTTTGACCATACCCGGGTATCCTTTGACGCCTACATCCTGGGCGTGGCCGACGCCTTCGACGCCATGACCAGCGACCGGCCCTATCGAAAGGGCATGGATAAGGCGCGCGCCCTGAGCATCCTGCAAAAGGAATCCGGCCATCAGTTCCATCCCGAGGCGGTCAAGGCCATGATTGCGGTCATGGAGCGGGAGGGGGAATCGGGTTGACGCTGTTGTTGGTGGTGATCGCCGCGCTGGCGGTGGGCTACCTTCGGGGCGGACGGCTGAAGCGCTATCTGGGGCGCCCGCTGAGATGGGTACTGCTTCCGGCGGCCGGATTTGCCATAGAGGCCGCGCTGCCCTTGATAGGCCGGCTGATTCCGGTTCCGGCGGAAAATTGGCTGTTTATGGCGGTGATCCCGGAATATCTGGCCATTTTTGCATTCGCTGCCTTGAACTTTGAACGGCGGGGCATGAAGCTGATCTTGCTGGGCAGCCTGCTCAATTTCGCGGTCATTGTGGCCAACGGCTTTAAAATGCCGCTCTCGCCCGTGGCGCTGGAGATGCCCGAGGCGCAAAAGACTCTGGAGATGATCCGCGCCGGAGAAATTCTGGATTATGCCATCGTGGGCTGGGATGCGCCGCTGCTGTTTTTGGGGGATGTAATCCGGCTCCCTTATTTGCCGGGCCTGGCCAGCGTGGGGGATCTGGTGCTGGCGGCGGGGGTATTTTTGCTGATTCTGGAGATCATGGGCTCCAGACGGCGCAAAGAAAATTGTTCGATGGGCGAGCCCTGATGAAAGGTGGCCGCCCATTGTTTTTGGGGGATGGCAAAGTGGAAGATTTGAATTCGCTTTCCGCCGCGCTGAGGATGGCCGGGGCCGGCGAACTGGAGGCCTGGGTGCATGGTTACCTGCTGTCCGCGGGGCGGAATCCGGCCTTTTCCGAGGGATTGAGGCGGGAAAAGCGGTATTACCTGGGACCCATGGAAATGGAGCTGGAGGGATTGGAGCGCTGTTGCGGGCCTGAACCCGAAATGGAATACCGGGTGGACGCGGCGGGCTTTGAGGCCCATGTGGCCGAGCTTCAGCGGGCCGTGATGGCCGGGGCCGGATTGCCGCCGCTGATCGCCAATTACCATGCGGGCGAATTTGTGCTCAACGATGGCAACCACCGGCTGGAGGCCCTGCGCAGGCTGGGGATAAGGCGCGGCTGGGTGGTGGTCTGGGTTTCCTCTGAGCAGGACCGGCAGGCGTTTTTAAGCCAATATGGCGGGCGGCCGCACCCGGGGAGGGAAGAGCATGGTCTATCGGTATAGCCCCAATGGGAATTATGAGGATTATGCCAGCGGGCGGGTGCTGTATGGCGCCCGGGGCGTGCCCAATTTTCCGGTCAGGCTGATTCAGGAGATCTTTTTGCGCGCCGCCAACTTTTGCCCCAAAAAGAATGAGCTTTCCGTCTACGACTGCTGCTGCGGGGGGCGGCTATAGCCTGACCGTGTTGGGGCTCTTGAACCCGGAGCGCATCGCGCGAATCTGGGCCAGCGATATTGACCCGGAAATGCTGAAGGTGGCCGGGAAAAACCTTTCGCTTCTGACCCCGGCGGGCATGGCGGCCCGGCTGGATCAGTTGAAGGGCCTGTACGAACAGTTCCAAAAACCCGCTCATTTGGAAGCCATTCAAAGCGCCGGGCGGCTCATGGGCCGGGTGAGGGAAAATATCGAACTTCGGGTGTTTCAGGCCGACGTGATGGCCGGCCTTTCCCTGGACGGGCCGCCGGATATCGTCATCACCGACCTGCCCTATGGCCAAATGGTCGATTGGAACGGCGGTCAGGGGGATTTGAACCGGTTCATGGACAGCCTGTTGGCGGTTTCCGGGCCCGAAACCGTGATCGCCGTCTGTATGAACAAGGCGCAAAAGATCGCATATCCCGGGGCAAAGTGGCTGGACAGGGAGACGGTGGGCAAGCGGAAGTTTGAAATTTATATCCCCTCAAACCTGGATTGACAAAGGGCCTGTCCGTGGTTATGATAAATAGGATCCCAAATTACAGGAGGATGTCCCTATGCGCAATATTGTAAATATCGTCAACTTTATCCGGGGCGTTGAGCCGCGCATGCCCATGGATCTGGTGGAGCCGGTGGCCCGCCAGATCGAGCTCATGAAGGCCCACGGGCTGCCCGGCACGTTTTTGTTTCAGTATGACGCCATGATCAGGCCCGATATGGTAAGCCTGTTCGACGGCATTGACCGGGATCAGTTCGAAATCGGCGTGTGGCTGGAAATGAACCGGCCCATGGTGGAAAAGGCCGGTTTGCCCTGGCGGGGACGGCCCGGCTTTGACTGGGATTGGGCCGCCAACGTGGGCTTTTCGGTGGGCTATACCCCCAAGGAGCGGGAAAAGCTGATCGACGTGCTGTTTGAAAAGTTCCGCGAGGTGTTCGGCGAGTATCCGCTGTCCGTGGGCTCGTGGATGATCGACGCCCATTCCCTTGAGTACATGCAGCAGAAATACGGCATTGACGCGGCCTGTATCTGCAAGGATCAGTGGGGCACCGATGGCTATACCATCTGGGGCGGCTATTGGAACCAGGGCTATTATCCCAGCCGCTATAACGTGCTCAGCCCGGCCCAGACCCCGGCGGCCCAGATTCCGGTGCCCATGTTCAGAATGTTGGGCAGCGATCCGGTGACCCAGTACGACCTGGGGCTGGATGTAAACAGCCAGGCCAGCGAATGTCAGGCTGTGGCCACTCTGGAGCCGGTCTATCCCCTGGGCGGAGGCAGCGAGGCCTGGATTGACTGGTTCATGCGGCAGAATTTTTCGGGCAACAGCCTGGCCTTTGCCTATGCCCAGGCCGGGCAGGAGAACAGCTTTGGTTGGCCGGCCATGGAGTTCGGCCTCAAGGCCCAATTCAAGCGGTTTGAGGAAATGCGCGATCAGGGCAAGCTGATCGTGGAGCGCATGGGAGACACCGGCCGCTGGTTCAAGCGCAGCTTTGACAGCACCCCGGCCACCTCGGTGGCCGCCCTGGAGCCCATGCGCTACAACCCCCAGGTGCCCGCCGAGGCCAACGCCGCGGCCCTGGAGCACGACGATCAATCGGTCTGGTATGACTGCAAAAACTACCGGGTCAACTGGCTCTGGCGCCAGGGCGCGCTCAGGCTGCGCGATTTTTACCTGTTCTCCGAGGACTACAGGGAGCGCTACCTGAACGCGGTTTGCGAAACCGAATACCTGGTCTACGATAACCTGCCCATCATGGACGGCAACCGCATGAGCGGGGACGGGGTGCTGGCCGGCGGCTTTGTGGTGTGCAAGCAGGATGGCCGCTGGGTGGACGCCCAGTGCACCCGGCTTCGGGTGAGTGAGATCGAGAACGGGCTCCGGCTGGACTTTGAGGTTCAGGGCAAGGCGGCCCGCATCGAGCTCACCGAACAGGGCGTCCGGCTGGAGGGCGGCTTTGGCCTGCGCTTTGATTGGTGCCCGGCCCGGGCCGCGGCCTGCCAGGGCGTCCGGGATGGGCTGTTGCGCTACCGGCATAACGGCGCGGATTATGCCCTGCGCGCCCAGGATGGCCGGATTGAGGCCCAGGACGGCAGCTATCTGATCTTGCCCCAGGGCGAGGGAATGGCGATTTCGGCCGCGCGCGTTTAAAATCAAAATGAATTCAATGAAGGCCAGGGGTCCGATGGGCCCCTGGCCTTCTGGGTGTTGACAAAGTCAACACCCTTCGGAAAAATGAAATTTTCATTTTTCCGAGTTGCATCATTTTCCTGTCACCTTCGGTGACGGCCGGAAAATGATAGAGGAAGCGGCCACTTGGGCCGCTCCTC
>DVJW01000187.1 GCA_018716505.1 Candidatus Faecaligallichristensenella faecipullorum | reverse complement strand
AAGGCGCGAAAACCCTGCCGATGGCGTCATGGGCACATTGGCTGAAAATATTTGCTGAAATATAAAATAAAAATAACATTACAATAGTGAAACAGGTCTTACGCAAAATTGTTTTTGCTTGTAATATGGATTTAAAATTGAGAAAAGGAGCATCATGCGCCTATGAAAGCGGCTATTTTTGACATGGATGGCACATTGGTGGATTCCATGATTTATTGGCGAAGGATCAATTTTGACATCTTGAGGGATAACCATATCGAGATTCCCGTGGATCTGGCGGCCGAGCTGCCCATCATGTCGGCCTATACCGCGGCGGAGATTTATGCCCAGCGCTATCCGCAGTTGGGCATGGACAAGCGCCAAATGATCGCGGAATACTACCGGCGCGTTAGCGTTTATTATGAGCACGATGTGCAGGCCAAGCCCGGCGCGCTGGACTATCTAAAGCAGCTGAACCGCCAGGGCATCCCCTGCTGCGTGGCCACGGCCACGACCATGAAATTGGCAGGGCCACTGCTGGAGCGCCTGGGCATCATGCCGTATTTGCGCTTTGCCACTTGTACGGACGACGAAGTCACCGATAAGCATGATCCCCACTTTTTTCAGATCATGGCGGACCGCCTGAAGGTGCCGGTTCAGGAATGCACCATGTTTGAGGACGCGCTGTATGCCGCCAAAGGGGCCAAAGCCGCGGGCTGTCAGGTTATCGTGGTGGACGACCCCACGGCCATACGCAGCCGTGAGGCGCTGAAGGAACTGTGCGACCGGTATATTCTGAACTTTTGTGAGTTGCTCGATTAACTGTAAAGTTGCTCGCCGTCTTTCATGGCGCTGCGCCGCAACATAATCCGGTTAAAGAGCAAGAGGAAGGTGGTGCTTGCGGTTAGACAGCTGATGGCATCCGCCACCGGCTCGGCATAGAAAGCCGCGGTGGCGCCCATGAACATGGGCAAAAGCAGAGTCAGCGCGATGAGTAGCCCCTTTCTGAACAGGGATAGGGATACCGCCACCCGGGCAATGCCCAGCGCCGTCAGGCCGTCCACAAAGGTGTATTGGAAGGCCAGCGGAATGATGGCCAAGGTCGAGGTGCGGATGCCCCAGGAGGAAATTTGTATCAGTTGGCTTTCCTGGGTGAAGATTCGGACGAAAATCTGGGGAATGGTCTGGGAAAACGCAAACATGATGACAGTAAAGATGACGCATAGCATCAAAATATACCGTTCTCCCTGGCGAATGCGTTGGATCTGTTTGGCGCCATAATTAAAGCTGAGGATGGGCTGGGTGCCGCCGGTAATTCCGGCCATGGGCATGGTGATGATCTGCATATAGCTCTGCACGATGGTGGCGCAGGTGACCAGCAGATCGCCCTGGCTCGCCCCTCCGTACCGCTGAAGCGCGCTGTTGAGCGCAATCAACACCACACTGTCAGTGGCAACGATGAGAAACGGGGAAAGTCCAAAGGTCAATACCCTGCGCATAATCCGGGCGGAATAGCCGCCCAGAGACAGCTTTACCGTCACCCGCTTGCCCAACAGGAACCAGAACACAAACGCGCAGGAGGCGGCCTGGGAGATGACCGTGGCCAGCGCGGCTCCGGTGACCCCCATATCCAAAGTAAAGATGCAGATGGGATCCAGGATAATATTGAGCAGCGCGCTCAACAGCACGGTGGTCATGCTGATATCCGAAAAGCCTTGGCAAATAATAAACTGATTGAGTCCGGCGCCCACAATGGCGAAGATGGTTCCGCACAGATACACGGTCATGTACTCATTTGCGTAGGGAAAGGTATCCGTGCTGGCGCCGAAGGTCATCAGCATGGAATCCTTAAAGATAAAACAAAGGATCATCATAAAAAGCGCCAAAGAAAAGAGCATGACCAGACAGTTGGACAGGATGCGTCTGGCTTCTTCGCGGTTTCCCTCCCCCATGCGCATGGCCATGAGGGGCGCGCCGCCCAGCCCCACCAAACTGGAAAAGGACGAGATCAGAGTCATGATGGGGCCGCAAACCCCGACGCCCGCCAAGGCAAGGGCGCCGATTTCGGGGATATTTCCGATGTAGATGCGATCCACAATTCCATAGGCCACGTTGACGAACTGGGCGATCATGGAAGGAATCGCCAATTTTAGCACCAATTGCAATACGTTATCTCTTCCCAGGTCATTTTCCTTGCGCTGTTTCACGGGGTCCAACTCCTGTCAAATTTCCCTTTATAGCTGGGTTATTGAGCCTCAGATGGGCAAAGCGACTGCTATTATACATCGGCGCGCTTTAATATTTCAATCACAACCGGCGGGTTAGATGACTTTTAACCTGAGCGTGATAAAAAAGCGCCTCAATCCCACCTTCTCAGCGATCTTGAAGCGCTTTTGACCCAAGAAACTTACTTTGCAATGGCCGCCATGATGACCAGATCCTGATGACCGGTATTCTTTACCCCATGGCCGTGTCCCGATGGGGTGGCCATGGCGTCCCCTGCCTGAACCTCGAGGAAAACATCGTCGTCCTGAACCTGTCCCTGTCCGGAGATAAAGTAGAACAACTCGGTTTCGTTCTCGTGTACATGGTAGCCGATAGAGCAACCCGGTTCCAGGCGAATGACCGAAAAGAGCCGCATATTTTCCGGCAGCGCACCCTTGAGCACATGCGTCAAATGGGCCGTGCCGTCGCCGCCGCGCATTTGGGGCTTGAGCTCCACCGGCTGTTGTCCTGCCTTGGTAATCATAACAATCGCCTCCTGATGTATTTACAGAGTTTCTTCCCTATTTTTCTCGTAAATCAGTCGAAGTCCCTTCAGAGTCAACAGGCCATCCAGCACATTGATGGCATCGGTTTCCCCGGAGACCAATAGCGCCAATCCGCCGGTGGCCACCACCTTGGCGTTGGGTTCGCCCAATTCTTCCTTCATTTTTTTAATCAGATAGGTTACCTGTCCCACATAGCCGTATACAATGCCCGCCTGCATACCGCTTATGGTGTTGCGGCCAATGACGCTGGCCGGCTTGGTGAGCTCAAAACGAGGCAATTTAGCGGTGTGTTCCACCAACGCCTCGGCGGCCAGCTTGAGCCCCGGGCAGATGGCGCCGCCCAGAAACTCTCCCCGGGCTGACATGACGCCGTAGGTGGTGGCGGTACCGAAATCGATAAAGATGCAAGGACCGCCGTACAGGGTATAGGCAGCCACCGCATTGGCAATTCGATCGGAACCCAACTCGCGGGGATTTTCGTATTTGATATTGATGCCGGTTTTAATGCCCGGCGCCACCATCATGGGATCCATGCCAAAGTAATTGCGGCACATATGCTCTATGGTAAAGTTGATGGAAGGCACCACCGACGACATGACAATTCCCTCCACCTGGCTCATTTCCCGGTGGTTATGCTGAAAAAGACTGGCTAAAATCATGCCGTACTCGTCCGAGGACTTGCTCCGGTCTGTGGAAATTCTCCAGTAATTGACCATTTCCTCGCCCTCGAACAGAGCGGTTTTAATATTGGTGTTTCCAATATCCAATGTTAAGATCATGCCATACACCCTTTGAATTTATTTTTTCACCCGGCTGAGGGCGCCCATGAGCGCCATAACCAAGATCACCGCGATGACGCATTCGGCCACTCCGTTGGTGGCGATCAGCACGCCTATCGCTTTAAGCGCCACCAGCGCGCTCTCCCCTTCCCCGATGAATATTGAAGGTTGAACGATCAACATGGCCAACACCACGAACACCGTGTTGGCCAGGCTGCCCGCCGCCGCGCCCACGCCCCAGGCCAGCTTTTTCCGCTGCGGGAACAAGCGCATCATCAGCCGGCAGCTAAAATAGGCGGCCGGGCCGATTAAAAGCCTTGGCAAAATCGACACCAGTGGGTTTTGAAAAACCGCATTGGCCGGAGTGGGCGTGGTGAAGGCGGAATAACAGCTATATGCCCCAAACACCAATCCAACCCCCATGCCGGAGCCCATACCCTGGCTCAAGGCGGCCACAATAACCGGTATGTGCATGAGCGTCGCGCTCACGCCCAGTCCAAAGCCGATGTTGATAAAGCCCAGCGGAGTAACCGCCAACACAATGGAAACCGCCGCCAGCATGGCCGTAATCACCAGGCCACGCACCTTTGCATGGGTACGGGAAACAGAATTCGCCATAAAAACCTCCGTTCGGGTTCACGAAGCGGATACCCGACGCACTGAACAGGAAGTGCACCTAAAGTCCGGCTCCTCTGGATACCGGCTATGTATGATTATACTCAAAAATTCTTCAAATTGCAAACCGTCCGGCAAACCTTGCACGCTGAAAATGGGCAATTTTGCGTTAATATCTGAGGAATAAATGAAGTAAATCCGATGACGCGGC
>DVJW01000186.1 GCA_018716505.1 Candidatus Faecaligallichristensenella faecipullorum | reverse complement strand
TCCACGAACGTAGTATATACAAAGCTATTTTAGTTCATACTACGACGCCAAAGAAGGTTCTAATCTTTATGTTGTGTTCAATATGAACTTGTCAGTGCAAATAATTTTTCCTCACCCCCATCCCCCGCCCCGCATATTCTGGCACAAAACCCAAAGGAGATGAACAAAATGGCGAGGATCGTGCCCTATCGCCGGAGGGACGCCCTGGGCTATGCTGAAAAATGGGCCATGGGCCGCAATCCCCAATACATGAACCTGAGCGGCATCGGAGGGGATTGCACCAACTTTTGCTCCCAATGCCTGTTCGCGGGCTGCGGAATTATGAACCGGACCCAGGACACCGGGTGGTATTACATTTCCCCGAACGACCGGTCCCCGGCCTGGACCGGGGTCAAATTCTTTCGCAGATTCCTGCTGGAAAATCGGGGACGCGGCCCCTTTGCCGAGGAAACCGAACTGGAGGCGCTCTTGCCCGGGGATTTTATCCTGCTGAACGGGGGCAGCTACTACTATCACGCCCTGATCGTGGTGGGCCGCTCCGGGGAAATGCCGCTGGTGGCCGCCCATACCTATGACGCCTACATGCGCCCGCTCAGCGCATATTCCTACGCGGCCCTGTCGCCGCTGCATATCCTGGGGGCGCGGGATTGATCCGGGCCTACTCGATCACAAAATCAAAATACCGATCCGGATAGGGCTCGTCCTTCAGCCGGTAATGCCACCACTCGTTTTCATAGTCCACAAATCCATGCCGGAGCATGAGATCGCGCAAAAACGCCCGGTTGGCGGCCTGCTCCCGGGTGATGCCCTGGGCCCCGTGATGGGAACGCTCGTCCATCAGGTCGAACGCCCCGCCCATATCCAGGGCCCGGCCGTCGGAAAGGTAAAACAACGTAAGGTCAATGGTGGAGCCCCGGCTGTGGCCCGAGCGCCGGGCCACATAGCCCAGGGGGATGATCTGATCCTTGTCGATGTTCGGATAATGGGCGGCCTTGGTTCTAAAATCCTCTTCCTGTTCGGCCCAGCGCATGAAATGGCGCACCGCCCGCTCGGGCCGGTAGCCGTCAAAGAGCAAAAGGCCCAGGCCCTTTTCCCCGGCCTCGAAGGCCACTTCCTTCAGGGCCGCGCCCAGTTCTTCTGTGCCCACCACCTTTGGCGCCCGGTAGCCGTCCACCACCTGGCCGGTAAAATTGTCCGCCCCCGCGTACCTGGCGTCGGCCTTTACATTCTCCGCTAAATCGTTTAACACCATAAAGCCTTGGAATATGCCCATAATCGCCCTCTTTTCCGCAATTTTGCGCCAAATTTTAACCAAAACAAAACAAGATGCTTGCCTGAACCTGCGGTTCCGGGTATATAATAATACAAATTTCGAGCCGGAGCAATGGGCGGGATAAATATGCGTTGCTTTTTGGGTGAGCTATGATATAATATAAAGGGAATAATTTGTCCGCGGCCAAAATGCCGCTCGAAATGGAAGGGAAGCGTATTCCATGAAAGCCGATGACTCCAAATGGGTGGTGATTCAAATGGCCCGCAGCGCCGGTCAGGCGGAGCAGCTCAAGCGCATGCTCACCGAGGAGGGCTTTATGGTTCGCGTGCGCCCGGTGGCGCGTCAATTGGCTTCGGGAGACAATTATCATGAAATAATGGCGCTTTCCTCCGAGGCTCAGGAGGCCCGGGATTTCCTGATGGAAAAAGGGTTTTAGGGACGAAGCCGCCATTTTGGGTATCAACGCGGCAACATCAACATTTTAATCATTCATTATCATACAACGAACGGAGAGGTTTTTTCTATGAAACGCATTGGTGTATTGACCTCCGGCGGAGATGCGCCGGGCATGAATGCCGCCCTGCGCGCGGTGGTGCGCACCGCCATGCACTATGACATGTCGGTGGTGGGCATTAAGCGCGGCTACAACGGCGTGCTCATGAAGAGCGAGAATCCTTCCGACGATTATATTGAGCTCACCCGTTCCAGTGTGGCCGAAATCGTGCATCGGGGCGGAACCATGCTGATGACCGCACGCTGCCTTGAATTCAAACAGCGGGAAAACCAGATCAAGGCCATCGAAAACCTGCGCTCCATCGGGGTGGAAGGGCTGGTGGCCATCGGCGGGGACGGCACCTTTGCCGGCGCGGCCAAGCTCACCGAGTTGGGCTTCCCCACGGTGGGCATTCCGGGCACCATTGACAACGACCTGCCCTTTACGGATTTCACCCTGGGCTTTGATACCGCGCTCAACACCATCTGCGAGGCGGTCAACCACATCCGCGAAACCAACACCTCCCATGAGCGCGCCAGCCTGGTGGAGGTCATGGGCCGCAACTGCGGAGATCTGGCCACCTATGCGGGACTGGCCTGCGGGGCGGAAATGGTCATGATTCCGGAAGCTCCCTGGAGCATCGCGGGCGCGGTGGAAAAACTCCGGGTGGCCCGCACCAAGGGCAAGACCAACGCCATCCTGGTGGTGGCCGAAGGGGCCTGGGAATCCATGCAGCCCTTTGACATCAAGGCTTTCTGCGATCAGTTCGGCCTGCCCAGCTATTTCGCCGAGGGCGAGATGAATACCCAAAAGCTGTGCGTGGTCCTGGAAAAGCTCTCGGGCCAGGAAACCCGGGCCACGGTTTTGGGCTATATCCAGCGCGGCGGAAGCCCGTCGGCCAACGACCGGCTTTTGGGCTGCCGCATGGGCGAGCGGGCGGTGGATCTTTTGCGCAATAATATTGGCGGCCGGGTGATCGGCATCCACAACAACGCCATTATCGACGTACCCATTGAGGAGATCAAGGGCAAACGCCGTCAAGCCAATCCGGAATTTATGGATTTAATGAACGTGCTTTCGCTGTAAAAGCGCGCTGTTCGATTCGTCTGTTCAAGCGCCGCAACCTTTTTGCGGCGCTTTTTTGGGAACCCGGTTATCCGCAAATGTAAAGGAGCGCTTCTGTTTATGTCGGTACAAAAGGTTTTCGAGTATCTGTCCGGATATGACCTGCATCGAAAAATTCGCGTGCTCAACGAATCCAGCGCCACCGTGGCCCTGGCCGCCCAGGCCCTGGGGGTGGAAGAGGCGCGCATCGCCAAGACCCTGTCCTTCGAAAAGCCGGACGGGTGCATCCTGCTGGTGGCGGCCGGGGACGCGCGCATCGACAACGCCAAATTTCGCGCGGCCTTTGGCATCAAGGCGCGCATGTTGAACAAGGATCAGGTGGAGGCGCTCACCGGCTATGCGGCGGGCGGAGTCTGCCCCTTTGACAACCCGGAGGGCGCCAAGGTCTATCTGGACGAATCATTGAAGCGCTTTCAAACGGTTTTTCCGGCCTGCGGAAGCGATAACAGCGCCATTGAGTTGGATCTGCCCACCCTGGAAAAGGTATCCCACGCCCAGGGGTGGGTGAATGTCTGCAAGGCTTACCCCGCGGAGTAAGCCGGCGCGCAGGAGGGAGCGGCCATGGGCCAGATCATGGAAATCGAGATTCACGGCAGCGGCTCCGAGCTTCAGGGCGTGGGCCACGCCCCCGACGGGCGGGCGGTGTTTGTAAAGGGTGCGCTGCCCGGCGAAAGGGTTCGGGTGCGGGAGACGCGCGTCTCGGCCCGCTTTATGGAGGCCGAACTGCAAGCGGTCTTGAGCCCCAGTCCCCACCGGCGCGCCCCCCAATGTCCGCTGTATGCGGCCTGCGGCGGATGCCAGGCGCTGCATATGGACTACGAATACAGCCTGTTCCTCAAAAGGCAGCGGGTGACCGACGCCCTGGAGCGGCTGGGCGGCTTTGAAGCGCCCCATGTGCTGCCCATCCTGGGCATGGAATCCCCCTTTCATTACCGCAACAAAGCCGAATACGCCATTGAATCCGGCCCCAACGGGGTGCGGGTGGGCTTTCGCGCGCCCATGAGCCATCGGGTCATCGACGCGCCCGGCTGCCTGCTTCAACACCCGCTCAGCCTGGGTACGGCCCGGGTGCTGCGCAAATGGCTCGCTGCCCGCCCGGATGCGGCGGTGCTCTGCCGCGCCCTGGTCACCCGGGTCACCGGCAAGGATCAGGTGATGGCCGTGCTGTGTACCGGGCCCAAGGCCCCCCGGGAAATGGAAGATCTGGGCAGGCTGCTGTTCGGCCAGATTCCGGGCATGAAGTCCTTTTATCACCTGACCCAGCGGGACCGGCCCCGCCATGCCCTGGACGGCCGGGCGCGGCTGATGCGCGGCGAGCGCGTGCTCACCGACGGCATACTGGGGCTGGAATTCGAAATTTCGCCCCAATCTTTCTTTCAGGTTAATCCCACCCAGACCCAGGTGCTCTATACCCAGGCGCTCGAGGCCGCCCGGCTCACCGGGCGCGAGCTGGTTCACGACGCCTACTGCGGGGCGGGCACCATCTCGCTCCTCATGGCCCGGCAGGCCCGGCATGTGGTGGGGGTGGAAATCGTGGAGAGCGCCATCCTGGACGCCCGGGAGAACGCCCGCCGCAACGGCCTTGAGCACAAGAGCGAGTTTATTCTGGGCGACGCGGCCCAAATTCTGCCCGGTTTGAAAGGCGGGCAACCGGATGTGATCTGCGTGGATCCGCCGCGCAAGGGGGTGGACGCGGGCCTGATCGAGGCCATCCGCAAGTCCGGCCCCGAGCGGGTGGTGTATGTCTCCTGCAACCCGGCCACTTTGGCGCGGGATCTGAAGCTGCTCTGTGAGGGCGGCGCGTTCCGGTTGGAATCCGTGCGCCCGGTGGATATGTTCCCCTGGACGGGGCATGTGGAGACGGTTGCGCTTTTGTCCAAACCCAAATCGACTCAGCATATTGAGGTTGAGCTGGATATGGACGAGCTGGATTTGACAGCGGCGGAGAATAAAGCAACTTATGAGGAAATCAAGGAGTATGTGCTGGAAAAGCACGGCCTGAAGGTGTCCAGTCTGTATATCTCCCAGGTCAAACGGAAGTGCGGGTTGGATGTGGGGCAGAATTATAATCTGTCAAAGAAGGAAGATGCCAAAGTACCGCAGTGCCCGCCGGAAAAGGAAGCGGCAATTATGGAGGCACTAAAACATTTTCACATGGTATAGTGGGCAAATGTAGAAGCAAATGCCGCGCACCAGTTTTTGAACCGGTGCGCGGCATTTTGGTAACAAGATCAAAATGGCAACTCTTGATCTTGATAATGTTTATCTTTGATTGTTTGGAGCGCCTCTTGTATTCCTTTTGGACAGTTAAAAAGCAAGTTTCGTATTGATGGATACAGAGAATATTCCCGTGGATTCCCATAACTTGTCCAACTGCTTTCATGAAC
>DVJW01000185.1 GCA_018716505.1 Candidatus Faecaligallichristensenella faecipullorum | reverse complement strand
CTTGCGGAAAATGGGAAGGCTTCGCAGTATCATACAATCAATCTCCTTATTTTTCCTGCTCCAGAGGAGGGGAAGCTGGCATTTGCTATTATTATACGATGGAATGGACGGAATGAAAAGCACAAAGGATGGGGGAAGCACCGGATGGAGGAAAAATTAAAAAAACCGGCATTTCGCCGGGCGTTCAGGGCCACGCTGCCCGTAATGTTTGGCTACATCCCGTTGGGCATGGCCTTCGGGCTTTTGCTGAGCAACGCCGGCTATGGCCTGGAGGTGGCGCTGGGCATGAGCGCGCTGGTCTATGCGGGTTCGGCCCAATTTTTGGCGGTTATGCTGTTTTCGGCGGGCGCCGGGCTTGCTGAGATTTTTTTGACGACGCTGTTTTTAAACATACGCCATATGGTATACGGCCTGTCCATGCTGGAGCGCTTTCGGGGCATGGGCTGGGCGCGGATTTATCTGATCTTCGGGCTGACCGACGAAGCCTACGCCCTGTATGTGGGCGCCGAACCCGGGGAAGGGGAAAATGAAAAGACCTATTTGCTGTGGGTCTGCGCCTTTTGCCATTTTTACTGGATCTTGGGAAGTGTGTTGGGGGCGGCGCTGGGCCGTCTGGTGACGGTCAACACCACGGGCATGGATTTTTCCCTGACCGCGCTGTTTATCGTGTTGGCCATGGATCTTTGGGAGCGCTATCGCGCCTTTGAACCCTTTTTGCTGGGCGCGGTCTTTGGCGTTCTGGCCCGGGTGCTGTTGGGCGAGCAAGCCATGATGCCCGGAGCCATCGTGGGCATATTGGGCTGGCTGATGATCTTTCGCAAGCATATGGAGGCGCGCCTGGATGCGGGCGTCCGCCGGTTGGAGGAGGGGGCAAAATGAGCGCGGCACAATCGCCTTACTATGTATGGGCCGCCATAGGCCTGATGATTTTGGCCACCCAAATGACCCGCATGCTGCCCTTTATTCTGTTTGGACGGGGCAAAAGGCCGTCCCAGGCCCTTTTATACCTGGGCAGGGCGCTGCCCCCGGCCATGATGGCGCTTTTGGTGGCCTATTGTTTTCGCAATGTGGATTGGTTGGGCGCGACCCATGGATTGCCGGAGCTGGCCGCGGCCGCGCTGGTGGTGGTGTTGCATAGGTGGAAAAAGAATGCGCTGTTCAGCATTTTCGGGGGCACGGCCTTTTACATGCTGTTGGTTCAGGTGGTGTTGGTCTGACCCTTGAAGGCAAGGGCAAAATGGGATATACTGTATTGGCGAATGCTTTATCGCGCACAAGAAAAACAATGAAGAGGGGAAGTATAACCCATGAACGGGCAGAGGATGTACGATCTGGTGGATAAAATGGCCTTTGTAAGGCTTTCGGGAACCGAGGAAGAAACGCGCGCGGCGCAAATTCTTGCCGGTGAACTCAAGGATATGGGCTTAGAGCCGGTTATCGAGCCCTTTGAGGTGCGGGACGGGCTGGTGAAGCGCACGGTTTTGCAGGTGGTGGAACCCTATCAGGAGACCCTGGAAGCCCTGGCCTATCGCGGTTCGGCCAGCACCCCGGTGGAGGGCGAGATTTACGGCTTTTTGTATGTGGAAGAGGCCGTGCCCGCCAACCTGTTAAACGCCAAGGGCAAGTTTGTGCTGGTGGACGGCTACCTCAACTATGACCGCTATGAAAAGCTGATGCAGGCCGGGGTGGCCGGCATACTGACCTATAGCGGAAGCTATATGGACGAGGAAGAAAAGACCGATTTGGATACCCGCAAGCTGCGCGAACAGATGCTGGACGATATTGGCCGCACGGTGGCCGTCAATGTGCGGGCCAAAACCGCCCAGGACATGGTGCAGAAGGGCGCCAGCAAGATTCGGGTATCGGTTCAGGCCGAGGATGTGACCTTGACCTCGCGCAATGTGATCTGCGAGATTCCGGGAACCGATTATCCGGATCAGTTGATCGTGCTGGGCGGCCATTACGATTCGGTGCCCTTTTCCAAGGGATGCTATGACAATGCCTCGGGCAGCGCCATTTTAATCGAGTTGGCCCGGTATTTTAAGGCCAATCCGCCCCGGCGCAGCCTGCGCTTTGCCTGGTACGGATCCGAGGAGCAGGGCCTTTTGGGCAGCAAACACGACGTGCAGGCCCATCCGGACATGGTGGAAAAGTGCATTCAGATGATCAATGTGGACATGGCCGGGGTGGCCATGGGCTCGGACCGGTGCATTGTCACCGGCGAAATGGGCACGGTTCATCACCTGGATCAGCTGTTCAAGGCCGCGGGCCTGCCGGTTCAGGTGAGCCAGGATATCTATTCCAGCGACTGCATGCCCTTTGCGGACAAGGGCGTGCCCTGCGTAAACCTGGCCCGCTTTGGGGCGAACGGCCAATGCCAGGGCCACAACCGCTATGACGATATGCGCTTTATCACCGCCAAATCCCTTCAGCAAACCGGGGATATGGCCTTCCTGGCGGCGGAACATTTGGTCAACGCCAAGGTTTTCCCCATTGAAAAGAAGCTGCCGGAGGAAATTGTGGAAAAGGTCAATACTTATTTGAAGAAAAAGCCCGCGAAGGCCTGAAGATTTCCGGAATTCGCCTCCATTCGCGTTAAGTTTGCCGTCCGGGGCGCGCCTCAGGGCCGCCTTGGTTGACAAGGGCGCGTAGATTGGGTATAATAAAGCGGTGATCCGCTCGGGTCGGGCTTGAAATCGCTTCGGCGTGCCTGAATCCGGCGAGACTTTTGCATAGGAGGTGTCACAGAAATGTACGCTGTAATTCAGACTGGTGGAAAGCAGTATCGCGTGCAGCAGGGCGATGTGATCTATGTGGAGAAGCTCGCCACTGAGGCCGGCGCGAATGTGAGCTTTGACGTGCTGATGCTCAACAAGGACGAGACCGGTACCGTTATCGGCACTCCGGTGGTGGAAGGCGCCAAGGTGGAAGGCAAGGTTGTGGGCCAGGTCAAGGGCTCCAAGATCATCGTTTACAAGTATAAGGCCAAGAAGAACGAGCGCAAAAAGCAGGGCCATCGTCAGCCTTACACCAAGGTTGAGATCACGGCCATCAACGGCTGATGACCACCATAACCCTGTACAGGCGCGAAGGCGTGTTTTGTGGATTTCGGGCCGAGGGGCATGCGGGCTTTTCTGAAAAGGGAAGCGATATTGTGTGCGCCGCGGTTTCTGCCCTCACCCAGAGCGCGCTGTTGGGCCTTGAAGAGGTGGTCGGCATTCCGGTAAGGGTGCGAAGGAGCGACCGCGAGGGGCTCCTGGAGGTTATCCTGCCCCGGAATGAACGGGCCGATAAGATCGATCAGGCGCAGGTTCTGCTTCGGACGCTTTTGTCCGGACTGAACTGTATCTCCAGAGATTATCCCGGTTTCGTCCGGGTCATTTGCAAGGAATGGAGGTTGAGCAAATGTTCAAGATGAATCTTCAGCTGTTCGCCCATAAAAAGGGAATGGGCAGCTCGCGCAACGGCCGCGACAGCGCTGCCCAGCGACTGGGCACCAAGCGTGCGGACGGCCAGTTTGTTTTGGCTGGCAACATTCTCGTGCGTCAGCGCGGCACCAAGATCCATCCCGGCACCAATGTGGGCATTGGTGACGACGATACCCTGTACGCAAAGGCGGACGGCATCGTGCGCTTTGAGCGTCTGGGCAAGGATCGCAAGCAGGTCAGCGTTTATCCCAAGGCTGAGGTTGCGGCTGAGTAATGGTTGAATAAACATGCGCCCGCCCCCGGAAAGTTTTCTTTTCCGGGAGCGGGTTTTTTTAACATCACGGTGTGGGAAGGGGGAGGCGGTGCAACATGCCGGAACCAGGTATGGAGGAAGGCTTTTGGATACCGAATGAAGTGTTGGACGCCCAACTGGTGCTCATGGACAGCGCTCAGGTTTTCCATTGGACCGAAACTCAGAGCGGGTTGTCCGCGGTGTGCGCAGGCCGGGCGGTGACCCTGGCTCAAGGTTCAAAGGGCCTGCTGCTCAAGGGCGCAACCCCCGCGGATTGGCCTTTTTGGGCGCATTATTTTGATTTGGATCGGGATTATAGCGGAATCAAAGCCAAGGTCAGCCATTTGCCCATGGCCCGGCGGGCGCTGGAGCTTTTGCCTGGAATGCGCGTTTTAAATCAGCCGGTCTGGGAGGCTTTGGTGGCCTTTATCCTTTCGGCCAACAACAACGTCAAGCGCATTCGCAACCTGGTGAATGCGCTTTCCAGGGAGCTGGGCCAGGCCTATTCGGTGGATGGCGCGGTTTTGTACGGCTTTCCCACGCCCCATGCCCTGGCAGGCGCCGGGGAGGATCGGCTTCGCGCGCTGGGCTGCGGCTATCGGGCGCCGTATTTAACGGAAACCGCGCGCAAAATCGATCAGGGGTTTGACCTGCGGGCGCTGAGCGAGATGGACTATGAGTCGGCATTAAAGCGTCTTATGGAGCTCAAGGGCGTTGGAGAAAAGGTGGCCGACTGTGTGCTGCTCTTTGGAGCGGGCCACGGAGACGCCTTCCCGGTGGACGTCTGGGTGGAACGCATGATGCGCGCCTGGTTCACGCCCGAGTTGTCGGGCCGCCATCGAATCAAACTGGCCGGACGGGCGCTGTTCGGGAAGCAGGCCGGGATCATTCAACAATATCTGTTTCACTGTGCGCGCATGGGGCTCATGGATTTGGAACAGCGGGCGGTATAGGGCTCAGCCGGTCAATGGTGGCATGAGGGAAAGTTTCCGTAAAATAGTATAAATTCCATATATTCGCTTCATTTCAAAACCCAATAAAAGGAATTTGTTCCAAAATGGGAGAATATTGCGGTGGACTTGTAAATGGGAGAGTGTTTTGATATAGTAAACTATATGTTAAAAACGCATGGAACGGGGGGATTCTATGTCGAAACAGGATGGTTGGGCGGCGCTCAATCTGGAAATGCCGGATCGGGTTCCGCGCACGGAATATTCGCTGGCCGAGTATCATTGGCCGTTGATCAGCCGGGCCTTGGGCATAAACGTCAGCGCGGGTAGCCCGGCCGAAGAACGGCGTAAGGCCACGCTGGCCCTGCGCAAGGCCTGGAATTTTGATTTTAACTGGAGCGTGTTGTTCAGCGACCAGATTTTTGGCTCCTGTAAGACCAATATGGGCCATGCCTCTTATGCGGCGGATGGTGGGGATTATGACGACAAGATCAGTTGTCCCTTTGAGGATCCTGAGGATGTGCTGGAATTTGACCCCTGGGCGGTCTATGGCCCCATTGACAAGGCCCAGGTGCGCGCTCAGTTTGAACAACACTACCGGGATAACGAGCGCACCACCCCGGATGAGGTCAACATGACCGGCATCTATACCACCTTGATGAGCGGACTGATTGCGATATTCGGCTGGGATATGCTGCTCATGGCCTGCGGAATGGATCCGGCCGGCTTTGGCGAGGTGGCCAACCGCTACGCAAGCTGGATGCAGCAGTATATGGACGCCTTGGCGGAGGCCGACGTGCCCTGCGTGATGATTCATGACGACATTGTCTGGACCTCGGGCGCGTTTTTGCATCCGGAATGGTATCGCAAATACATTTTCCCAAACTATAAAAAGTATTTTGCGCCCATTTTGGAGAGTGGAAAAAAGCTCGTCTATACTTCGGATGGCAATTATAATGAGTTCATCGATGATATTGCGGACACCGGGGTCAATGGCTTTGTAATGGAGCCCTGCACCGATATGGGCTATATCGCCGAAAAATATGGGAAGACCCATTCCTTTATCGGCAACGCGGATACCCGAATCCTGCTTTCGGGCACAAAGGAACAGATTCGCGCCGAGGTCAAGCGCTGCATGGATATCGGAAAGAAGTGCCCGGGCTTTTTCATGGCCGTGGGCAACCATATCCCAGCCAACACCCCGGTGGAAAATGTGTTGATTTATGAGGAAGCCTATCGAGAGATGGCGCGCAGATAATGAGTGGGGGCGCAAAGCCGGAGGGGCTTTGCGCCCCATTTTGATCCATGAAAAAATTAAAACGGCATGAAGAGACGCTTACCGTCAGATGATTCACAAAATTGATTATCTAACGCTATTCCAGGGCAGATGAGAAAAACATAAAGAAGTAATTGACATATTGTCCGTTTATTTGTTTGATTTAATGGAATGGATAAACAAAAAATTGAATTGTTGTGAAAAAATGTGGCTAAACTATTGCGAAATGGAAAATCCTGCGTTATACTGTTCTCGGCTCCAATCAAAATCGAGGAGGGAGGGCTATGCGTGACAAGGGCCAATGGATTGAATCAGTTGAATATCGTGATTCGTTTTGGCAATCCGGGATTTGCGCGGCGCGCGAATTGTGGAACGTATAGCCCATGCCTTTTTAGCTGCTGCATCTAGGCCCTTTCCTGCGTCAAGGGTCACTGTCGCGCGCGAAAGCCATCGGGTTATAGAATCCGGTGGCTTTTTTTATGGATGGCGCCGCGCCCGCCTGTCCAAAGGGAATGCATCGGATTGTTGTGCCGCCGGATGAAATCTCTTTCGGTGAATTGGAACCCAAGGAATCGACGATCAATGAATTGAGATGGGGGGTATACTGTGAAGTCGAGAAGAATGATGCGCAGCATGGAATTCATGCGGGGCAGCATGGCGCGCTACATGGGCGCGATCCTCGCGGTGGTGGTTTCGGTGGTGGTGGGCTTTGTAACCCCGCTTTTGTTGGCCGAAACCATCGACGCGGTAATCGGTGACACCCGGGAACTTCGGCTGCCCGGGTTTATCGGCGAATGGGTGGATGCCATGGGGGGCCGGGAGTACTTGGTCCACAATATGTGGCTGATTGCGGTGGCGCTGATCGGGCTCAATGTGATCAACGGAGCCTGCCAATATCTGCGCGGCCGTTGGACCGCACAGGCTTCGGAGAGCATTGCCAAGACCATTCGCGACCGTCTGTACCGGCATTTACAGACCTTGAATTATGATTACCATGTGAAGGCCGAAACCGGAGACCTGATCCAGCGCTGCACCTCGGATGTGGAAACCATTCGAAGATTTTTGTCCGGCCAGCTGGTGGCGGTGTTCCGCTCGGTGCTGATGGTGGGCGTGGCCCTGGTAATTATGTTGAGAATGAACCGGGCCTTGACCGGCATGTCCATGATTCTGGTGCCGCTGCTGTTTCTGTTCGCCTCGCTGTTCTTCCGGTTTGTGATGAAGTTTTTCAAGGATGCGGACGAGGCCGAGGGCAAGATGTCCGCGGTGCTTCAGGAGAACCTGACCGGGGTTCGGGTGGTACGCGCCTTTGGACGCCAAAAATACGAAGTGGAAAAGTTTACGGGAGTCAATGACCATCTGCGCAAACAGCAGCGCAAGGTGTCGGATCTGCTGGCGGTGTATTGGTCCGCTTCAGATCTGATCAGCATGCTTCAGCAGTGCATCACTTTGATTACCGGGGTGTTCATGGCCGCGCGCGGCGAAATTACGGTGGGGGATTTGACGGTCTTTGTGAGCTATATTTCCATGTTGCTCTGGCCCATACGCGAGTTGGGGCGCATATTGGCCGACATGGGCAAGTCCTTTGTGTCGCTGGACCGCATTGACCAAATCCTGTGTCAGCCGCCGGAAAAGGATGAGCCCGGGGCCATTGACGCGCCCATTGACCGGGATATCGAGTTCCGCCATGTGGGCTTTGAGTACGAGAGCAAAAACCCGGTGCTCAGGGATGTGAGCTTTACGGTGAAACGCGGCCAGACCGTGGCCATTTTGGGCGCCACGGGCAGCGGAAAATCTACCTTGATGCTGCTGCTTCAGCGGTTGTACGACGTTAAGCGCGGGGAAATTTTAATCGGCGGCGTGAATATCCGAAATATCCGCAAGGCCCATTTGCGCGCGCATATCGGGCTGGTGCTTCAGGAACCCTTCCTGTATTCCCGTTCGGTAAAGGATAATGTGGGCATTGCCCGGCGCGCGGTCCAGGAAGAGGAAATCTTTGAGGCCACCCGGACCGCCAGCGCCCATGATTTTATCCTGGAGTTTGAAAAGGGCTATGACACTTTGGTGGGCGAGCGGGGCGTAACCCTGTCCGGCGGCCAAAAGCAGCGCATCGCCATTGCCCGAACCCTGCTCAAGGAGAACGACATCCTGATCTTTGACGACAGCCTGTCCGCGGTGGATACCGAAACCGACGCGGCCATTCGCGAGGCGCTCAAGGAGCGCAAGCAGGGCGTGACTACCTTTATCGTGTCTCACCGGCTGACCACCTTGGCCGAGGCCGACTTTATCGTGGTCCTGGATAAGGGCAAGGTGGCCCAGATGGGCCCCCATAGCCAGCTGATCCATGAGGAAGGGCTCTATCGGAGAATTTATCAAATTCAGAGCGCTTTGGAGCAGGAGTTGAACCGCGAGGCCGGCTGACTTCGTCCATTGCGCCCGAAAGGAGGGCGTTTATGCAGTTCCAAGAGGAACAGGATTATACCAAGCGATTTGACGCGGGTCTATGGAAGCGGCTTTTGGGCTATGCTCAGCCCTTTTACCGCCATCTCGTGGGGGTTGCGTTGACCATGCTGCTGTGCGCGGGTTTTGACGTGATCTTTCCGTTGCTTACCCGATACGCCATTGACAATTTTATCGCGAAAGGCCAACTCAACGGCATCAACGGCTTTATCTGGCTCTATGTGGGCTGTGTGGTGCTCCAGGTGATCTGTATTTTCAACTTCAGCTTCCTGGCCGGCAGGGTGGAAACCGGCATGTGCCATAGAATCCGCAAGCTGGCCTTTCACCGGTTGCAGGAGTTGCCCTTTTCCTATTACGACCGCACCCCCGTGGGTTTCATGCTGGCGCGCATGACCTCGGACACCCAGCGCCTGGGCGACACCATTGGCTGGGGACTGATCGACCTTTTGTGGAGCGCCGGCTATGTGCTCCTGACCGCAGTGGTCATGATCGTCATGGACGCAAAGCTGGCGCTGGTGGTATTGACCGTCATCCCGGTGATCGCGGTGATCTCGGTGTATTTTCAAAAGCGCATTTTGGAGAGCTACCGCCAGGTGCGCAAGACCAACAGCAAGATCACCGGCTCCTTTAACGAGGGCATCATGGGCGCCAAGACCACCAAGACCCTGGTGCGCGAGCAGGCCAACGGCGAAGAGTTTGTGGAATTGACCCAGAGCATGAAGGTCAGCTCCATCCGGGCCGCGGTGCTGTCGGCGCTGTTCATGCCCATTGTCACCACTTTGGGCTCGCTGGCCACCGCCTACGCGCTGTGGAAGGGCGGCTACGACGTGTTTACCGGGGTGATGTCCTTCGGTACCCTGACCGCGTTCATCAGCTATACCACCCAGATCTTTGAGCCCATTTCCAACGTGGCGCGCATCTTTGCGGATCTGCAGTCTTCCCAGGCCGCGGCGGAGCGGGTGATGAGCCTGTTGGAAACCGAACCTGAAATCGCCGACAGTCCGGAAATTCAGGCGGTATATGGCGACAATTTTGATCCCAAGCGGGAAAATTGGCCCGAGATCAAGGGGAATATCGAGTTTCAAAACGTGTCCTTCCAATATACCGGCGGGGAAAAGGTGCTCAAGAACTTTAATCTCAAGGTTCAGGCTGGCCAGACCATCGCGCTGGTGGGCGAGACGGGTTCGGGCAAGTCCACCATCGTCAATCTGATTTGCCGCTTTTATGAGCCCACCGAGGGCAAGGTGCTCATCGATGGGGTGGATTACCGGGAACGCTCTCAGCTTTGGCTGCAGTCCCACCTGGGCTATGTGCTGCAACAGCCCCATCTGTTCTCGGGCACCATCCGGGACAACATCCGCTATGGGCGGTTGGACGCCACGGATCAGGAAATTGAGCAGGCCGCGCGGCTGGTGGATGCCGAGGAGTTTATTTTGAAGTTCGATAAGGGCTATGATACCGACGTGGGGGAGGGTGGAAACCGGCTTTCCACCGGCCAGAAACAGCTTTTGAGCTTTGCGCGGGCGCTTCTGGCCAATCCGGCCATCTTTGTTCTGGACGAGGCCACCTCCAGCGTGGACACCGAAACCGAACAGAAGATTCAAAACGCCATCACCACCGCGCTTCAGGGCAGAACCAGTTTCATCATTGCCCACCGGCTTTCCACGGTGCGCACCGCGGACCGCATTTTGGTGATCCAAAGCGGACGCATAACCGAGCAGGGAACCCATCAGGAATTGCTCCAGCAGAAGGGCTATTACTACAACCTGTACACCAACCAGTTCCGGGAGGAAAAAGAGCAGGAACTGCTCAAAAACGATGCGTAAAAAAGCCCGTCCATTGCAAACGCAATGGACGGGCTCTGGGTGTTGACAAAGTCAACACCCTTCGGAAAAATGAAATTTTCATTTTTCCGAGTTGCATCATTTTCCTGTCACCTTCGGTGACGGCCGGAAAATGATAGAGGAAGCGGCCACTTGGGCCGCTCCTC
>DVJW01000018.1 GCA_018716505.1 Candidatus Faecaligallichristensenella faecipullorum | reverse complement strand
CCCCCGCAACGCTCCGCTAAAGGTTTGCTGAATTTGCCCGCTAAACGCGGCAAAATAAGAAAAGGGCCCTAATCCAGCGGCATTGCGCCTCGATTAGGGCCTTATCCTTTATCCTGCCGTGCCTGGCACGGCAAACTTCGATAGCCGGAAATGGAGCGAACGTTACCCCAAAACCGCTAGAGGGGGTAGGGGTGGCTTGGAGGGGCCTAGGGGGAACCATTACGGAAGGTTCCCCCTGGCCCCTCCATAAAATTGCCGCCCACTCTGGGCAAGTTTCGCTTCCCTTTGCAAAAGGGATTCAAACCCGCCCCATGAAAAACACAGGGCGGGTCTTTTTTTATCCTTCCTTTTCCGCGGCCAGCAGCGCGGCCTCTTCCCATTCCTCATACAGGCCCTCCAGCGCCTGTTGGGCCGAGCGGTGATCCTGGGCCAGGCTCTGGGCCAGGGCCGCGTCCTGATAGGTGGCCGGGTCGGCCATGCGGGCCTCCAGGGCCGCGATGCGCTCCTCCTCGTCCGCGATGCGCTTTTCCAGATCGCTGACCCGCTGCTTTAAGGCCTTTTGAGATTCCCGGGCCAGCCGGGCCCGGCGCTTTTCCTTTTCCAATTCGGTCCTGGTCTTGCCCTGGGCCGGGTCGTCCTCGCCCTGGGCCAGGCGGCGCTTCTTTTCCAGGTAGTCGTCGTAATTGCCCAGGTATTCGGTGACGCCCTCGGGGGTCATCTCGATGACCCGGTTGGCCACCCGGTTGATGAAATAGCGGTCGTGGCTCACGGTCAAAATGGTGCCGTCGAAATCGTCCAAGGCGTGCTCCAGCACCTCCCGGGAATCCATGTCCAGGTGGTTGGTGGGTTCGTCCAAAAGCAGTAAATTGTCCTTTCGAAGCATCAGTTTGGCCAGGGCCACCCGGCCCTTTTCACCGCCGGACAGGGTCTTGATGGGCTGAAACACGTCGTCCCCGGTGAGCAGAAACAAGGCCAGCGCGCCGCGCACCTGGTCGGGCTCCATGCGGGGGAAATCGTCCCAGACCTCGTTGAGCACGTCCTTATCCGGGTGCAAAGAGGCCTGCTGCTGGTCATAATAGCCCACGTCCACATTGGCGCCGAACTGAATTTCCCCGGAATCCCCGGGAAGCTCCTTCATGATGATGCGCAGCAAGGTGGACTTGCCCACCCCGTTGGGGCCGATCAGGGCCACCCGGTCCCCGCTTCGCAGGTGCAGGGAAAAATGCTCGAACAGCGTGCGGCCCTCAAAGCCCTTGGACAGGTCCTTGATCATCAGCACGTCGTCCCCGGTGCGGCGGCGGGCCTCAAAGGAAAAGCGCACCTTGTGTTCCTCCACCGGGCGCTCCACCCGCTCCATCTTTTCCAGCCGCTTTTCCCGGCTCTCGGCGGCGCGGATGGACTTTTCCCGGTTAAACTGGCGATAGCGGGCGATGATGGCCTGCTGGCGGGCGATTTCGGCCTGCTGCAGGTTGTACTCCTTGAGCCTGCGCTCCAAGTTGGCCTGGCGCTGGCGAGCGAAGGCGTCGTAATTGCCCTCGTATTGCTCCAACCGGGTCATGGACAGCTCGGCCATGGAATCGCACACCGCGTTCAGGAAATAGCGGTCATGGCTCACCACCAGCACCGTGCCCTTATATTTCTTTAAGGTATCCTCCAGCCACTGGGTGGCGCTCAGGTCCAGATGGTTGGTGGGCTCGTCCAAGAGCAGCAAATCGGGCTGCTGAAGCAGAATTTTGGCCAGGCACAGCCGGGTCTTTTCGCCCCCGGAGAGCAGGCCCACGCGCTGATGCTGGCGCTCCCCGGAAAGGCCCAGGCCCGCCAGCACCCCGGCGATGCGGCTGGGCCATTCATAGCCGCCCGCGTCCTCAAAGCGGCGGGTGAGCCGGTCGTATTCCTCGGACAGGGCCATCATGGCGCGCTCATCCTGATGCTCCTCAGCCATGCGGGCCTCCAGATCCCTGAGCTTTTGCTCCATGGCCTTCAGGGGCTCGAACACCCGTTCCAGCTCCTGATACACGGTGAGCTCGGACTGTATATCCGCGTGCTGGGTCAAAAGGCCCAGCCTGGCGCCCTTGACCAGCGACACCGTGCCCTCGTCCGGCTGATCCTGGCCCACGATAATTTTAAACAGGGTGGATTTTCCGCTTCCATTGACCCCCACCAGGCCCATGCGCTGGCCCTGTTTCAGGGTAAGGTTAATATCCTTTAATACGCAGTTGACGCCGAACATCTTGGTGACGCCCTGCACGGACAGCAATACCATCGATTCGTTCACATCCAATTTTTCTACCGTTGATGAAATTATCATACCATTTTGGGCAAAGGGTGGCAAGGAAAAATCCCCTTGAAATCCCCCTTGGGGAGGAGGAATCCCTTTTGCAAAGGGAGCGAAATTCCCCTGGCGGGGAGGCTTTTTTCTTGGAGGGCCCAGGGGGGATTCCGAATCTCCCCCCTTAGGGCCCTCCAAACCACCCGTAACCCCCCTGAAACGGCCACTGTGGGGGCTCGCCGCCCCCGGCGTGGGGCCACCCCCGATCATCCCGC
>DVJW01000184.1 GCA_018716505.1 Candidatus Faecaligallichristensenella faecipullorum | reverse complement strand
TAAATCTTAGCCTGAAAAAGTAAATCCTTAGTAAAAAAGCGTGGGGGGAGTTGAAGCCCCGGGTAAACCCATGCTATACTCAAATTAATGGAAAACAGAAGACAGATGATGGCGGAAGGGGTACAGCAATGACGCGCACCGGCTCCGTACAAAAGAACTGAATAGGCTTCGCCTGTGGCTCGGTCACGGGGGGAGCCTTTTTATCTGTCAGGAGGTTATGTATGAGTGTAGAAATGGTGTTTTCCCTGTTGGGCGGACTGGCGCTGTTCCTTTACGGCATGCAGATGATGTCCAGCAATCTGGAGTCGGTGGCGGGCGGCCGCATGAAGGACATACTGGAGCGGCTGACCTCCAACCGAGTCCTCGGAGTGTTGGTGGGCGCGGTGATCACCGCGGTGATTCAGTCCTCCTCGGCCACAACGGTCATGGTGGTGGGCTTTGTAAACGCCGGGCTCATGAGCCTGAGCGGCGCGGTGGGCGTCATCATGGGCGCCAACATCGGCACCACCATCACCGGACAGCTGGTGGCCCTGGATATCGGGGTGCTGGCCCCGCTGCTGGCCTTCCTGGGCGTCGCCCCCTGTCTTTTCATCAAGGGGCGCCGGGCCCAGAGCATCTTTGGCATTGTGGCCGGGCTGGGCATTTTGTTTGTGGGCATGAATATGATGTCCGCCGCGCTTACCCCCCTGCAGAACAACGAGGCCTTTGTGGGCCTGATGACCCAATTCTCCAATCCGCTCCTGGGTATTGCGGCGGGCGCGCTGTTTACGGCCGTGATTCAGTCCTCCTCGGCCTCGGTGGGCATTCTGCAGGCCCTGGCCATGGGCGGGCTGATTGGATTGGACAGCTCGGTGTATGTGCTCTTTGGCCAGAATATCGGCACCTGTATCACCGCGGTGCTGGCCGCGGTGGGCACCAACCGCAACGCCAAGCGCACCACCATCATTCACCTGATGTTCAACATCATCGGCACCATTGTCTTTACCATAATCTGTCAATTGACCCCCTTTACCGATTGGATCGCCGGCTTTACCCCCGATAAACCCGCGGCCCAGATCGCCAATGTGCACACGATTTTCAACGTGACCACCACCCTTCTGCTCCTGCCCTTTGCCAACGGATTGGCCTATCTGGCCACCCGCATCCTGCCGGATCTGCCCCAGGAAACCCCGGACTCGGATGTGGACCGCTGGTTCGATTCCTTCTTCAAGGGCAACAAGCTGGGCTCCTCGGCCATGGCCATCGAGAGCCTGTCCCGGGATGTGCAGTCCATGCTGCGCCTGGCCTCGAAAAATGTGAGCGCCGCCTTTGCCGCGGTCCAAAACGGATGCAAGGACGGCATTGAGGATATCGAGCAGGCCGAAGAGGAAATCGACCTGTATAACAGCCATATTTCCCAAAAGGCCTCCCGTATCCTGGCGCTGGAGCTGGGCGCGGAAGACGTCAACAGCGTCCAGCAGATTTACAGGATCACCGGCAATGTGGAGCGCATCGGCGACCACGCCATGAACATCGCCCAATACGCCCAGCATATGCGCGACAAGAAACTGAAGCTGTCCGGCGCGGTGCATCAGGAAATCAGCGAGATGGAATCCGTTTGCCATCAGGCGCTGGAGGCCCTCACCGGCGAGAGCCGCGCCCAGGCCCAGCGCATCCTGGGCGAGGAACAGGTCTTTGAGCAGCGCATGGACGACACCAACCGCGCCTTCAGGAACAATCAGCTCAACCGGCTGGCAGGTGGGGTGTGCAGCGCGGAAAGCGCCATCCTGTATTCGGAAATGCTCACCGACTATGAGCGAATCGGCGATCATATTCTGAATATCGCCGAAGCCTACGCCGAGATTACCGTGGGCAAGTAAGGGCGGCGGGATAAGGGGCAAGTTTTCAGGGTGTTGACAAAGTCAACACCCTTCGAAAAAATGAAAATTTTCATTTTTTCGAGTTGCATCATTTTCCTGTCACCTTCGGTGACGGCCGGAAAATGATAGAGGAAGCGGCCACCTGGGCCGCGTCCTCGCGGCGTACATGCCGCCGCTGTGGATTGAATATGAAGGGGCTGCGGCCCCTTCATGCATCCCCAAACGAAAAAATAGGTTTGTCAATGCTCTGAAGTTTTGCCTTTGCTCCTTGTCCCTCCCGGAAAGACCGTATCTTTCCCGCAAAAGAGGCCTTGGTTCATATTTTTTCATACATTTTGTTCTATCCTGACCCGTTATTGCATATATAGTTCCATGGGTTGGGACAAAAATCGCCCGCCGGGCGATTTTTTGTATAAAAACTTGCGAAAATTGGGCTGAAATGGCCATTCTCGCATTGTAAAGAGTAGATTAAATCGGTTTTTTTCTGTATAATAATAACATAGTTTACCTGAACCGGAGCTCCGATGAAGGCGCTCTGTGCCTGTCCGTCCGCGCGGCAAGCCATAAGGGGGGATGCAGAGAGCGCGTTTGGACAGTGGTTCTTTTCTGTGTGTATGATAAACTGCTATGAGGGGTTGTGTTCTGAATGAGAAAAAAGCAATGTATTGCCATGCTGCTGGCCGGAGGCCAGGGCAGCCGGCTGGGCATTTTGACCAAGGTCATGGCCAAGCCCGCGGTTCCCTTTGGCGGGAAATACCGGATCATCGATTTTCCACTGTCCAATTGCTCCAATTCGGGCATTGACGTGGTAGGCGTGCTGACCCAGTATCAGCCGCTGGAGCTGAATAGCTACATTGGCTCCGGCCAGCCCTGGGATCTGGATTTGTCCAACGGCGGCGTGTTTGTGCTACCGCCCTATGTGAAGGGAAAAATCGGCGAATGGTATCGGGGAACGGCCAACGCCATTTATCAGAATATCAGCTTTATTGAGCAGTTTAATCCGGATTATGTGTTGGTTTTGTCCGGCGACCATATCTACAAGATGAACTACAACGATATGCTCCAAAAGCACATCAAAAACAAGGCCGACGTGACCATCGCGGTGCGGCCGGTGCCCTGGAGCGAGGCCAGCCGGTTCGGCATCATGGAAACCGACGAAAACGACGTAATCGTGGATTTTGAGGAAAAACCCAAAAATCCCAAGAGCAACAAGGCCTCCATGGGCGTGTATGTGTTCACCTGGTCGGTGCTCAAGAGCTATCTGGAGGGCGACGAGGCCAACAAGGAGTCGCAGAACGACTTCGGCAAAAACATCATTCCCAACATGCTGGGGGATGGCAGAAAGCTCATCGCCTTTGGCTTTGAGGATTATTGGAAGGACGTGGGCACCATCGAAAGCCTGTGGGAGGCCAATATGGATCTTCTGCAGTCGCCGCCCGCCTTTGACCTTTATGATCCCAAATGGCGCATTTACGCCCGCAATCCCATCATGCCGCCCCACTATGTGGGCAAGGGCGCCATTGTGGAGGACAGCATGGTGACCGAGGGCTGCGAAGTCAACGGGGATGTGCGCCACAGCGTGCTGTTCGCCGGGGTCCGGATCGACCGGGGGGCCACGGTGGAGGATTCGGTGATTATGCCGGGCGCGGTCATCATGGCCGGGGCTGTGGTGCGCCGCGCCATCGTGGGCGAAAATGCGGTGATTTCCGCGGGCTGCACGGTGGGCACCGATCAGGGGGATATCGCCCTGGTGGGCCAGGATACCGTGCTGCCCAAAGGCTATACGGTTCAGCCCGGCGCTCAGATTGATATGGATGCCCTGGCGGCCGAAGAGGAGGGTGCTTCCAAATGAGAGATCTGATGGGCGTTATTTATACCAGTAAGAACGATCTGACCTTGCGCGAGTTGACCGCTTCCCGGGCCATCGCCGCGCTGCCCGTGGCCGGGCGCTATCGGGTGATTGACTTTATCCTGTCCAATCTGGTCAACACCGGGGTGCGCAATGTGGGCGTCATCATGCAGAAGAACTATCATTCCCTGATGGATCATTTGGGATCGGGCAAGGAATGGGACCTGCACACCCGCAACAACGGCCTGTTTATCCTGCCGCCCTTTTTGACCCGGGAAAACGTGGGCACCTATGGGGGCATACTGGACGCGCTCCGGTCCAACATGGGCTATTTGCGCCGCTCCAAGCAGGAATATGTGATTTTGACCGGCGGAAAGTCGGTGTTCAATACCCGGTTCGACGAACTGTTCCAGCAGCATTTGGATTCGGGCGCGGACATTACCTTGATGTATGTGAAGGCCAAACCCGAGCCCCTGGTGGGCACCGAGTCTCCGGCCAGCCAAAAGGTCTATATTGGGGTGGACGAAAATCACCTGGTGACCGACCTGGAGGTCAGCCCGGTGGTGCCCAGCTACACCAATCAGTACACCGATGTGATGGTGCTCAAAAAATCCCTGCTGATTCACCTGGTGGATCAGGCCTATGCCCACAGCATGCACGACCTCAACCGCGACCTTTTGCAGCAGTACATCCGCAATGGGGTGCTCAGGGTCAACGGATACGAGTATAAGGGCTATTACCGCCAGATTGAATCGGTGCTCAGTTATTTCAGGTTTAACATGGATCTGTTAGACTATAATATACGCCGGGAGCTGTTCATGAGCAACCCGGTGTACACCAAGGTGCGCGACGAAGTGCCGGCCATATACGAGGAGGGCGCCCAGGCCTCCAATTCGCTGGTGGCCGACGGGTGCATTATCGAGGGCAGCGTGGAAAACAGCGTGCTCTTCCGCGGGGTGCGGGTGGGCCGCGGCGCCAAGATCAAGAACTGCATTTTGATGCAGGATACCGATGTGCGCGAAAATGTGGAGCTGGAAAACGTAATCACCGATAAGGTGGTAACCTTCCATCCCAACGGAAGGCTGATTGGCCAGCCCCAGTATCCCATTGTAATCGCCAAGAATACCACGCTGTAACAGGTTTTCCAGGGGCGTCCGAAACTTGGTTCCGGGCGCTTCTTGCCTGATTTGCGCCGGAAGCGCGGGCATGATTTGAAAAGGAGTTGAGTGCGTATGAAGGTATTGTTTGCGGCGTCCGAGTGCGTCCCCTTTGTAAAGACCGGCGGTTTGGCCGATGTGGTGGGCGCGCTGCCCAAGGCGCTCAACAAAGAGGGCGTGGATACCCGGGTGATCCTGCCCCTTTATCGGGATGTTTCGCCGGATTGGCGCGCGAAAATGGAACATGTGCTGTATTTTTACGTCAATCTGGGCTGGCGCCGCCAGTACTGCGGCATCGAAAAGCTGGTTTTGAACGGAATTACCTATTATTTTGTGGATAATGAGTATTACTTCGGCAGGCCCTATATCTACGGCCTGGGCGGGGATGAGGGCGAGCGGTATGCCTTCTTCTGCCGCGCGGTGCTGGAGGCCCTGCCCCAAATCGACTTTGTGCCCGACGTGCTGCATTGCCACGATTGGCAGAGCGGCCTGATCCCGGTGCTGTTTAACGCCCAGTACAAATCCCTGCCGGTGTATCAGAATATCCGCACCGTGTTCACGGTGCATAACCTGCAATATCAGGGCGTGTTTCCCATCGACTATATCGAGGATCTGGTCTCGCTGGGCGATTGGGCCTACACCCCGGACAAGCTGGAGTTCTATGGCCAATGCAGCTTTATGAAGGCCGGATTGACCTATGCCGACCGGATCACCACCGTGAGCCCCACCTATGCCCAGGAAATTCAAACCGCCTATTACGGCGAGCGGTTGGATGGGCTGCTGCGCAGCCGGGCGGGCCAGCTCACCGGGGTGCTCAACGGCATTGACCTGGAGGAATATGACCCCGAGACCGACCCGCTCATTGAGCATCGCTACAACGCCCAGCATTTTGAGGAGAAAAAGCTCAATAAGCTGGCGCTTCAAAAGGAGCTTGGGCTGGTTCAGGATGAGCAGGCGCCCCTGATCGGCATGGTGGGCCGGCTGTCCGGCCAAAAGGGGTTGGATCTGGTGGAGGCCGTGCTGGGCGACATCATGGCCACCGGCGCCCAAATGGTGATTTTGGGCAAGGGCGAGGACAAGTATGTGGATTTGTTCAATTGGGCCCAATGGAAGTACCCGGGCCGGTTGGCGGCGCGCATCGAGATGAACCACGCCCTGGCCCATCAGATTTACGCGGGCGCGGATATGTTTTTGATGCCCTCGCTGTTTGAACCCTGCGGGTTGAGCCAGCTCATCGCCCTGAGGTATGGCACCTTGCCCATTGTGCGTGAAACCGGCGGACTGCGGGATACCGTGCTTTCCTACAACGAGTTCACCGGGGAAGGCAACGGGTTTACCTTCTTTAATTACAATGCCCACGATATGCTGCATGTGGTGGAGCGCGCCATCGAGTACTACCGGAACCATCGGGAGGTTTGGCTCCAGCTCGCCCAGCGCGCCATGATGGGCCAATATGGCTGGGATCAATCGGCCAAGAAGTATGTGGAGCTCTACGATCAGCTGATGGGTCAGGCGGATAAAAAAAAACCTGAGCCGGTAGAGGGCGGCAAAAAGCCGCGCGCCCCTCGGAAGAAGAAGGCCGAGGCCCAGGGGGAAGCGGGCGAGACCCCGGTAAAAAAGCCGCGGACCTCCCGCAGGAAGGCCGAAACCCAGGATGAACCGGCCGCCCCCGCGGAAAAGAAGCCGCGCGCCCCTCGGAAGAAGAAGGCCGAGGCCCAGGAGGAGACGGGCGAGGCCCCGGTCAAGAAGCCGCGCGCTCCCCGGAAAAAGAAGGCTGAGCCCCAGGGGGAAACGGCGGAAATTGAATCTTAAAGCAATGGACCCGGCGCGGCATTTGCCGCGCCGGGCCTGCTGTTTATGCGGGAAGCGCATCCTGTTTTTTCTGGGCAAAGCGCCATAATCCCATGCCCACCATGGCCACCAGCAGCTCGGTGACCGGGAAGGCGCACCATACCCCCTGAATTTTCCAGATCCAGGACAGGAGAAACGCCATGGGCAGAATGAGCAGGAAGCCGCGCAGCAAGGAGATTGCCTGGGCCGGCCGCGCCCGCTCGGTGGAGGTAAAGTACATGGCCAAAATCACGTTAAATCCGGCGAAGGGGCAGGCGGTGAAATACAGCCTGAGGCCCTGGGTGGCCATGTCCTGGAGCAGGGCGTTGCCCTCGCTGTTAAACACTCCGGCGATTTGGAAAGCGCCGAAAAACACCGCCGCGTACAGCAGGACGGACAACCCCAGCATGGAGATCATGGCATAGCGCACGGTGGCGCTGATGCGCCCATGATCCTTCAGGCCATGACTGCGGCTGATGATGGGCTGAATGCCCTGGGCGATTCCGGTGTACATGGCGATGACCACCAGCGACAAATTGGCGATCACCCCATAGGCCGCCACCCCCACGTTGCCCGCAAGGCCCAGAATGATGGTGTTAAAGGCGATCATCACCACCCCGGAGGAAACCTCGGTCACCAGCGAGGGCAGGCCGCTTTCCAGAATCGAGCGCAGATCCCCGAATGCGGGCCTGCATTTTATCAAGTGGAACCGGTTTTGCTTCAGGATAAAGTGGGGGGAGAGCACCGCCATGCTGATGAGCGGGGCCAATCCGGTGGCAAAGACCGCGCCGAATATGCCCATGTTGCAGGGAAAGATAAACACCCAGTCCAGCACCACGTTGGACAGGCTGCCCACAATCATGGCCGCCATGGAGCGCTGGGGCGCGCCGTCGTTGCGCACGAAACACAGCAGCACATTGTTCATCAAAAAGGCGGGCGCAAACAGCAAAATGACCTGCAAGTAGGTTCGGGACATTTCAAACACGCTTTCATCCGCGCCCAAAAGTTTGGCGATTCCTTCGGAAAAGAAAAGGCCCAACGCCACAAACAGCACCGCAAAGGCCGCGGCCAGGGCCACCGCGCAGGTAAAAAAACGATTGGCCGATGCGCCGTCTTGCTGGCTTTTGCGGATGGCGTACCAGGTGGCGCCGCCCATGCCGATCATCAGCCCGCTGCCATGAATAAAGCTATAGATGGGAATGGCCAGATTGAGCGCGGTCAGGCCGTTCGCCCCCAACCCCTTGGAGACGAAATAGGTGTCGGCCAGGATATAGCAGGACAGGGCGATCATGCCCATGACGTTCAGGGATGCATATTGGACGAACTCCCGAAAGCAGTTATTTTTTGTCACCTGGATTGAGGACCTCCCTATTGAGGATGATCGCTTTTACAGCAGAGCGTCTATACCGCTATAAATTAAAAAGGCTTCAAGTACTCCCAAAAACACAGGCACAATATAAGCGGAAACCTTGCTCAGGATCCGTTCCAGCTTTTGAATGGCGACGGTTCCCTGCAATTTGTTATATCCTAAATACAGGAGGATTAAGGGCAGAATATACATGAAATCATACAGCAATATAAAAAGCAGCGCCAGCGGCAAGGAGAGATTGTATCCCGTCAGCATGGCCAAAAAACCCAAATAGGGGAAGGCGCTGGTCAATTCCACAAAGCAAAAAGCGGCGCCCATAACAAACAAGGAGGCCGCGGAGAGCCGGGCCGGCGCTTTCGCGGCCGGCTCTCCCTCTCGAATCTTGCCGGCATTGAATCTAGTTTTATAGATCAAATGGATGCCGGTCAACAGCAAAATCAGGCCGGCGATCAGGGCGGATCCATATACAGGCAGCGGATATGCCTGCGAGAGAGCCCCCACCAAACGGGAGATCCACTGAGCGATGCCATAATAGATCGCCAGACCCATGGCAAAATTGGCCAGCGCAATGCCGAGGATAAAGAACCAAATCGTTCTCTTATTTTTAATCATGGCCTGCAGCAGCATCTGCTGTGCGATGGCCGATGGATTTAAGCTGTCAAAAAAGCTTGCGGTTAAAGTGGCGCCCACAAGAACCCACATCGTCTGTCCCTCCTTCTATTATGGAAAACGGCCCGCAGTTTTCTATTTCGGGCCCACGGCACACCCCCCGAACTCCGGCGGGTATATATAAGGTCAAAGGGTTTTTGGGGATCGGATAAGCTCGACGGCCTCTTTTCCGGAAATATGCTGGGGGGTCATCTCCAGCACGCAAAGCGCCGCCCATTCCCGGTCAATCGCCCGTTGGCGGTTTTCAGGGGCGTCATCCGGGGCGTATTTGAGGGCCAGCTTCTCGATGGCCGCCCGCTTTTCCCGTTCATCCTCCAGGATGCGCAAAGTGCCGAACACGATTACGCTGCGGAAATAGCTAGTGTATTCCTCCGGGACCACCAGATCCTGATCCACCACGCAAAAGGACGCCTTGGGATTCCGGCGAACGGCGTCGATTTTGTGGCCGGCCTTGGCGCTGTGGAAATAGAGTTTTTCGCCGTCGAATCCATAGCTGATGGGCACCGCATAGGGATAATCCATATCCCCGGCCAGCGCCAGCACCCCGGAACTGCCCCGATACAAAACCGCCTCGCATGCCGCCCGCGTCAGGGCCTGGCGGCCGCGCCGCATGATTCGAAACATCTTTTTCATCCTCTCCTTTGGTTTGCCTGCGCCAGGGCAGAAAAAAGGCATTGCATTTCGTATCTCCAACGGCCTACGGATACGAAACCAATGCCTTACTGCTTACCCGGCGGCAAGCGAAACCTTTACTTCATTTTTGTCTGCCATTATAGCATGGTTTTTTTTAAAGGTCAAGTTTATTTTTTTTATTTTTGAAATCTGGAGGGGAACCAAAGGAGAATGGGATCATTTCTTCTCTGGACAACCGCCTTTCCTCTTTGGCGGCAATGGCTGCGGGTCGTCGGTAAATTCCGCAATAAAATCCAGCGAGACATTGTATAACTGCGCAAGCTGAATGACTAGGGAAAAGGGAATTTCCCGCTTCCCCTGTTCATAGTTGGTGTAAGTGGTCTTATGCATGCCAAGGATTTCCACTAGCTGCGTTTGCGTAAGATCGTGATCCTCCCGCAAATCCCGAAGTCTGCGATAATACATTATTAACCTCCACATTGGAACCCTTGACATAATACATCATTTGTGGTATAGTGTGTTCGAAAATACAACATATGATGTATTTAGGAGGGGTGAGGTTATGGAATACATGCCGAAGAAGCAGGAGAAAACGAAGTCCAAGGGACTTGCGATTTTTCTCGCGTGGGCTATGCAATTGCACCTTTTGTATCTGGGCCGGCCAGGGGAGTTTTTCAAACGTACGCTGATCGGGATTACCCTCATCGGGGTGCCGTATTGGGCGTATTGGTGGATCCATGATATCTTTGCCATTGCCACGGGCAAAATAAATCAGGATGTTCATGGCATACCTCTGCGCTGAGGGGGATGGCGAATGGCGAATCTGGCAATGACGGCCCAAGAATATGCCCGGCTCAAAAAGGCGGAGCGGGCCTATTTTCTTGAGGCCATAGAGCGGTCTGCGCGCCTGATCTTTTCGCGGGATGTGGCCATTGCGGCCCGGGACGAATACCGCCAGGCGCTGGATATGAGGCTGATCAGCGAGGGCACGTACTTTGCCCAGAAGTTCTTCCAGGCCTTTTTTAGTCTGAGCACCCTCTTTTTTGTGTTGGGCACCAGCATATTCCTGCCCTATGTGATCATGTGGGATATTCCGTCTCCCCCCAGGGATACCCGGATCGTGCTCTGGTTTATCCTGATTTTGGCGCTGCGTTCGCTGTATATCTGCATTCGGATAGGCGCCGGGCATGTGGTGGGCGATTACGGGAAATTCCGCGCGTACATGCAAAAGAACCGGCAGGAGGTTCAGGCGAACTGGGAGGAAAAGTGTAGGAATATCGACAAGCTGAACGCGCAGATTGAGGATGAGGAGCAGTGCATTATCCCGGCGGCCTACCGCCATGCGGCCGGGGAACTGCTCTATATTGTGAAGAGCGGGCAGGCCTCCGATATGGAAGGGGCGATACGGGAATACCGTCACGCAGTAGAAATGAGAATATTACTGCAAAAATTGGAAGAAATACAACGGCAGAACGCGGAGATTAAGGAGCAACTGTGGGAGATGCAGCGGGATCAGGCGATGCTGGAAGGACTCATGGAACTGCATTTCATCTATCACCACCGGTAATCCCGGCGGATCAAGAATAGGGGCAACATAAAAAAACCGCTGGCGGGATTTGTTTTCCCGCCGGCGGTTTTTATACATTATGGTTTAAAAGCTCCTCACCCGGTAGATGGCTTCCAGGTTTTCGATCTTGTCCAGCAGAATCTCGGGCGGCGCTTCGTCCAGATCCAGCACCGTGTAGGCAAACTGGCCCCGGGATTTGTTGACCATGTTGTCGATGTTGATGTCGTAGGCCGCCACCAGCGAGGTAATCGAGCCCACGGTGTTGGGCACATTGGCGTGCAGCACCGCGATGCGGTGGGCCGCCCCGGCTTCCAGCTCGCAGTCCGGATAGTTGACCGAGTTCTTGATGGTTCCGTTGGCTAGATAGGCGCTGATCTGCCGGCAGGCCATGTCCACGCAGTTGTCCTCGCTCTCCGGGGTGGAGGCGCCCAAATGGGGAATGGCGATGACCCCTTTCTGGCCGATCAGATTTTCATTGGGGAAGTCGGTCACATAGGCGCGCAGGTCCCCCGATTCCAGGGCGGAAAGGATGTCCGCGTCCGCGGCCAGCTCGCCCCGGGCGAAGTTCAAGATCACCGCGCCCTTTTTCATCTTTTTCAGCAGCTGGGCGTTCAAAAAGCCCCGGGTATCGTTCAGGAGCGGCACATGCACGCTCAGATAGTCGCATTTTTCCAGCACCTCGTCCTGGCTGCGGGCGCGCTGAACCGCCCTGGACAGCATCCAGGCGTGATCCACCGTGATGTAGGGGTCAAAGCCCACAACTTCCATTTCCAGCGCTCGGGCCGCGTTGGCCACCATGGAACCGATGGCCCCCAGGCCGATGATGCCCAAAGTCTTGCCCTTGAGCTCCGGGCCCACGAATTGGCCCTTGCCCTTTTCCACCAGCTTGGCGACGTTTGCGCCCTCGCCCTTTAAGCCCTTGGCCCATTCGATGCCGCCCACGATGTCCCGGGAGGCCAGAAGCATGCCGGCCACCACCAGCTCCTTGACCGCGTTGGCATTGGCGCCCGGGGTGTTGAACACCACCACGCCCTGCTTGCCCAATTTTTCCAGCGGGATGTTGTTGGTGCCCGCCCCGGCCCGGGCCACGGCCAGCACGCTCTTTTCGATTTCCATCTCGTGCATATCCGCGCTGCGCACCACAATGGCCTGGGGATTTTCGGCCTCGGCGGAAACGCTGTAGGCTTCCTCGGGCCAGACCGATTTATAGACCGGGGAAATTTTGTTCAGCAGTTTAATCGAAATCATGTGTGATCGCCCTCCTCAGCCGTTTTGAAGCTCGAACTGCTTCATGAAGTCCACCAGCTTTTTCACGCCCTCCATGGGCATGGCGTTGTAAATGCTGGCGCGCATGCCGCCCACCGAGCGATGGCCCTTGAGGTTGATGAGGCCCTGGGCGGTGGCCTGCTTGACAAAGGCCGCGTCCTTGTCCGCGTCCCCGGTGATGAAGGTGACGTTCATCAGCGAGCGGTATTTCTTCTGGGCCGTGGGTTTGAACAGCTTGCTCTCGTCCAGATAGTCGTAGAGCAGCGCGGCCTTTTCCTTGTTGATCTTTTCGATTTCTGCCACGCCGCCCAGATCCCTCAGCCATTTCAGGCAGAGCCCGGCCATGTAGATGGCGTAGGTGGGCGGGGTGTTGAGCATGCTGCCCGCCTCGGCCTGGGCCTTCCAGCTGATGAACTTGGGGGTGATGGGCAATTCCCGGCCCAACAGATCCTTGCGCACAATCACCAGGGCAAAGCCCGCGGGCCCGATGTTTTTCTGCGCCCCGGCGTAGATGACCCCAAAGCGGCTCACGTCCATTTCCTGGCTCAGGATGTTGCTGGACATATCGGCCACCAGCGGGACATCGCCGGTGTCGGGCAGCTCGATATAGCGGGTGCCGTAAATGGTGTTGTTGGTGGTGATGTGCACATAGTCGGCCTCGGGATCAAAATCTTCCCGCTTGGTCTCGGGCACATGGGTGTAGTTGTCCTCCCGGCTGCTGGCCACGCAGCGCGCCTGGCCATATTTGCGGGCCTCCACCATGGCGCCATGGGCAAAGCTGCCGCTGTCGATGTAGTCGGCCTTGCCCGCGCCGCCCATCAGGTTCATGGGCACGGCCGCGAACTGACCGGTGGCCCCGCCCTGCAAAAACAGGATTTCATAGTTTTCCGGAACCGCCATGAGCTGGCGCACCAGAGCGGCGGTTTCGTCGAAGATTTCGGTGTACATCTTGGAACGGTGACTCATCTCCATCACAGAAACGCCGGTAGTGCCGTATGAACAAAGCTCTTTGGCGGCGGTTTCCAGCGCGGGGAGGGGCATCATTGACGGTCCGGGGGAGAAGTTGTAGACGCGATCCATGGTTATTTCCTCCTTGTTTCTGCGATTGAGAGCAGATATTTTGATAATTATACGACAAAATATAACAGACCGCAATATGATTTCGAAACATTTTTTCGCTTTTTTGCATTTTTTGGGCCACCAACCTTCGATCAGCGTGTCGAAAAAGTCGACACGCTGTCAGGAAAATGAATACTTCATTTTCCTGAATTGCATCATTTTCCTTTGTCGCCCGTATCCGTCCGATGGACGGCTCCGGGTACGGCCCTGCGGACTCCTTCGGAGTGTCCTCGGGCCTAGTCGGGCTAACGCCCTCCCTCCCTTGTCACCTTTGGTGACGGCCGGTCGGAGGCCGCGTTTACGCGGCTGGAGGCCCGAGGACAGCGCCTTAGCGCTCCGC
>DVJW01000183.1 GCA_018716505.1 Candidatus Faecaligallichristensenella faecipullorum | reverse complement strand
GATCAAAAATCCCTTAAATTGGTGCACAATATCAAGGAGCTTTGCCGGATGGGCGCGCGCATGGAAGGCGAGGCGTTCGACGTCATGCTGGCCGGATATGTGCTGCAGCCCCAGCGCAAATCCTTTTCCTTGGAAGCGCTCTGTCAGGACGAGGGCATGAACCTGCGCGCCGAATGTCCGGCGGAAACCTTGTACCGGCTTTCCTTGGTTCAGCAAGCCCAGCTCAAGGGCGATGGGCTGGAGACGCTATATAAAGAAATTGAGCTTCCGCTGGCCATGGTGCTGTTGGATATGGAGCGAGAGGGCTTCATGGTGGACGACAGCGAGCTCAAGCGCCTGGGCGAGACCTTCAGCGCCCGGATTCGCGAGCTCACCGACGAAATTACCCAGATGGCCGGCGTCCCCATCAACATCAATTCTCCAAAGCAGCTGGGCGAGCTGCTGTTCGAGCGGATGGGACTGCCCGCCCGCAAAAAAACCTCCAGCGGCTATTCCACCAGCGCCGAAGTTCTGGAGCAGATTGCGGATCTTCATCCCATAATTCCCTTGATTTTGGAATACCGCCGCTATGCCAAGCTCAACAGCACCTATATTGAGGCGCTGTTAAAGCTTCAAAGTCCGGATGGGCGCATCCACACCCGCTTCGATCAGGTGTCCACGGCCACCGGGCGCATCAGCTCTCTGGAGCCCAATTTGCAAAACATCCCCATCCGCACCGAGCTGGGCAAGGAAATCCGGCGCGCCTTTTCCGCGCGGCCCGGCTGGCGGCTGGTGGACGCCGACTATTCCCAGATCGAGCTGAGGGTGTTGGCCCATATGTCCCACGATCAGACCATGCAGGAAGCCTTCCGCATGGGTCAGGACATCCATCAGCGCACGGCCAGCGAGGTCTATGGGGTTCCCCTTGACGAGGTCACCCACGCCATGCGCTCGGCGGCCAAGGCGGTGAATTTCGGCATCGTATACGGCATTTCGGACTTTGGCCTGGCGCGCAATATCGGGGTTTCCCGAAAGGAGGCCGGCGCGTTTATCGAATTGTATCTGAACCGCTATCCCGGGGTGCGCGCCTTTATGGAAAACGCGGTCAAATTGGGTCAGAGCCAAGGGTATGTGACCACCCTCATGGGCCGGCGGCGCTATCTGCCCGAGCTCAAGAGCTCAAATTACAACACCCGCTCCTTTGGCGAGCGCGCGGCCATGAATTCCCCCATACAGGGCACGGCCGCGGATATCATCAAAATGGCCATGGTGCAGGTGCACGACGCGTTAAAGAAAAACGGGCTCAAAGCCCGGCTGATCCTTCAGGTGCATGACGAGCTGATCGTGGAATGCCCCCCCGACGAGGTGCCGGCGGTCAAGGCGCTGCTGGTCTCATTGATGGAGGGGGTCATGCGGCTGGACGTGCCGCTGAAGGTGGATGTTTCGGATGGAGTGAACTGGTATGACTGCAAATAAAAAGACGTTTATCCTTGGACTGACCGGGGGCATTGCCAGCGGCAAAAGCGCGGCGGCCGAATACCTTGGAAGCCTGGGCGCGGTGGTGTTGGATGCCGATGCCATTTCCCATCAGCTCACCGGCCCCGGGGGAGAGGCTCTGGAGGCCATAAAGGGCTTTTTCGGCCCATCGGTCTTTAACCCGGACGGCACCCTGAACCGCCGGGCCTTGGGGGAGCTTGTGTTTCATGACCCCAGCCAGCGCCGGGCGCTGGAAGGGATTATTCATCCCATGGTGCAGCGCCGTATGCTGAAGGAAATCGACGCAGCGCGGGAAAAGGGCCAGGAAGTGGTGGTTCTGAACGTACCGCTGTTGTTCGAAAGCGCCATGGATGCGCTCTGCAACGAGACCTGGGTCATGGCCCTGGATAAGGAAAGCCAGGTCAAGCGGGTCATGGCCCGGGATGCTCTCAGCCGCGAGGATGCGTTGGCCCGGGTGGACAGCCAGATGTCCCTGGAGGACAAAATTGCCCGGGCCAACCGGGTTATTCAGACCGGCCGGCCCATTGAGCAGACGCGTCAGGAACTTTCTCAGCTCTATCGTGATCTAAGGAAGAGGATTGCGAATGAATCCAAATACGCGGATGATTGAGGTTGAACTATGACCACACCAATGCCCGATTCTTTTACCCCAACCCCGCGCCGTTCCCGGCGGCGCCGGCGGAAAATTCAAAGGTCGATTGTGCTGTTGATTTTGTTCCTGCTGCTGGTGGGCGTGGGCGCTTATTTTATCCTGAATTTCCCCAAACAGGCGCAGGAGGCCCAGTATCCAATGGAGTACACCACGGCCATCCGGAAATACAGCCAGGAGTTTGGCCTGGATCCCGCCCATGTGGCCGCGGTCATCCTGTGCGAATCCTCCTACCGGCCCCAGGCGGTGTCCAATGTGGGCGCCATGGGCCTGATGCAGATCATGCCTGAAACCGGGAAATGGATCGCCCAAAAGCTGGACGTGGAAGATATTTATACCGACGACTCGCTCTTTGACCCGGAGACCAATATTCGCTTCGGTTGCTGGTTTTTGTCCTATCTGATGGACAAATATGACGGGGATATGACCCGAACCACAGCCGCCTATCATGCGGGCGAGGGCACGGTTAAAAAATGGCTGCAAGAAGAGGAAAACAGCCCGGACGGGGTGAATCTGAGCTCCATCCCTTCGAGCGTTACCAATAACTATGTGAAAAAGGTGCTTCATGCTTATGAGAAATACAAACCACTCTACGCCCAGGAGGAGGAAGAAGCGGCTTAGGGGCCTGGCCGTGCTGACGCTCTGTCTATGCCTGCTCAGCGGCTGCGCCCAGCAGGCGTCTACGCCCACGCTTTCTTTGCCTGTATCCACCCCTACCCCGGAGCCCAGTCCCGAGCCCACCGTGGCCACATCTCAGGCTCCGTCCATGACCAGTGGGGAAGTTACCATGGGCATGGTGGTGGGGACGGACGCGGCCGTGCATCCGCTGACCTGCATCTATACAGATCTGGTGAGCCTGAACAGCCTGGTTTTTGAGAGCTTGGTGGAGCTGGACGACACGTTGGCCCCGGCGCCCATGCTGGCCGACCGTTGGAGCGTCAATGGATCCACCTGGACCTTTACTTTGCGCAGTGGCATTGTGTTTCACAACGGCGCCGCGCTCACCGCAAACGACGTGGTGGCCAGCTATAATTACATCCTGTCCAACGGCGCCGACGGCGCCTATTATGACCGGGTTCAGGCCATCGATTCCATGACCGCGGTGGACGACCTTACTTTGGAGGTGGAGGCCGCGGACTCCACCGGCTATCTGCTCTTATACGCCATGACCTTTCCGGTGGTTCAGGCCTCCACGTTGGATTCGGCGCTGCCCATGGGCACCGGACCTTACTGGTATATCGGCTACGACACCGGGGTGGCGCTGCGTTTGGAGCGCAACCCGTTCTGGTGGAAACAGGCGCCCAAGATCGGCAGCATCGTGGCGCGCAACTATGCCTCCAGCGAGCTGGCGCTTTCCGCCCTGGATACCGGGGAAATCAACACCCTGGCCAGCCGCAGCAAGAGCGTGGCGCTCAGCCGGACCTTGAGCAGCCGCAATACGTTGGACTATCCAACCATGACCTATGAATGTATTGTGCCCAATTTGACCAACAGCGCGCTGAGCAACACCGACGTGCGGCGCGCCATCATGTATGCCATCGACCGGACCACCTTGGCCTCCACCGTGTATCTGAATATGGTATTGGAGTCCGAGGTGCCGGTCATCCCGGGCAGTTGGACTTATGAGACCCAAACAACCCGGTACAATTACAGCCCGGAGCGCGCCTTGCAGCTGCTCAACGAGAGCGGATGGTTTGACAGCGACGGGGACGGCATCTTGGACAAAATACAGGACGGGTTGGTCACCGACCTGAGTTTCACCATCATCACCTATGACGAGCCCGAAACCGCCACCCGAACCGACGCGGCCAACCTGATCGCCGATCAGCTCGCCCTGGTGGGCATCAAAGCGGAGGTCGAAGTCATGTCCAAAGCCGAGGTGCGCAAGGCCCTGAACAATGGCAGCTTTGACCTGGCGCTGGTGGCCTTTAACCTTTCGGAATCTCCGGATCTGACCTATCTGTTGGGCAGCAACGGCGACGGAAACTGTTCGGGCTATTCCAGTGAAACCATGGATTCGCTGCTCAGAACCTCCCGGCGCGCCACCACCGCGGACGAGGTTCAGAGCGCGCTCTCCAAAATCCAGCTGTTGACCATTGAGGATCTTCCGGTAATGGGCCTGTTCTTCAGAAGCGGCATGGTCATTTCCACGTTTAACCTCAACGGACTGCACGGAATACGGGAAAGCCAGACTTTGCGCGGCATCGAGAGTTGGGACTTAAGTCAATAAATTCAGGCAAATATTGGGGCCGTTCGGATGCAATTCCGAACGGCCCATTTTTTATCGAAGCCATTTGAGCAGGGTACGGGCATCCCGCTCCAGGGCGGCGGGATCGTCGTTTTCCACAAATTCCAGCATGGCGCAGCGCTCTTCCTCCCGGCCCCGCAGCTCATCCAGCACCTGAAGCCACATATCCTCCCCAGCCTCCAGAGGTTGGCGGATAACCTGGCCGTTTTGGTGCAACCAGGTAAACACATGCACATGGCTCAGCCGGTTCTCCAGATCCCACATGGAACCCATCCGCTCCTGCTGTCCCCAATCCCACCGGGGCTGCCAATAGAAGGTGAGATTTTCGGCCTGACGCGTCTCCACAAGCAATCTGCGCACGCTGTCCCGCCGGTCGGTAAGGGTGCCGCCATGATATTCCAGCGCAATCTTAAGCCCCCTCGCTCCGGCTTTCCGGGCGCAGCGCATCAGCGAATCCACCACCCGGGCGCGCTGTTCCTCATCGCAGGCTTCCGAACCGCATTCTCCCGCCCAAATTCGAATGATGGGCGCCTCCAACCGCTGAGCGGCCTCCAGCACCGCCTCAAAGGCGGCGTCCGGCTGGCCCGCCCGGTAATAGCTGCCGTACGCGGCCACCTGAAGCCCGGCGGCGCGGCACATCTTGTAAACTTCATCCGCCCTCGCGGGGTCTGTGGGCGGAACATGCACATCTCCGCCCCATTCCACAGCCCGAAGTCCGGTGCGCTGGCAAAGGGCGACTATATGCTTGGGGCTAAGCGCCCGAAAGCTAACCGAAACCAATCCAGGAACGACCATTCCTTCTCCTCCTTATCGCCGCCCTGCAGCGAAAATCCGCCGGGAATCCAGCGCTTTCCTCTAAACGATTTTATGTATCAATAGGCCTTAAACCACCGGATGCGGGGCGTCTCGCGGCATTTTAAAATTTCAAGCTTCGCCCGGCGCACCCCCTGGGGCAAGGGCAAAATGCGCTTATGGCCAATGACCTTTCCCTGATAGTCGAAAATCTGTTGGCCCGCGCCGTCGTAGCCCGATACCCTGTAGCCATACACCCGCTCGCCCTCTTCAATGCGCTCGCCCAGCACCAAATAGCGTGCCGCTTTGTCCTCGGGAATCAGCAAAGTCAGGGGGGGCTGATCCCCGGCCTGCACATCGCATTCGGCCACCGGCGTTCCGAAGGCCGCGCGGCGCATGGCGCCAAATTCCTCGAAGGCCCGGGTATCAGTCTCGGCAAAGCGGCCGTGGCGGTCTATGGCCATGCCCACCAGCATATTGGTATTGCGGCCCACCGATTTCAGGTATGTGTCAAAGAGTTCCTGGGCGCTCACCACCGCGCTCTCCTGATTTTCGCCCCAGAACCAGCCACCATAGCTGCTCTCCCTGGCCTTGCGGTTGGGCAGATCGCTCTCAGCCGGGCACCAGGTGTTGCCAAAGGTGTCGCCCTCGTCCAGCATTTCCTCGGTGCCGTCAAAGCTCATGTGTTTAAAATTAAATATGGAGGAACAATTTTCAGAGGCAATCCCCCGCTCGTTGCCCACCCATCTCACCAAAGACTTGCAGCTTCTGGGACCCTGATACACCACCGCGTCGGGCTGAAGGCGGTTGAGCAATGAGGCGATATCCGGCCCGCCCTGTTCCGGCGGAATGCAACCGCCGTCGAACCAGATTTCAAACACCTTTCCGTAACGGGTCCAAAGCTCGGTGAGCTGGCGCAGCACCATATCGTTGTAGGCCTTTTGCTTGGCCTCGTCCCGATCCCGCACCAGGCCCGGATTCTCTACCTTCATATATTGGTTAAAGGCCGCGCTGTAATACAGGCCGGGCCGAATCCCGTATTTTTTACAGGAAGCGAAGAACTCGCCCACGATATCGCCCTTTCCGCCCTTATAGGGGGAATTCTTGATGGAATATTCATGCACATCCGTGGGCCAAAGGCAAAACCCGGTGCAATGTTTGGCCACCAACACGGCGTAACCCGCCCCCAGATCCTTGGCCGCCCTGACCCATTGGTCGGTATCCAGCCGGTCGGGATGGAAGATCGAAGGCGGCAGCGGATCATCATCAAAATTAAAATAGTCGTAGTCGTTGACATAGGTGGACAAATCGTAATGGATGATAACCCCCATCTCGCAATCGGCCCATTCCACCATTTGTGGCGTGGGCAAGATAAGTTTCTCCACGGTATGCTCCCCCTCTTGAACTATTCGCCGTTTTTTAACTTCGCGCTCCACCATGCTTTTTCCTGCACAACGGACAAAAATAGGGCGTCCAAAGGCCGGAAAACAGCCAAAGGACGTCCCTCCCCGATCTGTCAAAAACCATTTCCAATGAACCTACGATTCGGATTCTGACTCCGACCCCACCGTCTCGCCATCCAAAGTGGTCACCACCGCGCTCATGCCCAGCCGGATATCCTCCACCGGCTCAAAATCAATATAGGCGCGATAGGCGGCCTCGGTGCTTTCCTCATCGCTGATATGGGAAATCATGCTCACCGTGCCCTCCACACTCTGGCTGCTTTCCTCATCCCATCCAAAGGTTATATTGACCTTATCGCCCTCGGCAATCAAGGTTAAATCATATTCGTCCACCAGGATCTCCACCTGCATCTCTTCCTCGGGGTAAACGGTAATCAAGGTCATCCCCTTGCTGGCCACATCCCCGGCCTGCACCGAGACCGAGGCCACAATGCCGCTCACATCCGAAAGCATTTCGCTGCCCGTGGCGTACAGTCCATCCAGGCTGTCCGAAACGGTTTCAAACAACAGTTGGCCCCGCTCCACGGTATCCCCATCGGAAACATGGAGCTGAATCAAGCTGCCCTCGCCGGTCACCGCGACTTCGCTGGTTCTGGAAACCTCGCCCTGGCCAATCCGGCTTTTGGCGGTGTGTTCCTCGCTGCGGTAAACCTTTACCGTTTCCCCCATTTTTAACTCGCCCTCGATGGTCTCCACGGTGTACTGGGTATCCTGCACCGCGGTGATGACGCCCACCGCGGTGTGGTCCCCGTCCGAGGTGCAGCGCAGGTACACGGTCTCTCCAATGTTGACATATTTATTGCCGCTGGAATTATACGCCTTTTCAATATCCGCGGTCACGCTGTATTTGTGTTCCGGGGTAATGTAGAGCGCCGCGCCATACCGGCCGGCCACATCGGACAGATTATCCCCGCTCTGGGCAAAAATTCCGGTAATGGTTCCGCTCTGAGGGGCATAGACCTTGGTGGTTTCCACCGTGGCCACCACATCTCCGGCCTGGATCCGGTCACCAACCTTGACCGAAACGGAGCTTACCGTACCCCCAAAGGGCGCGCTCACTACCTGGGTACTGCCGGACGTCACCGTGCCCTCAAAGCTGGTTTCAGCCAGCGCGCCCACCGGAGTCAGCAGCATGACGGCCATAAGCGCCGCAAACAACCTCCTGCCTCGCGCCTTCATCCTTCATTCCTCCTTTAACGGTTGCGTTTATATTCTTCTCAGCGCCTCAATGGGGCTCAAACGGCTGGCCTTGCGCGCGGGCGACCATCCGAAGATAATCCCCACCGCGGCCGAAAAGCTCACGCCCAGGATAATCGCGCCATAGTTCAGACTAAAGGTGATACCCAGCGCCGAACAAAGCACGGCCGAAAGCACGATGCCCAGGATCACCCCGGCAATGCCGCCAATCATGGACAACAGAAAGGATTCAATCAAAAACTGAAGCTGTATCTGGCCGGGTTCGGCGCCAATGGCCTTTTTGAGGCCAATTTCCACGGTGCGCTCGGTCACCGAGGTGAGCATCATATTCATAATTCCAATGCCGCCCACCACCAATGCAATGGAGGCGATGCCGCCCAACAGCGCCGACATCATGGAGAGCATGCTGCTCATGGTGTCCTCAATGCCTTCCATGGTGGTTATGGTGTAGGTGTCATCTTCATAGTTGAACAGCGCGTCCAGCATTTCTTCCAACTCGCTCTCCACAATGGCGGAGGATTCCGCGCTGTCAATGTACACGGTCAGCATGGAAACCGTGGAGACATTGTTCATCTTAAGGGCCGTGGTATAGGGAATCATGATATCATTGGATCCAGACAGCATGCTGGAAATGGAGGAATCCTCGGAATCAGACAAAACCCCAATTGCCGTAAAGGAGCGCCCCTCAATATACAGCGTTTCGCCCACCGGATCCACCCCGTAGAAAAAGGTCTCCATCATTTCCTCGCTGATTAAACAGACCCGGTTCTGATCCTCGATATCCAATGGATTGATTGCCCGTCCGCGCTCTATAACGCTTTCGTCATTCTCAAAATAGTAATCGTTCTTCCCGGATACCGAAACGCCGGTTTCATTTACCCCATTCCGGCTTACCCGGGCGCTCAGGGATACCGACGGAGTTACCCCCTCTACATGGTCCAATTGAGTGATTTCTTCCATATCTTCGCTATCGAGTCCGCTTTTTAAGTCGGTTCCCGTTATGGACACGGTCATGGATCCCGCACCCATGGAGGTAAAGGAATCCGAAATCGAGTTGGATACTCCGGACACCGTGGTGACCAAGGCGATCACCGCGGTTACGCCGATCATGATACCCAATATGGTCAAAAACGACCTGAGCCGGTTTTTCATGATATTGGCCACCGACATGGAGACGCTTTCCACAAACATGAAGCTCTTTTTTGAAATATTCGCAAACAGATTCCTCACGGCTGCATTTCGCCCCCCTCCGTCAGGCTGCCGTCAATGATATGTACCACCCGGCGCGCCTGCTTGGCGATATTCAGGTCGTGGGTAATCATGATGATGGTATGACCCTCGTCGCTGATTTTCTGAAAGAGCTCCATAATCTGACGTCCCATCTTTTGGTCCAGGGCGCCGGTGGGTTCGTCGGCCAAGAGCAGGCTGGGCCGGGTTACCAGGGCCCGGGCGATGGCCACCCGCTGCTGCTGACCACCGGAGAGCTGATTGGGCCGGTGGTGGCGGCGGTCTGCCAGCCCCACCCGTTCCAGCATTTCTTCCGCGCGTTCCCTGCGCTCTTTGGGGCGAACGCCCGCATAAATCAGGGGCAGTTCCACATTTTTCTGGGCATCCAGCAGGGGCAACATCTGGGAATTCTGAAAGATAAACCCAACCTCGCGGCTACGAATCCGGGCCAATTCCTGTTCATCCAGGTCGCCCACTCTCTGTCCATGGAGAATATATTCCCCGGAGGTGGGCTGGTCCAGACAACCGATGATGTTCATCAAAGTGGACTTGCCGCTGCCCGAAGGGCCCAGCACCGAAAGGTACTCCCCCCGGTCGATGGTCAGGTCAATGCCTTTTAAAACGGTCATAACCTCATCACCCACCGGATACTGCTTGACGATGTTGCGCATCGTGAAAAAATCCTGTTCCATCCGCATTCACCGTCCCATCAATTCCTGCCTGGGGCCTGACCGCCAAAGCCGCCCTGCTGCCTGTTGCCGCGCTCCGCTCCGCCAAAGCCGCCGCCCATATCCGAGGGCGCGCCGCCCATGCCCGCGGGTGCGCCGCCACCGCCGCCAAACATGCTCATCAGGCCGGACAGGCCGCCGGAGGAGGAAGTCTCTTCGGCCAGGGCATACACGGTATCCCCTTCTTCAAGTCCGCTTACAATTTCCACATAGTTGTCGTTGTCCACCCCGATTTCAACCTGCTTCTGCTCCATTTCACCGCTTTCATTCTGCACCAACACAAAGGCGCTGTTGTTTACCGTAAAGCTCAGGGCGTCCTTATTCAGGATGATGGCATCCGTGGCCTCCTCCTGGGGAATGGTTACGGTAACCTGCATGCCGGGCAAAACGGCTTCGGTGGGATTCAGCGAAGCGGTTACGGTATAATAGGCGGTGGATCCGCCGGAGGCCGATATCCGGTTGATGTGGCTGATGGTGGAATCAAAGGTCTCTTCCAGCGCGGTCACGGTCACCTGGCATTCCTGCCCCACCGAAAGCTGGCCGATCTGATATTCGTCCACCCGCATGCTGACCTCCATGTTGTCAAAGTCCACAACTTGGATCAGCTCGGCGCCCGAGGCCACCTCGTCGCCCTCTTCCACCAAAATCTGATTGACCTCCCCCGCAAAACCTGCTTTGATGGTCTCCCCGTTGGAGAGCCGCATCAGCCGTTCCCCGGCCTCCACCTCTTGGCCGTCGGAGACCAAAATCTGGCGCACAGTGGCCGCGCTTGAGGCGGTGTAGGTGATGTTATCCTTGACGCTCACATTGCCGCTAAAACTCAGCGAATTGGAAATCGTTCCCCTGAGCGCGGTATAACTGTCATAGGTGGTGGTTGCGCCGGCGCTCAACGTGGGCAGGGCAAAGAGATAAAACGCGCCCACGCCCAAGCCCAGCACAACCAGCAACATCACCAATCTGACCAGCCGTTTTTTCAGGCTTTTTCTCTTCTTGGCCGTTTCAGCACTCAATGTTGGTTCCCTCCCTTCGCTTACTGAGCATTCGCACCAAAGGCCGCGTCCATCATTTCGCGTCCACCGGTATAAACGTCATAATAATACATTTCCGCGTCCTCGGCTTCGGAGAGCTGATAGTTCTCGCCTTCCACCGAGACCTGAATCTCTACATTTTCTTGTTCCGCGGCGGTTTGCACGGTATAAAGGAATTGTTTGCTGGCCACACCCTGGGATTTCAGCAGATTATAGCGGCTGCCCGCGGTAAAGCCCGCGGTGGAAATCGCGGTCAGGGTATCGTCCACCTTGAGCACCAGGTAATCGACGCCGCTGGCGGCCAGCTTCTTATACACGCTGCCGTCAAATTGCCAGAGAAAATCCCGTTCCTCCTCCGACAATCCCTCGGTCACCGCATCCAGCACCAAGGTGTCCGGCGTTTCCTCGTCCTGGCCATTCCAGGTCTGCAGGCTGGCCACAAACTGAGCCTCAAAATCTTCATCCTGAACGTTTTGCGCTTCAATGCTCAAATTCAGCTGCTCATCACCCACGGTCAGCACGCTCATGGCCTCTTCCTCCACCGAAAGCGCCACTGCGTTATAGGCGGTGGTGGAGCTGTCAGAGGAAGAGGAATGGCTCACCGTGCGGCTGCTGCCACTGGTTCCGCCCCCCATTCCGCTTAATCCCCCAAAGCCGCCGTTGGGCCGGGAGCCCATCTCGCTGCCTTCCTGAAGCTCAATGCGCTGTTCATTGGTGGCTATATTGCCCGCCGCGTCCTTGACGGTCAGGCTGCCAATCTCAAATACCTGACCCTGTTCCCCTTGATACTGAAAGAGGAACGAACCGTTTTCCTGGACCTGCATCTCCTGAAAACTTGTTCCGCCATCCAGGGAAATCTGAAGCCCGCCGCTGAGCTCATCCGCCGCGCTTATGCTCAGGGTGTATTGCAAACCGGCCTGGGCGCTCATCACCGGGGGCGTCTGATCCAGCCACACCGAATAGGTGGCGGTTTGGGCCGCGATATTGCCCTGCCGGTCCAGGAGCGCAAAGCTGATCTCATGTTGGCCCTGTTCAGCGGCCTGATATTGGGCCTCGCTCAGGATGACCGGCATGCCGCCATCCACGATGACCGCGAATTCATAGCCTTCCGCCTCGGCCGGAATCTGGGTTAGTGCAAAGTCAGCGGGTTCATTCGTCCATTGTCCGGGAAGATAATTCGAACTGGCGGCCTGAATTTCCACCTCCACCGCCGGCTCGTCGGAGGGTTCATAGCTTTCCACCCACACATACAGCCCGCTTCCACTCTCGCCCGAGGGACCGGTGGCGGATACCTTGACCCGATAATTTCCGCCAAAGACCGCGCTGTCCGGCGCCAGGGTTATGCCCGCCAAAGCAGACGCGCCGCCGGAAATCGTCATGACCTCCCCGCTTTGAATGTAGAGGGTATCCCCGGCCTTGGCCTGAGCCAAGAGTCCCTGAAGGGATCCATAGCGCTTTTCTCCGTCGCTGCCCATCATCCAGGCCTGCTTTTTGCTGTTTTCCGCGCTTTCAAAATCCAAATTCAGTTCATACTTTGCGCTGCGCGCCACCATGTTGCCCGCGCTGTCCAAAATCACAAAGCGCAGAGTGTTCTCGCCCTGAAGCTCGGCCGTGTATTGATCGCCCTCCAGAACCTGGGCCGAGCCGTCGTTCAGGATATAACCATAGCTGTAACCGCCCTGTTGGGGAAGTCCGGACAGAATAAAGCTGGGGGCGATATCGGACACTTCACCCGGATAGTAGTCGATGGCCTGCACGCTCAACTCGATTTCCACCACCGCATCCATGGCCCGCGCCTGGGCTTCGGGCTCCGCAGTGGATTCAGGCTCCACAGTGGCCCCGGGGTCCTCCGTCGCTTCGGGCTCCACGGTGGCCTCGGGTTCCTCCGTCGCTTCGGGCTCCACAGTGGCCTCGGGTTCCTCCGTCGCTTCGGGCTCCACGGTGGCCTCGGGTTCCTCCGTCGCTTCGGGCTCCACGGTAGCCTCGGCCAGTATGATCTCATATTTTGAGGACTTGGCCAGAATATTGCCCGAGCTGTCCATCACCACAAAGCGAATCTGGCCCTCTTGATCCGGTTGATACTGATTGCCGGATAAGGCTTGCGCCTTGCCGCCGTCCAAGATGACCCCAAAGCGCTGGCCGCTGGAGAGTTCCGGGCTGCTGCTCAACACGAAAGTCGGATTGCACGCCTCGCCCGGAGTGTAATTCTGGGCGCTCACCTGAATCTCGGTTTCCAGGATATCCTGATCGCCGGCCACAATGATTTCATCCAGCGCCGGGGTGGGCGTGGGCTGGAGTGTTTCCAGCTCGCTCTTTTTGCCTACCCAAATGAACACGCTGCCTTCCACCATTTCCCCATCCGGATTGACATCGGAAACCAGAACCACATCGGATTTCTCGGGGAAGATTGCCCGATCCGGTGCAAAGGAAACCTGTTTCAACTGCTCCACCGTATAGCCCTTGAGCTCGATAACCTGTTTGGTGCATACGTTTAAGGTACCCTGAAATTCAATAAAATCTTTAAGCGCCCCATAGACCTGATCTTCACCATCCTGAACCCAAACCTGAGCGTCCTCCGCAGGATCGGCCTCTATGGTGGGCTCGGCGGAAGGCTCAACGCTGGTTTCCGGGGCCAGGGTGGATTGCTCCTCCCCTTCTCCGGTTGCCTGAGGGGTTGGGGTGGACTGAGCCGTTTCCGCCGCCTGAGGCGTTTCGGTGGGCCCCGCCGTTTCCGCCGCCTGGGGCGTTTCGGTGGACTGAGCCGTTTCCGCCGCCTGGGACGTTTCGGTGGGTTCCGCGGTCTCCGCCGCCTGGGGCGTTGCGGTAGGTTCCGTGGTTTCCGTAGCCTTAGGCATTTCGGTGGGCTGAGCCGTTTCCGTAATGATAGGCGTTTCGGTGGACTGAGCCGTTTCCGCCGGTGGATTTGTTGCCGTCTCTTCCGCCCGCGCGGCTCCGCCGCCGGCAAACGTCATGCTCAATGTAAGACAGGCCGCCAACATGATCGATAACCATCTTTTCATTTTATACCGCCTCCTTATCCGCGCTCTATTCAACCGTTACCAGCACGCTCATACCCAATCGCACGCTTTCATCCGCTTCGAATTGGATATATGCGCTGTAACTGGCCTCGCCTGAAGCTTGCGTCTGACTTGTTGTTTCATTTTGCCCGGTATTGCTTTGATCCTCGGTTTGATTTTCGCTCACATAGGAGATGGATTCCACCGTGCCCGAATAGACTTTGCTTTCGTCCTCATCCCAGTTAAACCGGATCTCCACCTGATCCCCCTGGCTGATTTCCGAGAGCATATCCTCGGGCACAGAAATTTTCACCTGATAGCCGGAGGCCGGATAGAGTTTGACCAGCGCCGATCCTTGCTGAACCGAATCCCCCGCCTGGGCCTCGATTGAGGCTACCGCGCCACTGGTATGGGCATAAATGGTGCTGGATGCCTGGCCTTCCGAGCTGTCCTCAATGGTTTCAAAGAGCAGCTGGCCCCGCTCCACCTCTTCGCCGTCCTCCACATACAGTTTAAGCAACGTGCCCGTGCCCTGAACCGCCACCTCCTGCGTCCGGGTTACGGTGCCACTGCCGATGCGGGTGGAAGAACTATAATCGGAATCCCGATAAATGTACACTGTTTCTTCCATGTAGAGTTCGCCTCCGGTGGTCTCAACCGTGTATCCGCTGCCATCCACAGCCACGATGGTGCCCACTGCCCGGTGAGAACCATCCTTCACGCACTTCATATAGACCGTTTCACCTATGCGCACATATTTATTGGCCGCCCGGTTGTATGCATCATCAATAGTGGCATTCACGGTATAACGGCTTACCGGCGCGATGTACATCACCGTGCCGTCCGCGCTTTGCGAGTTATCCTCGCCGCCCGCGTTTTCCGCGCTGCCCGTGGTCTGGCCGGATGCGCCGGCGCCACTCTCCAGGGAATCTCCGACCTGATAAAAGATTCCGCGCACGGTTCCATCCGTGGTGGCAAATACCTTGGTGACCTTCATCTCAGCCACCGCCTCACCCTCGCTCACCCATTGACCTTCCTGAACTTCAATGGACTCCAACTGTCCGCTGCAGGGCACGCTGATCACCTGGGTCTCACTGGCCACCACCTCGCCGTCGAATTCGGCTTCGGCCTGGGCGGCCGTTGCGCTCCCAACCGTGGCCAGAAAAAGCGCCATAACCAGCGCGGCCCTTCTTTTCTTATTCATTGTCCTCGCCTCCCTGCACTAACGTTTGATCTTCTTCATTCATAGCCTCGCCCTGGCTTTGCAGGCCTGGGGATTGTCTGCCCTGGCCATCAGATGGGGGCGTCTGCCCGGCTCCGGCCGCTGTCTCATTATCAGGTAAGGCCATCTGTTCGTCCCCGGCCGCCGTCTTACTGTCTGCCGCTTCCGTCTGTTCGGATTCAGCCGCCGCCTCATTGCCGGGCGAGGCCGTCTGTCCGGCTCTGGCTGGCATTTCGCCATCGGGTGGGGTCATCTGTTCCATCCCGGCCGGTATCTCGCCGCCCGTCTCGTCCATGGCGCCCTGCTGGCCCTGACGTCCGCTTTCCCGAATGACCACATTTTCTCCCACAATCCAGTTATAAATTTTCTGTATTGAAAAGCCGGCTTCCGGGGTCTCGGTGCCGCTCACCGCGTAAACCGTATCCCCAATTTCCAGACCGCTCACAATCTCCGCCTTCATGCCGTCGTTTAGTCCGACTTCCACATAGACCGGCTCATAGGTGCCATCCGCCTGTAAGGACAGCACATAGGGCTTGTTTTCCTCATCAAAGGCCAGTGCGTTCATATCCAATACCACTGCATCCTCCACCCGGTTGGAGTCCATGCTGACCGTGGCCTGCATGCCGGGCAAAACCTGTTCCGGCGCGGTGAAGTTGGCCAAAACCGTGTAATACGCCACCGATCCCGGCGATTCCGACACCCGGTTGATGGACGAAATTTGGGTTTCAAAGCTGGTTTCCAGGGGCAGCACGGTCACGGTGCAGGTCTGACCCACCGAAATTTTTTCGATATCGTATTCATCCACCGTGATGGCCACTTCCAGATCCTGTAGGTCGCATATGTCGATCAGGGCGTCGCCTTCCAAAACCGTATCTCCTTGACGCACGCTGATCTCATTCACCGTGCCCTGGATTTCGGCGCGCACAATCTCTCCATCCGACATTTGGATCAGCTTGTCATCCTTTTCCACCTGTTGCCCGTCTTCCACAAAGATCGTCTGAACCGTGGCATCCGCAGAGGCATACGCGCTCTGCCGGCTGCGCACATTGATGGTGGCGCTGAAGCTCATATCCGTTTCAATGGCGCCTTCCTCAACGGTATAAGCCGAATAGACCGTTACCGCGTCGGCCATGACCAGGGGCCTTATGGCATCCCAGCCGATCCAGCCCACCACCGCCACCAGCACCAGCGCCCCCAGGCGGAACGCCCATTTCCGAACCCGTTTTTCCTTTGAACTATCTTTCATATCCGCCATCCACCTCCGCCGCGCAAATCGGCGCAAACCAACACGCCCCGAGACCGCTCTTTTCATGCGCCCCTGCGGGCTTTCTCCTGGGAATCATTGGCTTCACTTCCTCTGGAACAAATTGGATTATCTGAAGGATAGGATCTTTAGCTGAAATGAAGCTGAAAAAAGTTTGGGGAATTGGGGCTGAGTTCGCACGATGGCGTTAAGATTTCAGGAAAAAGGCCGATGTTACCCTCAGTGTACAAAATGTTCAAATCTTTTCAGCTTCATTTCAGTTTGAGCGCTTACCATGAGCCTGAACAGAAGGGAAACGCGGCTTGTTTGCGCGTTATTCCTGTGATACACTAAAGCAAAGGAGGGAACGAAATGCGCATACTGATCGTTGAAGACGACGTCCGGCTGGCCGGCACGTTGGCGGATATGATCTCCGAAGCAGGGGATATGGCGGACATCGCCTACGACGGCGAAACCGGTTTGGACAATGCGCTCAGCGGAATCTATGACGCGTTGGTGCTGGACGTCATGCTGCCCAAAATGGACGGATTTGAACTGCTGCTGCATTTGAGAAAAAAAGACGAACGCACCCCGGTTTTGATGTTGACCGCCAAATCCGAGTTGGACGACCGGGTTCGGGGCCTGGATCTGGGCGCGGACTATTATCTGACCAAGCCCTTTGAAAACGCGGAATTTCTGGCTTGTCTGCGGGCGGTGCTCCGGCGGCAGGGGGATATGACACCGGAACAGATTCGCTTTGGCGATTTAACCCTCACGCCTCAGGCGGGCGAGCTGCGAAAGGGCGAACGGGCGCTTTCCTTAAACGCCAAAGAGCTGGAGCTCATGCGGCTGTTGATGCTCAATTCCAACCAAATTCTGCCCAAGGAGACCCTGCTCATGAAGGTCTGGGGCTATGATACCGAGGCCAGCGACAACAATGTGGAGGCTTATATCTCGTTTTTGCGCAAGAAATTGACGCTTCTGGGTTCCAAAGTAACCATAAGTGTGGTGCGCCGGGTGGGTTACCGGCTGGAGGAGGCCAATCCGTGATCAAGAAGCTTAGGCGCAAGTTCGTGATCGTGATGATGTCCATTGTGGCCGTGTTCCTGGTGGGCATTTTTACCAGCATGTTTCTATCCACCAAGGCAAACCTGGAACGCATGAGCCTGGGCAGTTTGCACAGGGTGCTCTCCTCCCGGGGCGGACATGGACTCAACGAAGCGGCCCCGGCTCTTCCGGATGATCCCCCACCCCCCGGCGAGGAACCGGATGGGGACGGTCTGAAGGACGATTGGCGCGACTGGCGCGAAGGAAACGATCAGCCTTTCGAAAACCTGGCCGTCATTCTTGTAAGCGTGGATTCATCGGGGCAGGTTGAAATTCTTCAGAACCCCATAGGTGATTTGGATGAAGAAACCTTATCCGAGTTGGCATTGGAGCTCGAAAACTCATCTGATGACCAGGGCATCGTGGAAGCCTATCAATTGCGATACGCCCGGCGGCAGATGGAGGATGGCACCACCCGCTACGCGCTGGCTGATGTTTCCATAGAGCGCGGTATCCTCAGAATGCAGGTACTTCATTCATTGGTCACCTACCTTGGCGCGTCCGCCCTGTTCTTTTTGTTCAGCGTACTGCTCTCCCGGTGGATGGTGGGCCCGGTGGAAAGGGCCTGGGAGCGTCAGCGCCAATTTGTGGCCGACGCCTCCCACGAGCTCAAAACCCCGCTTACGGTTCTGCTGTCCAACGCGGAAATGCTTTCCAATTCCGGGGCGCTGACGGATGAAAAAAACCTGCGCCGTCTGGATCATATCCAGGCCGAATCTCTGCGCATGAAGGATCTGGTGGAAGATCTTTTGACCTTGGCCCGTTCGGACAGCGGACGCCAGGCGCTTTCTTTGTCCCCGGTCAATTTCAGCTATATCGTCACCCTGAGCGCCCTTACCCTGGAGCCCATAATCTACGACCAGGGCCGGGAGATGGAACTCAAGGTGGCGGATAACCTGATGGTCCTGGGCGATGCCGTCAAACTCCGTCAGCTCACCGATATCCTCCTGGACAACGCCTGCAAATACGGCGCGCCCAAGAGCAGCATAGAAGTTGAGCTGGCGCGCTCAGGCAAGCGCGATTTGTTGCTCCGGGTGATCAGCCACGGCACGCCCATCCCCCCGGAAGAATTGACCATGATTTTCGAACGGTTTTATCGATCGGATAAATCCCGGGGGGAGGAAAAGGGGTACGGCTTGGGCCTGTCCATCGCCCAGGCCATTGTCCAGGATCATGGCGGCCGGATTTGGGCCCAGAGCGACGGGGTATCCAGCAACATCTTTTCCGTCAGTTTGCCCAGAGCTCAGGGGCAGGCGCAGGAAACCTGATCCGGATGCCCATGGGGTTTGTCAAGGAATGGACAGGAAATTCATTCAAAGCCCCTCTTGACAAAAGGCGCGCAACAGTCTAATCTGGATTGCGTAACATTTGCTATATTTATATGGAGGGGATTCCAATCATGGAGCGTTATACCGAACCCGCCAAGGAAATCCCGGTTTACGGCCGGTATGACGTGGTGGTTTCAGGCGGCGGCTGCGCCGGCTTCACGGCCGCGGTGGCCTCGGCCCGGGCGGGCGCTAAAACCCTGATTATTGAGCAGTTCCCCTTTTTCGGGGGCACGGCCACAGCCTCCCTCATGGCCACCATCGTGGGCATACGCAATCAGGTCAAGCCGGACGATTTGCAGGTCTGCAAGGGCATCGGGGAAGAGCTGATCCTAAACATGATCGCCGCGGGCGGCGCGGAACATTCACGCAACGCCTACGAGTCGGTAAAGCGCAGCGACACCAAGGGCGACCTTTCCTATAATTATGCCTTTGATACCGAGGTGTTTAAAAAGGTGGCCCTGGATATGGCGGTGGAAGCCGGGTGCGAAATCCTGTTTCACACCTATTTTTCCGACGTCATCATGGAGGGCAACCGGGTCACCGGCATCATTGTGGAAAACAAATCCGGCAGGCAGGCCATTTTTGCCCACACGGTCATCGACGCCACCGGAGACGGCGACGTGGCGGCCCGCGCGGGCGCGCCCTTCTGGCAGACCAAGGAGGATGAAGCGCCCCGGCTGGACGATTGCCTGATGTACAAGATCAGCGGTTTTGAGCCGGATACCAAATTGTCGGGCTGCCTGTTTAAGGACAACATGGTGCTCTGGGGTCCTTCCTCGGGCAAGCACAACGGCGCGGACGCCAAGACCCTTTCGGATATGGAAATTCAAACCCGCCGGGCGGTGTTCGGTCATTTCGAGGCCTTAAAGAAGGAGCGGCCCGACCTCAAAAACGCGCACATCGTGGATACCGGGGTGCTGCTGGGCATCCGGCAGACCCGGTTTATCAAAGGGCTTTACACCCTGACCGGTCAGGACGTGCTGGAGGGCGCCGCTTTCCCGGACAGCGTGGCCATGGGGGCCAACCCGGTCATCCGCTATTACGGATACCGCCGGTTTTTGACCCATGAGGGCTATGAAATCCCCTACCGTTGCCTGGTGCCCATACAGACCGACGGTCTGTTGGTGGCCGGCCGCTGCATGTCCAGCGACCAGATTGCCTATGAATCCTGGCGCGCCATGGCCCATGTGTTGAACATCGGCGAGGCCGCGGGCACAGCTGCCGCGCTGTGCGCTCAGACGAATGCGCAACCCAGAAATCTGGACGTAGCGCTGCTCAGGCAGCGGCTCGTGGAAAACGGGGCGGAAATCGGCCAGGGCCGCACGGCGCCAGCCGGAGTCTATCGGACGTAGCCAAAAACAAAAATACAGTTGAGGTGTAAGGAAAATGAAAATCGTATTGTTGGAATCCTTGGCCATCTCCCCGAAAACCCTGGAACAGTATGCCCAGGCATTGAGGCAAAACGGGCATACCTTTGAGGCCTATGAGCGGGATATGGACCCCGCGGTTCAAATTGAGCGGGCCAAGGACGCGGACATTTTGATGCTGGCCAATATGCCGCTGCGCGGCGAGGTCATCCGCGCCTGCCAAAAACTGAAATTCATCAACGTGGCCTTCACCGGCGTGGACCACATCGACCTAGAGGCCTGCAAGGAAAAGGGCGTTCAGGTGAGCAACGCCTCGGGGTATTCCAACCAGTCGGTGGCCGAACTGGCCCTGTGCATGATGCTTTCTTTGCTGCGCAACGTGCCCCAGGTGGACGCGCGCTGCCGCCAGGGCCAGACCAAGGACGGACTGGTGGGCTGCGAGCTCAAGGGCAAGACCGTGGGCATCGTGGGCCTGGGCGCCATCGGCCAGAAAACGGCCGAACTGTGCCACGCCTTTGGCTGCCGGGTTATCGCCTACAATCCCCGGCCCAAGCAGGCAGCCGGCTATATTGAACAGCTTCCCCTGGATCAGGTGCTCGCTCAGTCCGATATCCTGTCGCTGCACTGCCCGCTGAACGACAGCACCCGCGGCCTGATCGGGAAGGCGGAGATCGCCAAAATGAAAAAGAGCGCGCTGCTCATCAACACCGCCCGTGGCCCGGTGGTGGATAGCGCCGCCCTGGCCGGGGCCTTAAACGATGGGGCCATCGCGGGCGCGGGCATCGATGTATTTGAGACCGAGCCGCCCCTGGATCCCAGCCATCCGCTGCTCTCGGCCAAAAACGCCATCGTCACCCCCCATGTGGCCTTTGCCACCCAGGAATCCATGCTGCTGCGCGCCAAGATCGTGTTCGAGACCTTGGAGGCCTACCTCAAGGGCGAACGCCGGAATGTCATCCTGTAAACCCACAAAAAAGAACGCCTTGGGGAACAAAATCCTCAAGGCGTTTCTTTGACGCTTTACAACTCCCTGCGGCCTTCAAAAGCCTTGGACAGCGTGACCTCGTCGGTGTATTCCAGGTCTCCCCCCACCGGCACCCCGTGAGCGATTCGGGTAACCTTTATGCCCATGGGCTTGATGAGCCGGGAGATATAGGCCGCCGTGGCCTCGCCTTCGATATCCGGGTTGGTGGCCAGGATCACCTCGCGCACCTCGCCCGAGGCCAACCGGCCCATCAGCTCTTTGATGCGGATATCGTCCGGCCCCACCCCTTCCATGGGGGATATTACCCCATGCAACACATGATACCGCCCGTGATAATCGCGCATTCGCTCCATGGCCGCCACATCCCTGGGATCCTTGACCACACACAACAGCCCGTTGTCCCGGTTGGGATCGGCGCACAGCCGGCAGGGATCCTGATCGGTATAATTGCCACAAACCGAACAGAAGTGCACCTGCTTCTTGCCGTTAAAAATGGCCACAGCCAGCTCGCGAACCTGCTCCTCGGGCATGGCGATGATATGATAGGCCAGCCGCTGCGCGGTCTTTTGTCCGATGCCCGGCAGCCGGGAAAGCTGGTTGACCATGCGCGCGATGGGCTCAACGTTCATGCTCATGGCTTAGAAAAGGCCTCCCAGGTTCATGCCGCCGGTGAGCCGGCCCATTTCGCGCTCCGCGGTCTCGGCGGCCTGACGCATGGCCTCGTTGACCGCGGCCATAATCATGTCCTGAAGCATCTCCACATCGTCCGGATCCACGGCTTCGGGCTTAATAGTAATGGCCAGCACCTCTTTTTTGCCGTTGATCTTAACGCTCACCATGCCGCCGCCCGCCGACGCCTCATATTCGCGGGCATCCAGTTCTTCCTGGGTTTTCTGCATTTGCTGCTGAAGTTTTTGGGCCTGACGGGCCAGCTGCTGCATATTGCCGCCCATGCCCGGAAATCCGCCACCACGTGCCATAAAAATTCCTCCTATTTCACTCCCGGCAAGGCGCCGGTCAATGGTATCTCATCCATTATACACAATTTTTTTGCCCGCGTAAACCCACTTCCATTTTCTGGAGCCGGTCTATGCGCCAGCAGTAGCGGTTTTTGTGTCTCTGGCCCTGACGGTACAATTCGCTGTCCTCGGGCACTTCCACCTGTTCCACCAGCCTGGCGCCCAACCGCTCGGCCGTGCGGCAGGCCGCAATATTTTCCGGGCTGACCACAATCCATACCTCGCGCATTCCATGCGCCCGGGCCAGCTCGGCCGCCACCCGGCAGGCCTTGCTGGAATAATGGTTGCCCTGAAATTCCTCGTCAATCTCATAGGAGAGCTGGCCCTCCAGCCCCACCTGTCCCCCTTCGCCCACGCAAAGGCTCAAATCCCCGATATGCCCGCTCTGGCCTTCCAGCCGGATCTCAAAGCAGTACATGGGCGCTCGCCCGTCCTCAAATTCGGCGTCCACCACATCACAAAGCACCAAATCCAATCCATTGCCCCTCAGGATACTGAAATCCAAAAATTCAAACTCCTCGTGCTCACATGCGGTATTCAATCGTCAATCACCTCCACTTTATCTCGTCCGAACACATCGTATATATTGCTCAAATTCTCCCTGGCGCCGGCGCCTTGGGTCTTTTGCGGGGCCGCCTCGGCGGAAAGCTTCATGCGCATGGGCCGCCCGAAGGCCGCGCTCAACTGCCCCTCCACGCTGGCCCTGGCGTTCTCGCGTTCCAGCATTTTTATATATATGGCGCCCTCTTTGGGAAAGACCAAATTGACCACATCCCCTTCAACCCCGGCAAATTTGGCCTTGGACAGGGGCGAATAATTGGCGATATCGGCCTTGCGCACCGCTTTAACCGCCTGTTTATAAAGCTCGGCGTCGCTTCCCGAGGGGGCGGGCGGCACATTTTCCTGAACCTTCGGATTGGGCCGTTCAGCCGGCACAGGCTTTTCCGGCGGCTTTTCAGCCTTCTGGGCCGGGGGCACAAAGCCGCCCTTGAGTTTCAGTTCAAGGCTCTGGATCCGATCCAGCAACGCCTCTACCTCCACCTCCCGCTCGGGATGGCAGCCCCTCACCGCGCATAGCTCCAGCACCACCCGGGCGCTGGACGCCCATTTCATATCGCTTTCGGCCCGAATAAACAGCTCCATCAGCCGCATCAGCCGGGCGCTGGTGGCCCGGGCGGCCTGTTCCGTAAAGCGCGCGGCGTCCTCCTTGGTAATCTCCAACAGCTCGTCCAGGTTTTCCTTGCAGAGTTGAGCCATGATCAAATTTCGAATGTGGCCCGATACCTCCCTGGCAAACACCTGGGCATCCCGCCCTTCCCGGTTCATCTCGTCGATCATGCGAAGGGCGCCCGCCGCGTCCCCGCCAATCAGCGCCTCGCAAAATTCAAACAAAAAGCTGCGGTCGCTGGCTCCCAACACCTCGCGCACCGTTTGGGCTTTCAAAACGTCCGCCCCATAGGACAGACACATATCCAACAGGCTCTGGGCGTCGCGCATGCCGCCTTCGGCCGACCGGGCGATGAGTTCCAGGGCCTCTTTTTCATAGGCCGCGCCCATATCCTGGCACATCAGGGACAGCCTTTCTTCGATCAGGTGCGCCGGAATGCGCTTAAAATCAAACCGCTGACACCTGGACAAGATGGTGGCGGGCAGCTTTTGCGGCTCGGTGGTGGCCAGGATAAACACCGCGTGGGCCGGCGGTTCCTCCAGGGTTTTGAGCAGCGCGTTAAACGCGCCGGTAGAAAGCATATGTACCTCGTCGATGATATATACCTTATATCTACCCACGCTGGGCGGATACTTTACCTTTTCCCGAAGATCCCGGATTTCGTCCACCCCGTTGTTGGAGGCGGCGTCAATTTCCATAACTTCCAGGTTGTTATCGTTCTCCAGCTGGCGGCAGGCCTCGCATTGGCCGCAGGGCTCGCCGTTTTCATCCGGATGGGCACAGTTGATGGCCCGGGCCAAAACCTTGGAGGTAGAGGTTTTGCCGGTCCCCCGGCTGCCGCAAAACAGATACGCATGGGGAATTCGGTTGGTCACAATCTGGTTGACCAAAGTGGTTATAATGGGCTCCTGGCCCACGATATCCGCAAACCGTTTGGGCCGCCATTTACGATAAAGCGCCTGATAGGCCGCCATATTGTCCCCCCTCGCGGTGCAAAGCACCGATTTTATTGCGCCCTGAGCGCGGCGCCAGCCCCCATGGCCGAAAATTTTTATCTTTCGGCCCGCTTCCGGGGTCTTCCTCCCTATATCATAATCCAAAATTAGCTTTTGAGGAAGGGGTTTTACATCAAGCTAAAGCATTTTTTCCTTTGTCATGCTATAATATCTTTTAACGTATTGTGTTTCGGAAAGCATTTGCACGCCCGGGTTGGTTTCGGAGGCGTGCCTCAGGAGGGGTTCCCCGATTATGAAACGAATTATCCTGACCGGCGGCGGCACTGCCGGGCATGTGACCCCCAATCTCGCGCTCATCCCGGAACTCCTCAAAGGGGGCTGGGAAGTTCATTATATCGGCACCGCGGACGGCATGGAGCGGGGGCTGGTGGAAGGCGTTCCAGGGGTTACCTACCACTCGGTGGCCTCGGGCAAGTTGCGCCGCTATTTTGACTGGAAAAATTTCACCGATCCTTTCCGAGTCATGGCCGGGGCTATTCAATCCGCGGACCTGGTGCGCAAAATCCATCCCAACGTGGTGTTTTCCAAGGGGGGATTTGTATCCGTGCCGGTGGTTTACGGCGCCTGGATGTGCGGGGTGCCGGTGGTGCTTCATGAATCCGATATGACCCCCGGCCTGGCCAACCGTCTGTCCGCGCCGCTGGCCAAAGTCTTGTGCTGCACCTTTCCCGAAGCCGCCAAATTGGCCGGAGCCAAGGGACGCTACACCGGCACGCCCCTCCGTCCCGAGCTGTTTCAGGGCAACCGGGAGCAGGGTTTAAAACTCTTCGGCTTCAAGGACGACCGGCCGGTGCTCATGGTGGTGGGCGGGTCCAGCGGAGCCCAGGCTGTAAACATCGCGCTGCGCAAGGCCTTGCCCGAACTGCTCAGCTGCTTCCAGGTGCTGCATCTTTGCGGCAAGGGCAATCTGGACCATGCCTTTGACGGCACGCCCTATTACTGCCAAAAGGAATATCTGAACGACGATATGGCCCATGCCTATGCGGCCTCCGATGTTTTGGTCAGCCGCGCGGGTTCCAATACCCTGTGCGAAATCCTGGCCCTGCGCAAGCCCGCGCTGCTCATTCCCTATCCCAAGACCGCCAGCCGGGGAGATCAGATTCTAAACGCCCAATCCTTTGAGCGCCGCGGTCTGGCCCGGGTGCTGATGCAGGAGGAAATGACCCCCAGCTTGCTGGCCGAACGGCTGATCGAGGTCTACCGTGACCGGGGCAGCCTGATCGACGCCATGGAGCACGAGTCTTCGGCGGACGGCCTGAGCAACGTGCTGCGCATGATTTATCAGTACGCCAAAAAGTAGCGTGGTTCTCCCCCCGTTCCCGCTATATTGACTGGAAAACAACGGTTTCGGTTCCTGATTTGAACGATACATTCTCGATACGGTCTCCGGCGAATTATTTTACCAATGAGGTGGAGCGTCATGGCGCTGACCAATCAACAAATCGCTACCCGCAACTCCTTTCTCATGGTGCTGGAGGGCACCCTGTTCTGGGCCGGCCTGAGCTTTCTGGAGGGCAATACCGTGATCTCGGTATTCATGGATCAGACCACCGGGAGCGCGGCCATGGCCGGTTTGGCTGCAACCTTAAAATCCGGCATGTTCATTGTGGGGCAGTTTATCCTGGGCATGTTTGTTCACCGGATTCGGATACAATCGCATTTCATGGCCATAGTGGGCTGTCTTTCCCGGCCGCTGATGCTGCTCATGGTTCCGCTTCTGTTGGGCGGACTTTCGGGGCAGGCTGCGGCCTGGGTATTTTTGGTTTTATATAGCCTCTTGTTCTTTGCCGACGGCATGGTGGGCCTGTGTTGGAACGAAATTTGCGCGCGCACCTTGGCGCCCAGCCGCCGCGGAGAGGTGATCGCCCTTCAGCAAACCTTCAGCGGACTGGTGGGCCTGGTTTCGGGCGCGGTAATCCGCCAGGTGTTCGCCTCCGAGATTACCATGCAGCAGCAATTTGCCATCATATTCGGGTTAAGCGGGGTGCTGACCACCCTGGACGCGGTTATCCTTTGCCTCATCCGCGACCGCAAGCATGCCTCCCACCCCGATATGAAGCCCTTGAGTCCGGCCCGCTATATGACCACTTTGGTTCCGCTCATCAGCGGCAACCCCGGGGTGCGCCGGGTGTTGCTGGCCCGGGCGCTCTATCTTTTGACTTTGATGTCCGCGCCCATCAACATTCTGTTCGGCATCCGCCAGGGCGGATTGAACGCCGCCCAGCAGGCTACTCTGGTATTCATGCCGGTCATTGGGCAAATTATTGCCGGAGTGCTGTGGGCCCGGGTGAGCAAGCGCCTGGGTTATCCCATCATGATGCTCATGGCCGAGGCCTTGGGCATTGCCTGCGCGTTGCTCAACCTGCTGTGCATGTGGATGGCCCGTATGGGGTTCAGCGTGATGATCCCGCTGAGCCTGGCCATGATACTGGTGAGTTTAAACACCAGCGCCTACCTGGCCTTTCAAAACCACATGGTGGTCATTGTGCCCGAAGACAAGCGGGCGCTGTATCTGGTCCTGGCCAGCATTCTCATGGCTCCGCTCTCCCTGGCCACCTACTTCGCGGGATTGATTTCCGAACAGTTCGGCTTTCTGCCGGTCTACCTGATCATGCTGGCGGCCGGAGTATGCGGAGTGATTTTGATCTACCGAAACTTTCTTTCCCCAAACAGCCCGCTGCCCGAATCCGACCGGCGCGCGGAAATTTGATCTCCTATCTCATCCCGGCGGCTGTCAAAATGCCGCCGGTTTTTATATATCCCCTTTACAAAATCTTCATTTAAAGGTATACTTAGATTACGCCCTTGGGGCGTAACGTTTCGCTTTTGGCTCAATACAACTTCCCTTATGGTATAAAAAGGAGAGGCGCGCATGAACAAGATCGAATGGCTCAACCATATCGAGCAGGTTATCGCCCAGGGGCCCTATAAGGCTTCCATGTTTTCCCTGAAGCAATACACCATTCCGGATTGGTATCAAAACGGAAAATTCGGCATCTTCATCCACTGGGGCCCCTATTGCGTCCCGGCTTTTGGCAATGAATGGTATCCCCGCAATATGTATCAGCCGGGCTCCAAGGAATTTGAGCATCACATCGCCACCTATGGCCCGCAGAAGAAATTTGGCTATAAGGATTTTATCCCCATGTTTAAGGCTGAAAAGTTTGACGCCGAGGAATGGGCCCAACTGTTTGAGGAAGCCGGCGCGCGGTTTGTGGTGCCCGTGGCCGAGCATCACGACGGATTTCAAATGTACAAGAGCGAACTCAGCCGGTGGAACGCCTATGAAATGGGCCCGCACCGGGATATCTGTGGGGAGCTGAGCCAGGCGGTGCGTGGCCATGGCATGGTGTTCGGCGCGTCCAGCCACCGCGCGGAACATTTCTGGTTCATGGATGGGGTGCATCTGTGCGAAAGCGACTACACCCCGGATCTGGAGGATTTCTATGGTCCGGCCATGCCCCATCCCGAAGACCATTCCAACTACACCGTCGGATGCCCCACCGCCGACCATATGGACGACTGGCTGGCGCGCACCTGTGAAATTGTGGACAAATACCGTCCCCAATTGGTCTGGTTTGACTGGTGGATCAACAACCTGGCCTTCAGGCCCTATCTGGAAAAATTCGCCGCCTACTACTACAACCGTGGGGTGGAATGGAACATGGGCGTGGCCATCAACTACAAATACCACGCCTATGACGAGGGCTGCGCGGTGTTCGACGTGGAGCGCGGCCAGCTCTCCAATGGCCGCAGCCTGCTCTGGCAGAACGATACCTCGGTGAGCAAAAACTCCTGGGGCTATATTGAAGGACAGGATTATAAAAAGCCGCTGGACATCCTGTGCGACCTGGCGGATATCGTCTCCAAAAACGGCGCGCTTTTGCTCAATATCGGCCCCAGGGCCGACGGCACCATTCCCGAACCCGAACAGCGGATCCTGCGCGAAATCGGCGCCTGGCTCAAGCTGAACGGCGAGGCCATCTATGAAACCCGTCCCTGGCGCGCCTTTGGCGAAGGCCCCACCCAGGTTCCAGACGGCGCCTTTACCGACACCGACCGCGACGCCTTCACCGGCGCGGACATTCGCTATACCTGCCGGGGCGAAGCCCTGTACGCCATATTGTTGGGCAGGCCCGAGGAAGACCGCGCCCTGCTGACCTTGGTCAAGCCCCAGGACGGCTTTGCCCGCGCCCATCTGATGAACGGGGCCGAGGTTTCCCTGAATCCGAGCGAGGACGGCCTGGCACTCCAGTTGCCAGCCTGCGCCCGGGAACTTCAGCTGCCCCTGGTGATCAAGCTGGAAAAATAAGTCCATATGCAGCACATGCCCCGGCCGGCGCTCTTCAATGCCGGTCGGGGCACATTTATGAAAGTCTGGATACCGTTCCTCAGAGGGAACCCGCCTGGTTTTGCTTCACGTCCAACCGGCTCTTGGTTCCGGCCAAACAAAAGATCAGCGCCACCACAGTTATGGCCAACCAGGAAAAGATGGTCGCGCCCCAGCCAAAGCGCTGGGAAAGGAATCCGATGGCCGCGGCGGCCGCCGCCGAGCCCGCGTAAGCCACCGCGTTCAGCGCCCCGGACAGACTGGATGCCCGCCCATAGCGCTCAAACCTGAGGGGCAAAATGCTCACCAAAAGGGTATTGATGGCCAAGGTGGAAGAGGTAATCAAGGCAAACAGTATGAGGGTCAGCACCAGACTGTTTTGTCCCCAAAGCAACAGTGCGCTCAACGCGGCAATGGCCAAGGTGAAAAACAGCGCCGAAGCCGTAAACTCATTGCGTGAAATCCTGTTGTAGACGAACTGGGCCGCCACAGCGCCGGTCAGATTGACCACGGGCAACAGGGTGGTTACCAACACCGAAAAGGCC
>DVJW01000017.1 GCA_018716505.1 Candidatus Faecaligallichristensenella faecipullorum | reverse complement strand
GAACTCAACAACGGCTATCTGACCATCTCCACCCAGAAGGCCCTGGAGAAGGACGAAAAGAACAAGAAGGGCCGGATGCTCCGCCAGGAGCGCTACGCGGGCATGATGCAGCGCAGCTTCTATGTGGGCGAGCACATCACCGAGGAGGACGTCAAGGCCAGCTATGAGAGCGGCGTTTTGCACCTGGTGTTGCCCAAGAAGGACGCGCCCAGGCTCCCCGAAAAGAAGACCATTCAAATTGAAGGCTAATTCAAAACCCCGCCGGAGGAATCCGGCGGGGTTTTCTCTGGGTGTTGACTAAGTCAACACCCTGAGAGGAGGGATGATCTCCCTCCTTTTGCGTTCCTATTTCCAATTTGCCCTGGAGCGCACCCACAAAGCGTTCACCGGCAGCCAGGCCGCGTACAGATTCCTGCGCCACAGCACCCACTGAATCACCAGCAGAGCGGCCTCGATCAGGGCGCGGCAGCCAATTTCCAGGGGCAGCAGCGCGGCCAGGCCCATGAGCAGCAGGGGCAACAGGCGCTGGGCCGATGTCCCGCCCACCGGCCGGCCCAAGGCCATCAGGCAGGCAAAGGCCCAAAGGGCCAACAGGGCGCTGGGCATATTCAGGACGCCCAGTACCGCGATCACCAGAGAAAAGGCCAGCACCAGCCGCCCGCCGCGGGCCTCATATTCAGGCGGGCTGAATTTATCCTCGCTCCAGCCCAGCCGCCACAGGGCGGTTATCAGCAAAATGGGCAACAGCGAGGGGGTAATCCGCCAGCCAAAGCAGCCCGAAAGGGCAATCACGGCCATTAACGCGCTCACCGGCAGCAAATAGGCCATGCGCCGGGGCAGCGAGAGCGCGCCCTCCTTGACCAAATACATCAGACTATCCTTGTCCGGAGCCAGGAACCGGGGCTGTTCCGAGGCCACATACAGCAGCAGCGAAGTCAAAAGCAGCGCCCCGGCCGCCAGCCACAGCTCGCTTTCCAGGGCTCCGCCCAGGAAATCATGAACCCCGCTTATCATCAGGAACAGCAGGCCCAACAGCGCGTCGCTCAACAGCACCGCGCCCGGACGCGCCAGCCGGGCCTGGCTTCTGAGCATGCGCCACAGGCCCCAAAGCCCCAGGCAGTTGCCCAAGGGCAGGGCGTGGGGGGCGAAATCCCCGCCCAGGCGCCCCACCAGGCCGCCCAGGGCGATCCAGACCACCAACATCTGCGCGGCCAGGATCAAGCCCCAGCTGAACACCCGCCGGCCCTGGGCCTCATCCGTGCCCCAGGCCAGCGCCGGACCCATGCCTTCAAAGATGCCCACCGCCACCAGCTCGCACACCGGCCCCAGGGCCCAAAGCATCCATACCGGGCTGATTTGCCCGTAACCATACCAACTCAGCGCAGCCCCCAGCGCGCCGCCCAGATAGACCAGCGCGTCGGCGGCGTTGAAATCGCGCGCCTTTGTCATTTTTATCGTTTCCCTCCATTTACTATCCTTTGAGAAAAGCGGAAATTAAATCATTGGGGGCGGCGTGTACGCCCCCAATGGCATTTTTCGGGAGCAAACGCTTGCGTTTGCGGAGAAAAATGCGTTCCCGCTCCGATCCCCGCCCGGAAAATCGTGAGATTTTTAGGGGATCGGCCCTTTTCCATCAAAAAACGAAGTTTTTTGATGGATTATTTATGATATCGCTCCCCCGCGTTGATCTTGGCCGCCCGATACAGCTGTTCCAACAGCACCACCCGCATCAGCTGATGGGGAAAGGTCAAATTGGAAAAGGACAGCCGCTCGTCCGCCCGGGAGAGCACCTCTTCGCTCAGGCCCAGCGAGCCCCCGATCACCAGCACCACCCGCTTGCCCGACATCTCCCAATTCCCAAGCCGCCTGGCCAGGCCCGGGGAGTCGGGCTGGTCCGCCCGAACGCACAGGGCCACCACATGGTCCGCATCCCGTATGGCCCGCATCAGTTCGCGGCCCTCCTTGTCCATGACCTGGCGGTTCAGGGCCTCGGAGGGCTTTGCGGGCTCCGGGCAGTCGGGGATTTCCCGAACCTCCACATGGCCAAAGCGGCCCAGGCGCTTCAGATATTCCTCGCAGCCCGCCCGGGCCCATTTTTCCTTGAGCTTGCCCACGCACAGCACGCAAACGTTCATCTGAGCCCCCTAATACAGGCCGGCCATATGGGCCAGATCCAAACCGTAGTTCAGCCCCGCGGTCAACAGCGCCACCAAGAGCACCAGAAGCGCCTGCCAGCCCATCCTGGTGCGGTCGGGCGTCTGGGGCCTGGGGGATTCGGGCGGGCAAAGGGAGACCGTCATCCGCCAGAGCACATACATCAGCGCCCCGGACATGGCGGTTTGCAGCACCAGCGCCGCCATGCCCTCCGCGCCCAGGGCGCCCACCACGTTCACCATGGCCGCCCCGGAGCCATCCGAGCCGCCCAGGGCATAATCCAGCATCACGGCCAGGCTGTTATAGCCGATATGGAACACCATGGGCGCGTACAGCGAATCCAGGCGCACCGCCATCAGCCCCATGAGCATCCCCAGGCCGAAATGCACCGGCAGCCCGGAAACCGATCCATGCATCAGCGCGAACAGCGCCGCGCTCACCACCACCCCGTACATCCTGCCCCGGCGCTCAAAGGCCGGCAGCATAACGCCCCGGAACATCAGCTCCTCGCAGATTCCGGGCAGCGCCCCCACGAAGATCAGCTGAAACACCAATTCGGTCAAATTGGCGGCGCTGGGCGTGGTGCTGCCGTACACGGTCAGGCCCAGGCCCTGAAGCAGGGCGATCCACAGGGTGCCCGCGTTGTTGGCCAACACCACAGCCACCCCGGCCATCAGCACGATCAGCACGCCCCGGGCCAGGCCCAGGCGGTTAAATCGGTAGGCGCGCTCCACCCCCGGGTGGCTGCGGGCATACTGAAGGGATGGCGCGCCCATGAGCAAAAGCTCGATGAGCAGCGTGGAAACCGCCATCCACATCATGGGCTGGGCCAGGGGCGGGAAGGCATAGGCCGCCAAGTTCAGCAGCAGCGACAGGATCACCATGCCCATCTGGGCAAACAGGTACATGCCGCTGGCGGCCAACAGGCTGGGCCGGCGCACCCAATCCTCAGGATTTTGTCCGCCCATGTTCGGTTCATTCATCATCGTCCGGCCACCTCCAGGGCATAGTGCGCGGCGCCCCTGTCCATGCGCATGGATTCGCGGCCCAGCACATACAGCCCGCTCATGCCGTCCCGGCGGGCCATGCCCAGGCCCACATCCGCGCCCGGGGCAATGCCCTGCTCCTTTAAGGCCAAAGCCACGGTCTCATAGGCCAGCTCCGGAAAGTTATTTTCCCCCGAGAGATGGCCCAATATCGCGTGGCGCACCCCGCGCCGCACCAGCTCCACCAGGGCCCGGCCCGCGTCCTCGTTGGAAAGATGGCCCCGGCGGCCCAGGATCCGGTGCTTCAGGTCGTAGGGGTAGGGGCCGGCCTTGAGCATTTCCACATCGTGGTTGGCTTCCAGCAGCACCAGGTCGCTGCCCTCCAGGCGGTTCAGCCAGGCTTCCTGAATGCAGCCCAGGTCGGTGGCCACCGAGAGCTTGACCGGGCCGGCGGAAAAGCAAAAGCCCACCGGGTCGTTGGCGTCATGGGGGATGGGGAAGGGGGTCACGTTGAGCTCCCCCAGAAAGAAATCCTGTCCGGCCTCAAAATAGCGCCGGTTTTTTTCGTCGATCCGGCCCAGGCGGCTGGCCATGCCCACCCAGGTGCCCTCGGTGGCGTACACCGGCAGATTATACCGCCGGGACAAAACGCCCACCCCGGAGCAGTGGTCGGCGTGCTCGTGGGTCACCAATATGCCGCTCAGGTCCCGCGCCTCCACCCCGATTTTGGCCAGCTCCTGGGTGATCCGGCTTCCGGACAGCCCGGCATCCACCAGCAGGTTCATCCCGCCGCAGCCGATATACAGCGCGTTGCCGCTGGAACCGCTGAACAGCGGGCAAAATTTTAATTCCAATGTAATTTCCCTCCGAGATCCATTTCAAAATGGGCGATGGATGCCCCGCGATCCGTTTATTTTTCCGTCTGAATGGGCAGCCACTTCAATACCCGCTGGATATTGCGGTCCCAGAAGCCCCATTCATGGGTGCCGGGTTCCTCAAAATAGGTCAGGTCGGCCCGGCCGGTCATGCGGTCGCGCATCTCCAGGTTTTGTTTATACAGGAAGTCCTCGGTGCCGCAGATCAGCATGATCCTGGGCAGCTTCACGCCCTTTTCCACCTGGCGCTCAAACACGGCCACCAGATCGTCGTCCGAACCGCGCAGCTCTTCCTGGGTGCCGAAAATGCGGGTAAACTCCGGGGTAAAGCGCTCCTGCTCCCGGCCCGCCATATCCACCGCCCCCGAAAGGCTGGCCACGGCCGCGAATTTGTCGGGCATTCTCAGGCCCAGCTTGAGGGCGCCATAGCCGCCCATGGACAGCCCGGCCGCGAAGGTATCCTCCCGGCGGTCGGAGATGGGGAAGAAGCTCTTGACGATCCGGGGAATTTCCTCGCTGATATGGGTCCAATAGTCATAGCCCTGTTTGGCGTCGGTGTAAAAGCCCCGATGCACGGTGGGCATCACCACGGCCAGGGGCAAATCGGCCACATAGCGCTCGATGGAGGTGCGCCGCTGCCAGATGGTATGGTCGTCGCTCAGCCCATGCAGCAGATACAGCACCGGCAGCTTGCCATTCACGGCCACCGAGCCCATGCCGATCTGACCCTTGGCGGGCTGGGGCAAAATCACGTCCATGGAGGTGCTCAAACCCAGCACCTCGGAAAAATAGTTTACATGCAAAAGCGCCATACAGATACCCTCCTTGAACAGTGGAATTTGAATTTCAACTTATATTATAGCACATCTTTCCGGGCTTTGGGTAGCCCGTTCGCGCCGCTATTGCGAATCCGGCACCCCGGTCAGGTCAAAGGCCGGGATATAGCCGGCGTCCGCCGAGCTCATCTCCTGCACATAGCCGTTTTCCAGCCCCAGTTTCATCAGGTGATCCACCACCTGGTCATACTCCTCCTGGGTAATGGGCCGGTTGAGGCCCTCCATTTCCCGGGCCGGGCCGCAGGGGGTATACTGGGCCATCAGGCTGACCCAGGTGCCGTCGGGCAAATGGTCGGCGATCCAGTCCAGGGCCCGCATGGATTCCCGCACCCGGCCGGGCAGAATCAGATGGCGCACGATCAATCCGCTTCGGATCACGCCCTGCTCGTCCAGGCGCACGCTGCCCACCTGGCGGGCCATCTCCCGCAGGGCTTTGGCGGCGTATTGCAGATAGTCCCGGGCCCCGGACAGCCGGGCCGCCCCGGATTCATCCACATATTTCAGGTCGGGCAGATACACCTGCACCTTGCCCTCCAGGGCGCGCAGGGTTTCCACCTTTTCATAGCCCGAGCTGTTCCACACCACGGGCACGGGCAGCGGCCTCTCCAGGGCCCGCAGGATGGCGTGGGCATAGTGGGTGGGGTTGACCAGGTTGATGTTATGGGCGCCCTGGCCGATCAAGTCCATGAAAACCTGCCGCAGATCCTGGGTTTTCACCGTCTTTCCAAAGCAGTGATGGCTGATCTTTTCGTTTTGACAATACACGCACCGCAGCGAACAGCCGCTGAAGAACACCGCCCCGGAACCCCGGCTGCCGCTGATGCAGGGCTCCTCGTCAAAATGCAGCGCGGCCCGGGCCAGGGCGGGCTGGGCGCCCATGCGGCAAAAGCCCTTGCCCGCGCCCGGCGCGCAGTCATCCCTGAGCGCCGAGCAGTTCCTGGGGCATTGATTGCAGACAAATTCCATAATGCACTTCCTTTGCTTTTGAGAGGCAATTCCCTTTTCCAAAGGGAAGCGAAATTTTCCCCTGGCGGGGAGCAGTTTTATGGAGGGGCCAGGGGGAGGTTTCCGTAATACCTCCCCCTAGGCCCCTCCAAACCTCCCCTACCCCCTCTAGCGGTTTTGGGGTTGACGTTCGCTCCGCTTTTGGCTATCGGAGTTTGCCGTGCCAGGCACGGCAGGATAAGGGCTAAGGACCTAATCAAAGCGCAAAATTCGTTCGATTAGGGACTCTTTTTTGTTTTGCCGCGCTTAGCGGGCAAATTCAGCTAGCCTTTAGCGGAGCGTTGCGGGGGAGGCCCCGCGCCGGGGGCGGCAAGCCCCCACAGCGGCCGTTTCAAGGGGGTTATGGGAGGTGTGGAGGGATTTAAGGGGGAGGATACGGAACTCCCCCTAATCCCTCCACATCTTGCCGCCCACTCTGGGCAAGTTTATTTTCCTTTTCCAAAGGAAACCTCCCCATTTTTAGGGGGCGAAGGGGGAATCCCCCCTTTTCACCCCTTCCTCAGCGTAACCAGATGCACCTGGGGCGGGGCGAAGAACCGGATGGGCGCAAGGCCGGTGCCCAATCCGTTGCTCACCAGCAGCTTGGTGCGGTTTTCCAAATGCCAGCCGCTCAGGAAGCGGTCGCCATACATGGACGGGTTGAACAGCGCCCGGCCCCCGAACAGGGTGAGCTGTCCGCCCAGGGTATGGCCGCTGAACATGGCATCCAGCCAGGGGTCGCCCTTTTGATTGTTCAGGGCGGGCAGGGCGTCCGGGTTGTGGCTCAGACAGATCACGCAGTCCTGGGCCTCGATCTGTTCGGCCAGCGTCCGGTACTGCTGATCGCCCTGGCTCCAGTCCTCGATGCCCACAAACCAGAGCTTGGCCTCGTCCCGAATCAGGCTCACCGCCTGATTGGCCAGCAGCTTGATCTCACCCAGGGCCATGTCCTGCTCCAGGGCTTCGATTTCGCCATCCTGCTCCCCGGCCACCCCCAGCTTCAGGGTGGCGGGAAAATCCTTCAGGCCTTCGAACAGGATTTGCCGCCAGATTCGCCGCTGGCCTTCCATCTGTTCCAGCCGGGCCGCGTTGCCCCCGGCGGACAGCCGGTCCATCAGGCCAATCTGGGCGTAGTCGCCGCCCAGGGCCAGCACGTCGGGCTGCAGCCCGGCCAACCGGTCCATCAGATCCAGGGCCTGACGCGCGTCCTGTTCGCTCTTCAGGTGAAAATCGCTGACAAACAGCACCGTGACCCCATCCAGCTCCTGGGGCAGGTCTTCCAGGGGCAATTCTGTGTACTGAAGGTGCACAATTTTGGCTTCAATCAGCCCCCAAACGCCCAAAATCAGCAAAAAACCGACCACCAATGCCGCGAAAAGCAAAATTGTTTTTCTGGATGACCATCCATTCATTTTGGCCGGTTGTTTTTTCTTCTGAGCGGATTTTGATTTCACCTTTTTGAATGCCATGGGAGATCCTTTCTTCGCGATTTGAGGGAAGGTTTCACAGGGAATGAATGGAAATGTTTCACGTGAAACAAAAGGGGAGGGGCCTCTTGAAAAAGGGCGCGGCCCACCCCGGCGGGGCATGGGTCCGGCTTTCCCCTCAGCATGCCGGGAGGGAAAACCGTTCCCCTGCAAAACCGCCATTGTTTCACGTGAAACATCGAATGCAAAAACCGATCTTGTCGGCAAAATTCGTCTTTAAAAAACCGAAAGAATCGGTTTTTTATGGTTTCATGGTTCAGCGGCAATACACGGTCTTGCCGCCGATGATGGTGCGCTCCACCGTCCAACCGGCGTCCAGCAGCACCAGATCCGCCAGATAGCCCTGGGCCACCTTGCCCATGCGATCCCCCTGGCCGATGGCCTGAGCCGGGGTGGCGGTGGCCATGCGCAGGGCCCAGGCCGGGTCAATGCCCAACTGGGTGATGACGTTCTTGACCGCCTTGTCCATGGTCAGGGTGGAGCCGGCCAGATTGTCCCCGTGCACCAGCCGGGCCGCGCCGTTCTTGACGTACACCGGCAGGCCGCCCAGTTCGTATTCGCCGTCGGGCATGTCGGTGGCCTCCATGGCGTCGGTGATGAGCTCCACCTTGGCCGGGCCCTTGGCCAGGATGGCCATCTTGACTGCGGCCGGATGCAGATGGATCATGTCCGCGATCACCTGAACCGTGAAGCGTCCGTCGCTCAGGGCCGCGCCGGGCACCCCGGGCTCCCGGTGCTCAAAGGGGGTCATGGCGTTGAACAGATGGGTGATCTGGGTGGCGCCCCAGTCCGCGGCCTGGATGGCCTGGGCGCAGGTGGCCATGGTGTGGCCCACCGAAACCGCCATTCTGTCCTTGACCGCCCGGATGAAGGCCTCGGCGCCCTCCATTTCCGGGGCCACGGTGATCATGCGCACCACATCCTGACACCCCTGGGTCATGGCCTCAAAATCCGCCATGTTGGGCTTTAAGATGGTCTCCAGGCGCTGGGCGCCCTTCTTGGCCGGGTTCAGGAACGGGGCCTCCATATGGCAACCCAGCACCCGGGCGCCGGCCGTTTGCTCCTCCATGGCCGCCTTGACCCCGCTCACCGCGAAATGGGTCTCCTGGATGGTGGCGCACATGGTGGTGGGCACAAAGCCGGTCACCCCGTGGCGGGTCATGTTTTCGGCCATGAACAGCACGGCCTCCTTGCCCTGCATGGTGTCCCTGCCCCCAAAGCCGTGGATATGCACATCCACAAAGCCGGGGGAGAGCACCTTGCCCTGGGCCTCCACCACCTCTTCGCCGCTCAGGGGCTGAAGCTGATGGCCCAGGCGCACAATGCGCTCGCCCTCAATCCGCACGTCCAGCCCTTCCTTGATCGTTTCTCCGTCAAAAATCGAAGCGCCTCGTATCAGCATAGCGATACCTCCCCATATTTATGGTTTTCTCTTTTCGCGAGTTGCAACAATTGCTTTCTTCCATTATAATAGGATTACCGCAAGCGTTCAAGGCGCGGCGCGGGCGGGCCGGGAAAAAACATTTTTTCTTAAAATTTCAGGGACTCCCGGAAATTCCCTGTAACGAAAAAGAGGGTTTTTGCGTCTTAATATCGAAATAGTGCAGGACGTATGCAATCTGTCAGGAGGATTCCATGGAAATTAAACAGCGTTCTAGGCTTTCATGGATTGCTGTCCTGCTGCTGGTGGCTGTATTTACCGGCGGGTCGTTTTTATTGGCCCGGCTGCTGGTGGGCAACCGCTCCACGGTGCTGACCCGGGCGGCGCTTTTGCCCTGTACGCCCGACCAGAATATACAGCCCCTGGGAAATGGTTTGGTTTATTACGATGGGAATCTGCTGCGCAGGCTGGACGGTTCGCTGAAACAGAGCTGGTCCTGCATGGTGGGTTCCGGCGCGGATTATGAGGCCGGAGAAAACGGGGTGGCGGCCTGGAACGGCACCATGCTCACCCTGTTGGACGCTTCCAGCGGGGCCTCCCTTTACAGCGGCAACATGCAGCAGAGCATCCTTTCGGCGCGCATGGGGCCGACATATGCGGCCGTGCTCACCGGGGAAGAACAAAACAGCACCATGATCGTCATGGACCGAAGCGGCGCCCAGGTGGACGCCATCAGCTTTGAAAATGTGACGGTCATGGATTATGGTTTTTTCAGCGACGGCGCCATGCTTTGGGTCATGACCCTGGACACCGAGGGCACCACGCCCATGAGCTCCATCAGCACCTACCGGCCCGGGCGCAGCCTGGCCGGCACCATAACCGACGCCGAACAGGTGGTTTACCATGTGCTGTTTGAGGACGCCCAGATCCGCGCGGTGGGTACCACCTACATCAAGACCTATGATTACACCGGCCCGGAGATCACCTCGGACCGGCAGCTGGTCTACGGATGGTACATGGTGGATGTGGGCGAGGGGGAAAACCCGCTGATGTGCTTTGTGCCCACCGGTCAGGCGGACGGGAGCCTGAGCGTAAACGACGTCCGGCTCATCCGCTCCTCGTCCGAGCGCAAGATCCGGATGCCCTTTGCCTGTACCGACCTTTTGATAAAGGGCTCCACCCTGTATGGCTTCAGCGGACAATACGCCATGATCTGCGGCCCGGAAGCCGAAAAACCCACCGTATACACCTTACCCTTGACCACCGACCGCGTGATCGGGCTGACGGACAACCAATCGGCCATTATTGTTTCCGGCGATCAGGTCTACCTGGTCCCGCTGAATTAACACCAACTGAATCGGAGGGGAAACCGTATGAACATTGTGGACCTGATCATTTGCGCCATACTGGGGCTTTCCATCATTTCCGGCATGCACAAGGGCTTTATCACCTCGACTTTGGCCACGGTGGGCTTTTTCGGCTCATGGCTGGGCGCCAACGCGCTGTACAGCCAACTGGCCGCGGCCATTCAGGGCAACGCCTCGCTGATGAACATGCTGCGGTATTACATCGACACCTCGTCGCTGTTTCAAACCGTGGGACTGGCCAGCGCCAACGCCGCGGAGTCCATCACCAGCGGCCAGCTCTCCCAGGCCCTGGCCGAGCTCAACATTCCGCAGGTGATCCTTCAGACCTTCCAGAGCAATGTTCAATCCAGCGCCTTTGCCAGCATGAACCTGACCACCCTGGCCGATTACCTGAACCAGACCCTGCTCAGCGCGGCCATCAACATCCTGTCCTTTGTGGTGATGTTCGCCATCAGCTACATTGTGATCCTGCTGTTCGTGAACCTGCTCAGCAATGTGTTCCGCTTCCCGGTGCTCAAGCATTTTGACTGGCTGGCGGGCGGCGCCTTTGGGGCGGTGCGCGGATACTTTATCGTGGCCATAATCTTCTCGATTTTGCCCACCATCCTGTCGGCCGTGCCATTGGAGCTGGTGCAGAACATGCTGGATCAATCGGCCATTGCCTCGTTGTTCAGCGGGGCCAACTTCCTGACCAACCTGATTCATACAGGGGTATAGATTCGCAGCGAAAACAGAGCCGCCGTCCGGGATTCGGACGGCGGCTTGTTTTTCCCTTTTTCAAAGGGGAGTAAAATTTTCCCCTGGCGGGGCGCAGTTTTTTCCTTTACCAAAGGAAAGCAAAATTCCCCCTGGCGGGGAGGCCCTTTTCTTGGAGGGCCCAGGGGGGATTCCGAATCTCCCCCCTTAGGGCCCTCCAAACCACCCGTAACCCCCCTGAAACGGCCACTGTGGGGGCTCGCCGCCCCCGGCGTGGGGCCACCCCCGATCATCCCGC
>DVJW01000182.1 GCA_018716505.1 Candidatus Faecaligallichristensenella faecipullorum | reverse complement strand
CTCAGAAAAGACATATCTTGACCCGGGCATTCATACCATGAAACGAGCGAAAGGGCCAATTCAGACGCTGCACGCAAGGAGGATGGATATGGATCAGCAAGCGCTTTACCGCGACATAGCGGGCCGCACCGACGGCGATATCTATATTGGCGTGGTGGGCCCGGTGCGAACGGGAAAATCTACCTTTATAAAGCGGTTTATGGAGATGATGGTGCTGCCCAATATTGCCGGGGAACACAGGCGGGAGCGCGCTGTGGATGAACTGCCCCAAAGCGGAGCTGGGCGCACCATTATGACCACTCAACCCAAGTTTGTACCCAACGAGGCGGTTGAGGTTCAATTGAAGGATCAGGCCACCTTCAAGGTCCGGTTGGTGGACTGCGTGGGCTACTTAATCCGCGGGGTGCTGGGCACCCAGGAGGGCGAAGAGGCGCGCATGGTGCGCACGCCCTGGTATGACCATGATATCCCCTTTGAGGAAGCGGCGGAACTGGGCACCCGCAAGGTGATCGCCGAGCATTCCACCTTGGGGGTTGTGGTAACCACCGACGGCAGCATAACCGAGATCAGCCGGCCGGCCTATGTGGAGGCCGAGGAACGGGTGGTGAGCGAGCTGAAAGCGCTGGGCAAGCCCTTTGTCATGGTGCTCAACAGCCGCACTCCGGAAAACGCCGATACCCGGCGGCTGCGGGATTCGCTGGCCGAAAAGTATGACGTGCCGGTGTTGCTGCTCAATGTTCAAAGGATGGAATTATCCGATGTGCATCAGCTGCTGGAAAGCGTGCTGTTCGAATTCCCGCTCACCGAGGTTTATTTGGATATGCCCGGTTGGATGAGCGCGCTGCCCGAGGATCATTGGCTGAATCAGTCGGTGCTGGAGGCGGTGACCAAGGCGGCGGGCGGCATGAGCCGGGTGCGCGACCATGAGAAACTGGCCGGATTGCTGCGCGAAACCCCGTATGCCGGCGAGGTGACGTTGAGCGGCATCCAGCTCAACGCCGGCGAGGTGGATTATCGCTTTGCCCCTGCGGAAGGCCTGTTCTACAAAATTCTGGGCGAAACCAGTGGCCAGGAGGTGGAGGGAGAGGAACATCTGCTCAAGCTCATGGGCGAGTTGGTGACCGCCAAGCGGGAATACGACCGGGTGGCCGAGGCGCTGAAATCGGTGCGCGAAACCGGATATGGTCTGGTTCCGCCCATCCAGTCGGAAATGACTTTGGAAGAACCCGAGCTGGTTAAGCAGGGCAGCCGCTTTGGCGTGCGCCTCAAGGCCAGCGCCCCTTCGCTGCATATGATCCGGGTGGATATCCAAACCGAGGTCAGCCCCATTGTGGGCACCGAAAAGCAATCTGAAGAGCTGATTAAGTACCTTTTGTCCGAATTCGAAAACGACCCCACCAAGATTTGGAACACCAACATGTTCGGAAAGTCGCTCAACGATCTGGTGCGCGAGGAATTGGGCAATAAGCTCATGCACATGCCCGAGGATGCCCGCATGAAAATCCAGGAGGCGCTGCAGAAGATCATCAATGAAGGCAGCGGCGGCGTGATCTGCATCCTGCTTTAGGGATGCCCAAGAAGTGAAAGAGGACGGCGTTGCGTCCCTCGGCTATGGCGTTTTTTGCGCGATGGCCGGGGGTTTTGCGCGGCGTCCGTTTTTTGTTTTTTTATCTGCGCAGAATTCTCGCTGGAGGATTAAAAAAAGCAATTCTGAGTAAAATAATCGGAAATGGGCTTGGTTTTGTTGACAGGCGTATGAAATGGTGCTACAATGCAAATGATGAAACTTGATGAAATAAGTCGGAATTGAGGGGGCGGTTGTGTGAAGCTGTCGACGCGCGGACGGTATGGCATCCATGCCATGTATGACCTGGCGCGTTATCATCAAAGCGAACCGCAGTCCATAAAGGCGATTGCCGAGCGGCAAGATATCCCCGAAGCCTATTTGGAACAGCTGATCGCGGTCTTGCGCCGAAGCGGTTTGGTGACCAGTGTGCGTGGGGCGCAGGGGGGATATTTGCTGGCCAGGCCACCGGGGGAGATCACCGTGGGCCAGGTGCTTCGCGCGCTGGAAGGCGATCTGGCGCTGGTGGATTGTTTGGTGGAGGAGGATGCCTGTGATAAGGCCTGCTCCTGTCCCACCCGGCTGGTGTGGCAAAAGCTGCGCGATGGCATGAATCAAATTTTGGACGGCATCACCCTTCAGGATATGCTAAATGATTATGAGCGCATGGCCGCTCAAGGAGAGGATAAAGATGAACAGGATTTACATGGATAACGCCGCAACCACCCGGGTGAGTGAGCCGGTGGCCCAGGCGATGATGCCGTATTTGACCGAGGTGTTTGGAAACCCCTCCAGCGTACATAGCTTTGGGCGGGAGGCGCGCAAGGCGCTGGATCATGCGCGCGCCCAGGTGGCCCAGGCGCTGGGGGCCGAACCCAAGGAAATCTACTTCACCGGTTGCGGAACCGAATCGGATAACTGGGCCATTCGGGGCGCCGCATACGCCCATAAGGACAAGGGGAACCACATCATCACCACCACCATAGAGCATCACGCGGTGCTGCATACCTGCGAGCAGTTGGAAAAGGAAGGCTTTGAGGTAACTTATCTGGAGGTGGATGAATACGGCCTGGTTGATGTAAAGGCGCTGGAAGCCGCGATTCGGCCGACCACGGTCCTGATTACCGTCATGGCCGCCAATAATGAGATCGGGACCCTGGAGCCCATCGAGGAAATCGGGCGCGTCGCCCGGGAGCACAAGGTGCTCTTTCATACCGACGCGGTGCAGGCCATCGGAAGCGTGCCCTTTGATGTGAAGCGCATGAACATCGATATGCTCTCGCTGTCCGGCCATAAATTCCATGCCCCCAAGGGTGTGGGTGCGCTGTATATCCGCAGCGGGGTCAGGATTGACCGGTTCATTCGGGGCGGAGCCCAGGAGCGTGGGCAGCGCGCAGGCACCGAAAACCTGGCTTCCATCGTGGGCATGGGCCGGGCCATTGAGCTGGCCACCCAGAATTTGGAAGCGCATAACGCCAAATTGAGCGCGCTGCGCGACCGGCTGATTCAGGGGATTCTGTCCAATATCCCCGAGGTTCGCCTCAATGGGCATCCTACCATGCGGCTTCCGGGCAATGTCAATGTGTCCATCCGCTATATTGAGGGGGAATCCCTGTTGCTGAGCCTGGATTTGAAGGGCATTGCTGCCTCTTCCGGTTCAGCCTGCACCTCGGGTTCGCTGGATCCGTCCCATGTGCTCTTGGCCATCGGCCTGCCCCATGAGATCGCCCATGGTTCTTTGCGCTTTTCCTTGAGTGAGGAGAACACCGAAGCCGAGGTGGATTATGTCATCGATACCCTTCGGGAAATTGTGGACAGGCTGCGGGCCATGTCGCCGCTGTATAATCAATAATCGCAATATGGAATTTGGTCTGTTTTAAAGGAGGAAAACCGATGTATACCGAGCAGGTTATGGATCACTTCATGAATCCCCGCAATGTGGGTGAGATCGAAAATGCCGACGGCGTGGGCGAGGTAGGCAACGCCAAGTGCGGCGATATTATGAAAATTTTTATCAAGGTGGAAGATGAGCGGATCGTGGACGTCAAGTTCAAGACCTTTGGTTGCGGCGCGGCCATCGCCACCTCCAGCAAGGCCACCGAAATGGTCATGGGCAAAACCATTGATGAGGCGCTGTCCATTACCAATAAAATGGTGGCCGATGCCCTGGGCGGGTTGCCGCCGGTGAAAATCCATTGTTCGCTGCTGGCCGAGGAGGCGCTGCATGCGGCCATAAAGGATTATCGGGACAAGCATCCCAAGGCATAAGAGGATCTGAATAAAGAAAAAGACCGTGAGCAATGGCCCACGGCCTTTTTCGCATCATAAAAAGATAAGGAGAAGCCTATGATATACGGCAATATCGAAGGTATCAGGAAATCTGTTCTGATCGAAATGGAACAGCTCTATGAGTTGGAATTTGAACCGGATGAGTTCCTGCCCGAGGTGTTGATGGATAAGCTGGCCCAGTACAGCGAATTGTTTAATCGGGAAGTCATGGTGTATTTGAGCCGGTATGGCGAGGTGATTGAGATCACGGTGGGCTCTTTGGAGAGCGTGCCCCTTTCGGCCAAACGGATGCGCCGGAATCCCAACCGCCTGTCGGGCATTCGGTGCATTCATACCCATCCGGGCGGAAATCCCGAGCTTTCCACGGTGGACGAGCAGGCGTTGCGCATGATGAAGTTCGACGCCATGTGTGCCATTGGGGTAAAAGAGGGAAAACCGACCGGGGTATGCACTGGCTTTCTGGGAGATATGGTACATAAGCAGTTTGAGATTGTGCGGTTGGGGCCGGTAAAGCCCAATCGCATCCCCCAAATGCTTTGGATGGAAGAGATTGAACAGGCGGAACAGCGGGTTCAGGCCGCCGGACAAATGCAGGATAATGAGCCGGGCAAAGAACGGGCGCTGTTGGTGACGGTGGATAGCGAAGAATCCGTGGAGGAATTGGCCGGGTTGGCGGATACCGCGGGCGCCATGGTCATCGAGCGCGTGCTGCAAAAGCGCATGAAGCCGGATGGAGCCACCTATATCGGAAGCGGAAAAGCCGAGGAGCTGGCCCTGGTCTGCCAGGCCCAGGAGATTGATGTGGTCATCGTGGACGACGAGCTTACCGGGGCACAGGTGCGGAATTTGGAAGAGATTCTGGGGGTGCGGGTAATCGACCGCACCACATTGATCCTGGATATCTTTGCCCAGCGGGCTCAATCCAAAGAGGGTAAGCTTCAGGTGGAACTGGCCCAGATGCGCTACCGCTTGCCCCGGTTGATCGGCTTGGGCACGGTGCTTTCGCGGCTGGGCGGCGGCATTGGAACCCGGGGACCGGGTGAAACCCAGCTGGAAGCAGACCGCCGTCGGATCCGGCGGCGCATTGTGGAACTGGAGCGCGATCTTAAGGAGGTTAGCCGCCAACGCAATGTGCGCAGGTCGCGCCGGCAGAAAGGCGAACAGACTGTGGTCGCATTGGTGGGCTACACCAATACCGGGAAATCCACGTTGCTCAACACCCTGAGCGGTTCAGAGGTGCTGGCTGAAGACAAGCTGTTCGCCACCCTGGATCCGGTTACCCGCCGGGTTCAAATGCCGGATAACAGCCAGATTCTGTTGGTGGATACCGTCGGCTTTATTCGAAAGTTGCCCCATGATCTGGTGGAGGCCTTTAAGTCCACCTTGGAGGAGGCCATGTATGCGGATCTGCTGCTGATCGTGTCGGACGCCTCGTCTGCCCAATATCATGAACAGCGCAAGGTGGTGGGGGAAGTTTTGGCCGAATTGGGCGCCTCCGACAAGCCCGTGCTGGAGGTGCTGAACAAGACGGATCGAGCGTCTGCCGAAGCGGTTCAGGTGCCCGGTGCCATCCGGATTTCGGCTGCCACCGGTGCCGGATTGGATGAACTCAAGCGGGCCATCCTCAAAAAGGTGGACAACCTGCGCCACAAGGTGCGGCTTTTGATTCCCTATAGTAAGGGCGGCCTGCTTTCAATGGTGCATGACCAAGGGCAAATTCTGTCTCAGGAATATGACGAGCAGGGCACGCGGATCGAATGCGTGCTGGATGCCGCGCTGTATCAGCGCCTGGCCAAACAGCTGGCTCCGGATCAGATTGAGCTGATCTAAATTCGCCGGCGGCCTCGGAGGAAAGGGTAAATTTTCCTACAATGGGGTTTGATTATTTGGTGTATCTAAATGAATTTATCCAAAGAGGAAACCTTTAGCAATGCTTGCCTCTCTAATGAATATACTGAAGCGATTAAAGAAAGAGGGCGCGAGATTTGAAGACAGCATCCAGATCAAGGAAAAAGCGGCATGGCGGGCTGAATGTGCTGCTGTTTATGGCGCTGATTGTGGCCATTGGCGTGGTGTTTTATAAATCCTGGGTCTTTCCGAAGCCCATTGAGGCCGAAGAGGAGCCGTTTTTGAATCATAACGCCATGCCTCGACAGAGGGTTGAGGAAACCGTGGATATATTGGTCAATAAGGAGCATACTTTGCCTGCGGATTATGTGCCCAGCGATTTGCGCGAGGTCAATGTGGAATTTGCCGACTATGTGGAGGGCGAGCGCCGCACTTTGCGCGATGAGGCGGCTCAGGCGCTGGAAGAACTGTTTAAGGCCTGTAATGAGGATTGCGGTCTTCAACTGGTGGCGGTGTCCGGATACCGCTCCTACGAAACCCAAAAGGAGATCTATCTCAGGCGGCTGCAGGAAAGCGGGGCCGACCATGTGGAAAAGTATATCGCCCGCCCGGGGGCCTCTGAGCATCAGACCGGACTGGCCATGGACGTGGCTACCCGGTATGATACCGCCCTGGAAGAGCGCTTTGCCGATACGGAGGAAGCCCAATGGCTGCAGGAACACGCCTGGGAATATGGCTTTATCCTGCGCTATCCGGATGGAGAAGAAGACGTCACCGGATATGCCTATGAGCCATGGCATATCCGGTATGTGGGCAAGCAGAACGCCCAGGAGGTCATCAGCTGCGGCTTGGTCTGGGAAAGCTATCTGAAGCAAGCTTAATAAAAAGACTCTGGTCTGTACAATATGCAGACCAGAGTCTTTTTGTGATTCTGCGCTTAGAAGTCGATGCGCTTTTCAATATAGGCGGCCAGATCGTCGATGGCCACATGTTCCTGCTGCATGGTGTCGCGGTCGCGCACCGTAACCATGCCGGTCTCCAGGGTGTCAAAGTCCACGGTTATACACATGGGCGTGCCGACTTCATCCTGGCGGCGATAGCGCTTGCCGATGGAACCGGTCTCGTCATAGTCGACGGAGAACTTCTTGGCCAACATGGCGTATACCTCCCGCGCCTTGTCGCCCAGCTTGTTCTTTTGCAGGGGGAGCACCGCGGCCTTGTAAGGCGCCAATGCCGGATGCAGGTGCAGCACCACCCGGGTATCGCCGCCCTCCAGCTGTTCCTCGTCATAAGAGTCGCACAGGAAGGCCAGGGCTACCCGGTCCACGCCCACCGAGGGCTCCACGCAGTAAGGAATGTATTTTTCGTTGGTGACCGGATCCAGATACTCCATGCTCTCCCCGGAGAACTTGCTGTGCTGGCTCAGGTCGTAATCGGTGCGGTCAGCAATGCCCCAAAGTTCGCCCCAGCCGAAGGGGAACAGGAACTCAAAGTCGGTGGTGGCCTTGGAGTAGTGGCTCAGCTGCTCCTTGGCATGGTCGCGCAGGCGCAGATGCTCCTCCTTCATGCCCAGGCTCAGCAGCCAATCCCTGCAGAAGCCACGCCAATACTGGAACCATTCCATATCTTCGCCGGGCTTGCAGAAAAACTCCAGCTCCATCTGCTCAAACTCCCGGGTGCGGAAGGTGAAGTTGCCGGGGGTGATCTCATTTCGGAAGGATTTTCCGATCTGGCAGATGCCGGCGGGCAGCTTCTTGCGGGTGGAACGCATGACGTTTTTGAAGTTGACAAAGATGCCCTGGGCGGTCTCGGGGCGCAGGTAGATCTCGCTGGTGGAATCCTCGGTCACACCCTGGAAGGTCTTGAACATCATATTGAACTTGCGGATGGCGGTGAAGTCATGCTTGCCGCAGGTGGGGCAGGGAATGTTGTTGTCCTTAATGAAGGCTTCCAACTTTTCGTTGCTCCATCCGTCGGCGTCCACCGGGTTGCCCTGGGCAGCGGTGTAGTCCTCGATCAGCTTATCCGCGCGGAAGCGCGCCTTGCAGGCCTTGCAGTCCATCAGCGGGTCGTTGAAATTGCCCACATGGCCCGAGGCCACCCACACCTGGCGGTTCATCAGGATCGCGCAGTCCAGGCCCACGTTGTAGGGGCTTTCCTGCACGAATTTGCGCCACCAGGCGCGCTTTACGTTGTTTTTGAACTCCACGCCCAGCGGGCCGTAGTCCCAGGTGTTGGCCAGGCCGCCGTAAATTTCGGAGCCCGAGAAGATGATGCCGCGGTTCTTGCAAAGCGCGACCAGTTTATCCATGGTTAATTCTGCCATACGATTTCCTCCTTGTGCGTTGTGTCTCAACCGGTTTCCGCGGCGCGTAAGCGCAGGCGGATAAAAAAATAAAGCCTTTTCCTCCCTCATAAAGGGACGAAAGACTCTTTCGCGGTTCCACCCTTTTTAGCCGCTTTGCGGCTCCCTTCATCAATCTGCTCCGAAGCGCCAGCTTCCGCGCCGCATTTCCGGCTTGCACCAAACCCGGATCGCTTGATATGCGCCCATCGGTCGCCCTCTTCATCTTCGCAGGGATATGAAATTAAAGACATTATAACAGTTGCCCCGTCTCATTTCAAGGCATCAGATGTAAAATTGCCTGGCAAAATTTTAGTTGACATTCTGGGAAAAGTAGGATATTATATTAAATCTTCTCTAATTTTTTTCTCGACAGAATTTCATGAAATGAGGTGAACGAATGAAGCCGATTCTGTGGGCAAAGGACTTGCAAAAGCGATATGTGATCCACAGCAAAGGGAAAGGCCCGCTGGGGGCGCTGAGACGCCAGACCCGGGTGGTGGAGGCCCTGAAGGGCGTGTCCTTCTCCTTGGAAAGTGGCGAGTTGGTGGGCTATATCGGACCGAATGGCGCGGGCAAATCCACAACAGTCAAGATCCTGTCCGGGATTTTGACCCCGGATGGCGGGCAATGCCAGGTCATGGACAGGACGCCTTGGAAGAGCCGGGTGGCCCATGTGGCCAATATCGGGGTGGTTTTCGGTCAAAAGACCCAGCTTTGGTGGGATTTGCCGGTGGGCGATTCCCTTCGGCTGCTCCGGGATATCTACCGGGTGCCCGAGGCGCGCTATAAGCGGATGCTGGATGAATTGGTGGGCCGGCTGGATCTGGAAAGCCTCATGGATGTGCCGGTGCGCCAATTGTCTTTGGGCCAGCGCATGCGGTGCGAGCTGGCCGGTTCGCTGATTCATGAGCCCAAGCTCTTGTTCCTGGATGAACCCACCATTGGCCTGGATGCGGTCACCAAGCTCAACGTGCGGGATTTTATCCGGGAGATCAACCGGGATAAGGGCGTGACGGTCATTCTCACCACCCATGACATGGACGATATCGAGGCGCTTTGCTCCCGGGTGCTGCTGATCGGCGACGGCCGGCTGCTGTTGGACGGCCCGCTGGACGCCCTGCGCCAGGGCCAGGATGAGCGCGTCTTAACCGCCGAGCTGGAGCGCGCGGCGGATCAAACCCTGGGCGAACGGCTTCCGCTGCTGGATTGTCAGGCGCAAGGCCATCGGGTGGTCCTGCGCTTTCAGCAGGAGACCCTTTCCGCGGCCCAGGTCATCGACTACTTAAATCGAAATTACGGCGTAAAGGATGTGACCGTGGAGCATTTGCCCATCGAACAGGTGATCGCCCGGCTGTACGGGCGAATCGGGCATGGGGAGGTGGGTTGAGTGCGGCCGTATCTCGCCCTGTGGCGCGCCCGCTTTCTGACGCTGCTTCAATACCGAACCGCGGCCTTTGCGGGCATTTGTACCCAGCTTCTGTTCGGCGTGGTGCGGGTCATGGCGCTTTATGCCTTCTATCAGTTCTCCGATTCGCCCCAATCCATGAGTTTTTCCCAGGCCGCCAGCTATATCTGGATCGGTCAGGCCATGTTGGCCATGCTGCCCTGGAACATCGAACAGGAAATCGGCCAAACCGTGCGCACCGGCCAGGTGGCCTACGAGCTGGCCCGGCCGTTGGATCTGTATGGCATGTGGTATGCCCGCTGTCTGGCCCTGCGCACCGCGCCCACGCTGCTCAAATCCATCCCCCAATTTTTGATTACCGCGCTGGTGATGCCGCCGGTGTACGCCATGCAGTGGCCCGAGTTTCCGGTGGTGCTGGGCTGGCTGGCCGCCACCTTGGGCGGGCTGATTTTGTCCTGCGCCATCACCATGCTGCTGAATATTTCGCTGTTCTGGTCGGTGAGCGGGGAGGGCATCGTGCGCATAGTGCCCATGCTCATCAACCTGCTGTCCGGCAATATCATTCCGCTGCCCCTGTTCCCGGATTGGCTGCAGCCGGTTTTGCGCTACCAGCCCTTTTCCGGGGTGCTGGACGGCCCGGCTCAGATCTTTTGCGGTACCATGGGCATGGAGCAGCTGCCCGGCCTGCTGCTTACCCAGGCACTTTGGAGCGCTCTTTTGATTCTGCTCGGACGCCTCCTCATCCGGCGCGGCGTCAGGCGCGTGACCGTGGCGGGAGGTTGATGCATCATGAGTGGAATCCGATTGTATTTGCGCTATTTCGCCACCGCGCTCAAGACACAGTTGGCCTACAGGGCCTCTTTTGTCATGCTTTCGGTGGCCAGTTTGCTGAGCGTGTTTACCGAATTTTTGGCCATGCTGGCCTTTTTCGACCGGTTTGGCGGGCTGAAGGGCTGGAATCTCCATGAGGTCGCGCTGTTTTACGGCATGTGCAATCTGGCCTTTGCCCTGTGCGAAATGCTGATGGGCGGATTCGATACCTTTAGCCGAATGGTCAAGGGCGGGGATTTTGACCGGGTGCTGCTTCGGCCCAGATCCACGGTTTTGCAGGTTCTGGGCGCGGATATCCAGCTTCGGCGCATCGGGCGCCTGACCATGGGTCTGGCGGCTTCCATGTGGGCCGTGAGCGAGCTGCGCCTCGCCTGGGGCGTGGGCGAAATCTTGCTGTTTATCGGGGCGGTGTTGGGCGGATCCATGCTGTTCGGCGGGGTGATCCTGATCCAGGCCACCAGCTGTTTCTGGACCATTGAATCTTTGGAGCTGTTTAATATGGTGACCTATGGCGGGGTGCAGACCGCCCAATACCCAATGGATATCTATGGGAAATGGCTGAGGCGCTTTTTTACCGGCGTGATTCCGCTGGCCGCCCTCAACTATTGGCCCTGCAGCGTGCTCTTAAATCGCAACTATGTTCCACCGGCGCTGGGCTGGCTGTCGCCCTTGGTGGGGCCGTTGTTTTTCCTGATCGGGCTGGCCATATGGCGCTTCGGCGTCTCCAAATACCGATCCACCGGAAGCTGAAGGAGAGAGCGAATGCGGAAATTAACCTTTGTTGTGGGCGCGGAGGACGATGGACGGCTCATCAAGCGGGTCGTTCGGGGCAGGATGGGCATATCCCATCGCGGGTTCAGCGATATCAAGCATCAGCATGCCATGTGGGTGGATGGCCGGCCGGTGCTGGCCAACTACTGCGTGCATGCCGGGGAAATCATTACCCTTTACCTGCCGGAAGATCCGCCGCCCCAGCCCATGGAGTTGGACGACACCCCCATTGAGGTGATCTATGAGGATCAGGATATTTTGATCGTCAACAAGCCCGCGCCCCTGGCCAGCCAGTCATCGCCCCGTCAGGCCGGCTTCACCTTGGCCAACCGGGTGGCCTATTACTATCGGGATCAAAAGGATTTCGCCTACCGGCCGGTGAACCGGCTGGACAAGGGCACCAGCGGCCTCATGGTGATCGCCCGCCACGCCCATGCGCAGCACCTCATGCAGCAGATGCTCCATGGCCCGGATTTTGTCCGGGGCTATGAGGCCATTGTGGAAGGCGCGCCCTGTCCCCCCGAAGGGACAATCGATCTGCCCATTCTCAAGGCGCCCGGGGCCACGGTGCGCCGCATGGTGGGGCCGGGGGGAAAGCAGTGCGTAACCCATTATAAAACCCTGGAACAGAAAGGCGGACGGAGCCGTCTTACCATCAGATTGGAAACCGGCCGCACCCATCAGATTCGGGTGCATATGGCGCATATGGGCTGTCCGGTGGTGGGGGATTTTCTGTATGGAAAAGAGGATGAGCGCTTGCCGGGCCGGTTTGCGCTGCATTCGGCTTATTTGTCCTGCCTTCAACCGGTGAGTGGGGAACGCATCGAATGCCGCGCCCCTTTGCCCGTGGAGCTGGAAAGGCTGATGCGCCCGTAGTTTTACGAAAGAGGGGGAAGATGGGATGTTTGATTTTGCCTAC
>DVJW01000181.1 GCA_018716505.1 Candidatus Faecaligallichristensenella faecipullorum | reverse complement strand
TTATACCAAGGATCAAAGATCCGATGGTTTTGCACCCATCAACAGCAGAGCCTATATATTACATACTATACAAGCTATCTTTGTATTTTGTCAATATATTTTCATTCAAATTAGAACCATCAAAAACTCTGTTATTATTCCGATTACCCACTTCTAAACAGCAAAAATGGCAGATATCTAGCTTGACATTTCTCTACACTCCATGCCATAATGAAGTTAAAATTTCATGAAATACCCAATTTACCGTCTAGGAGGAGATCGTATGAGCGAATTGAAGCCCAAATGGATATGGCACTTCGGCGACTTTGAAATCTACCACAGCATGCTCTTGCATGCCCGGCGCCAGGAAAAGGGCCACGATTATCCGGCCATGTGGCACACCGACACCCCCTATGCCACGGTGGAATTCTATAAAAATTTTGAATGCGAAAAGGATGGCTGGATTCGGGGCGTGACCAATGGCGTGGGCTATTTGAGCCTGGACGGAAATATGCTGCCCACCGGAGTGCGCCACACGGTGACCGCGGGCAGCCATCGCCTGGTGTTCCGGATCACCAAAACCGACGGCCTGCCCTGCGCCTTTGTGGAGGGCGATGTGTGCGTGTCCGATGAGAGTTGGATGGCGGGCCATATGGACGTCAAGCGCTATCCGGCCTGCGCCACCCCGGCCTTTGAGGACGAAAACGTGACCCCGGAGACCTTCCCCTTCCAATATGAACCCATCTCGCCCGATTCGGTGGAAAATATTCAGGGCGGCGAGCTGTATGATTTTGGAAAGGAGCGCTTCGGCATCGTGCGGCTCAAAAACGCCGATCCCAGCGCCCAGATCGGGGTGTATTACGGCGAATCCCAGGAGGAAGCCCTGGATCATGAGCACTCCATTGTGCGGGACAGCCTGACGGGTCAAAGCGAATACCTGCTGCCCGCCCGGGCCTTCCGCTATATCCATATCGCACCCGCCCAGGCCGGTCTTGTGTTGGAAGCCGAATATGAATATCTGCCCCTGGAATACAAGGGCAACTTCCGCTGCGAGGATGAACTGCTCAACAAGGTGTATGATACCGCGGCCTATACCTTCCATCTGAACAGCCGCGAGTTCTTCCTGGACGGCATCAAGCGCGACCGCTGGGTATGGTCCGGGGACGCCTTCCAGAGCTATATGGTCAACAACTATTTGTTCTTTGACAAGGAGCTCACCCGGCGCACCATCATCGCCCTCAGGGGCAAGGATCCGGTGGAGCAACACATCAACACCATTTTGGATTACAGCCTGTATTGGATCATCTCGCTGAAGAACTACTACATGAGCTTTGGGGATCTGAAGTTTGTGGAGCTGATGTTCGACAAGGCCAAAACCCTGCTGGACTACTGCGAGAGCAAGGTGGACGAAAACGGCTTCCTGACCGGCAAAGAGGGCGACTGGGTCTTTGTGGACTGGTCGGAAATCGACAAGGAGGGCGCGGTGTGCGCCGAGCAGATGCTGTATGTGCACACCCTGCGGGTGATGGCCGAGCTGAGCGCTCTTTTGAATCAGGACGGCACGGCCTACGCCCGCAAGGCCGAGGAAATGGCCCGCAAGGTGGACGCCTTCTATTGGGATGAGGAAAAGGGCGGCTATATCGACAGCTACGCCTCGGGCAAGCGCAACGTCACCCGCCACGCCAACATCTTCGCGGTGATGTTCGATATCGCGGATCCGGCGCGCCAGCAGCGCATTTTGCGCGACGTGCTGCTCAACGACCGGATTACCCAGATCACCACCCCGTATTTTAAGTTCTTTGAGCTGGACGCCCTGTGCAAGCTGGGCCATCTGGATTCCACCACCAGCCTGATGCGCGACTACTGGGGCGGCATGATCAAGCTGGGCGCCACCAGCATTTGGGAGCTGTATGACCCCACAGAGAGCGGGGTTCAGCACTACGCCATGTACGGCTCGCGCTACGGTAAATCCCTTTGCCACGCCTGGGGCGGCGGGCCCATCTATCTTTTGGGCCGCTATTATCTGGGCGTATCCCCCACCTCGCCGGCCTATGAAACCTTTGAGGTTTCGCCCCAGCTGGGCGGCCTTGAGCGCATAGAGGGCGTCGTGCCCACCCCGAGCGGCAAGGTGTCGGTCAAAGCCGACGCGCGCCATATCCGGGTTACGGCAACCTGCCCCGGCGGAACGCTGGTGGCCGGCGGCCGGCGGGTGGCCTTGCCCGCGGGCGAAACCGTGGAAATCGATCTTTAAATCCCATGCAAAAGGGGCGGCTCCAGTTTGGAGCCGTCCCCCTTTTTCTATTCTCATCCCGCCCGGCGCAGAGCGCCCATGATGCGCTTTAAAAGTTCCTTGCCCCGGCCTTTCCGGCCCTTTGGGCGCTCCTCTTGAAGCTGAAGGGCACATTGCGCATGCATCATGACCGCCATATGGCCGTCCGAGGTCACCGTGCCCGCTTCCGGGCCAATTTCCTTTCCGCATTTTGCGCAGATTTCCGCGCCTTCGGCCCCAAAGCCACGCAGCTCATCCGGAAAATTCTCCAGGAACAAGGCGATTTTGCGCAGCACTCCCAAGGTATCCCGAAAGCGAACCTCGCATTTGCTCGCGGTTACCGTGCCCACGGAAACCCAATACCGGCTCTTTACCGTCGCGCTGTTGAGGCGCTCGTTAAGGGCCTTAAGGGCACGCTCATCCTTCAGGCGTATAGAGATGGTCAGCGACCGGGAAGCGTCCCGGTCCATCAGGCTGATCACATAGCCCTTATAGACCCCATAGGCCATTTTGAAGTTGACCGTCAGCCCGTTTTTCTCGGCGAATCGCTTCATATCGTTTCCAACCATCGGCAAACCCTTTCCTTTCCCAATAGCGCGGCGCCCCGCGCCGCCATGATATTATATAAAGCTCAGCCCCTCCATGGTTTCGCTCAAAAACGCCTCAACCTCTTTGCCCTCGGGCGCAAAGGCATAGACGGCCACCGCCCGCTCATTCTCCACCCGTATGGCCCAACCGCAATTCAAATTTCCGGAATTTCCTTGGGCGGTAAAGCACATCATGCCGCCCGTGCCCACGCTCAGCGCCTGGGGCTCCTCTTCCCGCTTGATGGTCAGGCTTTCGCCCTCATTCAAAACCGCGGCGCGGAAGGCGCCATCTTCCAGGCGCATATAGTTGGCAAACTGCCAAGGCTGCATCTCGGCCATCTCCCTGGCGTCTATCTCCAAAGGCCGCACCCGGATGGTTACGCCGTCCCTTTTCAATTCTATGCCCTTATCATCCGCCTGGACCTCCACATCCTGAGCGGGCGTCACGCGGATGAAACCGCTCTCCACCGTCTCGCCGGATACCGGCCTGGGCGTAGGGGTGGGCTCGGGCTTTTGATTGAGCTTCAACCGCTCAATTTCTTCTTCATTTGCCTTGATTTGGGCTTTCAGGGCGCTGACCTGGCTCTTTTGTACGGAAAGCTCGGATCGGGCCTGATTGGCCAGCCCCTTCTCCCGCTGAAGTTCCCGCTCCAGCTCGTCATATTCCCCTTGAAGCTCTTGAAGCTGCTGAGCGCTGTCCTGGATGGATTGGAGTTCGGTTTGCGCGCTCTCCAACTCGGCTTGAACGGTCCCCAGCTCGTCCCTGGCGGCTTCCAGCTCAGTTTGGGCCGCCTGAAGGGCAGCGTCCTTGGTTTTCAGCTCACTGTTTTGATCTTCCACGGTCCGTTGGGCCTGGCCGAGTGAATCGCTCATGGCCTTCAGCTCGCCATCGCGTTCCTCGAGCAGGGCCGCCTGTTGCTCCATGGCCTGCTTGTCCTGCGCGGCCTGGCGGTTCGCCTGCTCCAATTGTCCGCTCAATTCTGTCTTTTCCGCCTCCAGCGCCTGGCTCTTGGCCTGCTCATCCTCCAGCGCGCCCTGCGCCTGATCCAGCTCGGCGGCAATCTGCTCCATTTCCCCTTCCAACTCGGCTTTTTCGGCCTGAAACGCGCTTTGAACGCGCTCCAAATCGCGGATGGTGTTCCCCTGAAGCACAAAACAGAGACATAGCGCCAGGGCCAACGCCCCAATGACCACATTTTTGATCTTTTCCTTCATGCTTCCGCCTCCCCGTCCGTAAATCCTGAGCCAACGGCCGCCCGGCACAGGTCCATCCCATCAGCCCGGCGTTCTAATTTTATTGTATCATATCGCGTTTTGAAATCCAACTGTTTTCCAACGAAAAGGCGCAAAGGGAGCGGCGGCCCTTCCCATGGCCGCCGCTCCCCGCTGGTCCCCCGGCGCGCTCACGCTTCCCCCATGCCGCGCCAATAAAATCCCGTCCACGCCTTTTTCCTACGGCTGAACCGTGGAATCCGCCTTTTCGGAAGCCTCTTCTGTGGCCATGGGCGCGGCGGTCGGAGCCGGAGAGGGGGTGGCCGAAGGTGTGGCCGAAGGTGTGGCCAAAGGTGTGGCCAAAGGTGTGGCCGATGCCGCCTGGGCGGTGCCGGCTTGATATCCGGCCAAATCCTCCTCCAACTGGCTCCTCAACCGTTCGCTTTCCTGAAGTTGAAATTCCAAATCCATCATTTCCTCGCTCATCAAATTGAGCTGGGCGCGCAGCTCGGAAATGGTGCCGCGGTTTATCTCGTCCTGCTGCTCCATAATCAGCAGCTTATCCTGGGTTTCCCGATGGGCCTTTTCCTCGTTGGTCAGGCTCTCCAGGGTCTGGCGCATGGCCTCCACGGCCTCGTCGTATTGCTGTTGTTTTTCATGATAGAGCGCCTGCAATCCGGCCAATTCCTCCTCCTTTGAGGTCAAGAGCCCGTCCAACTCCTCCATGCGTTGGCGCTGTTCGTTTTTGAGGGCCAGCTGCCCGGCCAGTTCCTCTTCCCGCCGGGTCAGGAGCTCATCCAATTCTTCCATGCGCTGTTTCATCTGCTCGCGGTCAGGCGCCTCCTTCATAAGCCCGTCCAACTGCTGCTGCAATCCCTCATTGAGCTCAGCCTGAGCACTGAGCTCGTCCCGGGCCTGATCGAGCAGATCGCTCAGGTTCTGAGCGCTCAGGTTGGCGGCCTCCAACCGCCGCTGAAGCGCCAAGGATTCGCTTTGATCCATTTTGAGGCGCGTTTCCAACTCCTGATAGCGCGCCTCGGCCTGCTCCGCCTGATCCGCCATGGCCTGCTCCAGCATCTCCTGTTGTTTGGCCAGTTCCATCTCGCTCTCGCCTTCCAGATGTTCAAGCTGGTACTGAAGATCCTCAATCTCTGCCCTCTGCTCGTCCAATTGGCTGGTTTGCTGCTCGGCAAACGCCTCTCGCGCCTCCAACTGGCGGCCGTTGACCACGGCCAGCACGGTGGTGGTCAAAAGCGCCAACGCCATCAAAACCACGAGCACACGTTTCACCCTTCATCCCCCCTTGCAAGGCTTCCGCAGTCAAATTCTACTCAATAAAATCCTTTTTATGACGGTTATATTGTGGGAAATCCGGGCATAATGAAGCCGGATTCAAAAATAAATTTTTTAAGGAAGGACTGAATGCTATGTTGGACCGCATCGCGCTGATTTTGGTAATTATCGGAGCCCTGAACTGGGGATCCATCGGGCTGTTCCAATTTGACGTGGTGGCCTGGATCTTTGGCTCGGCCGCCAATATGATCAGCCGGATCATCTATACCCTGGTTGGCGTGGCCGGCCTGTGGAGCATTTCGCTTTTGTTCCGCGAACGCCACCCCGAACACGAGACCCACTGACGCCTTTTAAAAACAAAAGGCCCCGGACTTTGGGCGCTTTCCTTCAGAGAGCATCCAAAGTTCGGGGCGATTTTCGTTTCACCACCGGTTGATGTTCCGGTCGCATTTTTCCTGATAGATTTTCGAAAACTCCTCGGGGGTAACCCGGTAGCATTCCATGCCCGCGGCCAGGCCGCGCATGACCTGCTGAATCTGTGGAACAAAGGCCTCATGATCCCCGGCCATCAGCACTTCGCCCGCCCGGCTCATGACCCCATAAAGCTTGAGCATCTCCCGCCTGGGATTCCCGCCCGGGGCGCCTGAAAACAGCTCGCTCACCTTGTCCACGCCGATCGCCTCGGCCTTCTTATCCAGGCAAAGCATCACATCAAACAGGTACATGAACACGTCGCCCATTTCCTCCACAAAGTCGTGCCGCACATCGGGCTTGTTCATGATCTCGAAATCGCCGCACTTCTTGACGATATCCACCGCCTCGGCCAACTCCCCAATGGCCCAGAGGTATTTGTTCAGGGCGGTGGCGGGCTCGATGGGCTCGCCCCATTTGGCCGCGTACTTGTCCTGCAAGCGCTTTTGCATTGCCCACATCTTCCCCATGGTCAATTCCATCCTCGGTCTCTCCCCTCTCTTGTCTCATCCGTTTTCCAAAATCCATTGGGCGATCTCGCCCATGGCGCGCTCGCATTCCGGAACCTGGGCGTTATTCGCGCCCACGCACAGCACAAAGGGATGTTCTCCCATCACAATGGCCACATCCAGGGTGATGCCCTCATCCTCTCCGGTTTTGTGGGCAACGGGCACCCGCTCCCCAATGAACGCGGGAATCTTGTGGTTGATCTGCTGCTCCAGAAGAATCTCCATCATCTCTTGGGCGCCGGGCAGCTGGTTCCGATAGATCATTTCCAGCAGCCTGCCCATATCCCGCATGGAAACCCGGTTGCTCAGGCCCCGGGCCGCGGCGGCGGAGTCAAACAGCTTGCGGTTGAGCCGGCTGTCCTCCAGCCCCAGGCTGCGCATGGTGGCGTTGATGCCCTCCATGCCGAACCGGTCGATGAGCAGATTGCAGGCCGTGTTGTCGCTGATGATGATCATCAGGGTATACACATCCCGGAGCGTGACCTGAATGCCCTCATGCAGATAGCTCAGCGCCCCGCAGGAGGGCATTCTGTCCGCCCGCCTCACCGGGATGACCTCCATGGGATCGGCCTTGCCCTGTTCAATCCGCTCCATGGCATGCGCCAAAATAGGCAGCTTAATCACGCTGGCCGGGATGAGGGCGCGCCGGGATTCGATTTCCAGCCGCCCGTCCGCCCGGGTCAGATCCTGATAATACAGCGAAACCTGGCCTTCCAATCCACGAATCCGCGCTTCGATGCGCGCCTTGAGCTGTTCCCGCATGGCTTGGCCTCCCGGTTGGCACGGTTTTGTACCTTTATTATATGTTTTTATTATACCGTATTTGTCCCGCCTTTTTAACCCATCCGGCGCAAAAAAGCGCCCGAATATTTTGCATTGGCGGCCCGATTGGTGTATACTATCCCTAGTTTGACTGAAAATGGAGGCCTATATTTTATGTATGAACTGGCGATTCGCGGCGCGCGCATTGTGGATGGCAGCGGCGCGCCGGCATTTTTCGGCGATTTGGCCATTGAAAACGGACGCATTGCGGCCATGGGCGCGGTGGGCAGCGCCCATCGGGAGATCGACGGGCGGGGCCTCACCTTGACCCCAGGCTTTATCGATATCCATAACCACTCGGACAGCTCCATCTGGGAGGCGCCCGCGGCGCTCAACTATATTCACCAGGGCGTGACCACCATGCTGTGCGGAAACTGCGGCAACAGCTTTCTGGAAACCTTTGCCGAAAACCGCGAGCTGCCCGCCCGGGAGGATACCGGCTTTTTCGCCCGCAAGATGGACGAGTTGGAGGCGCTCAAGCGTTCCAACCACATGGCCATGCTGGTGGGCCACGGCACCTTGCGCGCCCAGGCCGTGGGCATGGAGGACGTAACCCTCACCGAATCCGACCATGAGGCCATGGCCTCGCTCCTGCGCTCGGCCCTGGACGCCGGGGCCTTTGGCATGAGCTCCGGGCTGATCTATGACCCGGGCATCTTCTCCACCCCCGAAGAGGTGAGCCGCCTGTGCCGCATCGTGGGGGAATACGGCGGCTTGTACACCACCCACATGCGCAACGAGTCCGACCTGATGGTGGACGCCTTTCTGGAGGCCGTTGAAGCGGTCAGGGGCACCGGCGCGCGGCTGGAAATCTCCCACCTGAAGGCCTCGGGCCGCCAAAACTTTGGCCTCACCAAGACCCTTCTGAACCTCATGGCCTACTACCGCCGCTTTGGCATGGATATCAGCTGCGACGCCTATCCGGAAAACTACTGCCATACCGGTTTGGCCAGCTGCCTGCCCGGCTGGGCCCGGGCCCGGGGCGCCCAGGGCTTCAAGGAAATGATGCAGAATCCCGAAACCCGCGCCAAACTGATCTATGAGCTGGATCATCCGGCCACCGAATGGGAAAATATCCTGCGCGACTGCACGGCCGAGGATACCATCCTGAGCGAGTGCCGCCGCCAGCCCGAATTCCAGGGCAAGACCCTGCATCAGGCGGCCAAGGCCATGGGCGTGCATCCCTGGGAAGCGGCCATCCGCCTGTGCGAGCAGGATTTCTCCATCGCCATCGTGTCCGGCGGGGTGGACGAGCAGGAAAACCGCGAAATTTTTCTGAATCCCCTGTCCATGTTCTGCTCGGACGGCAGCGCGGTGGCCGAAAATCCAGACTACAAGCCCCATCCCCGCAACTTCCGCAGCTTTGTAAAGCCCCTGTACGATTTCGTGGACAAGCGCAATCTTCTGCCCCTGGAGCAGGCGGTGCGCAAGATGACCTCCATGCCCGCCCAAAAGATCGGGCTGTGGGACCGGGGCCTGCTGCGCCCGGGTATGCGGGCTGATTTGGCGCTCATCGATACCTACGCGCTCAGGTGCGATTCGGATTACGGCGATCCCTTCCATTATGCCCAGGGCGTGCGCTATCTGTGGGTGGACGGCGTGATGACCCTGGAAGAGGGCGAATATACCGGAGCCACCGCGGGCCGGCTGCTCAGAAGGGGGCGCGGCTGATGGGTCAATATCCCTGTTTGGAAATCCATTTGGGCCGCCTTCGGGAAAACGCGCGCCGGGCGCTGGCCTTTTTCCGCGCTCACGGCATTGAGCCGGTGGCCGTGACCAAGGTGTTCTGCGCCCATGAGGCGGTGGCGCGCATGCTGTTTGAGGAAGGCTACACCATGCTGGGGGATTCCCGCCTGGAAAACCTGCGCGCCCTCTCCGGCATCCCGCTGCCCAAGATGCTGATCCGGCTGCCCATGATCTCCGAGGCCGGCGAGGTGGTGCGCTGGGCCGACTGCTCGCTGGTCTCCGGGGAAGAAACCCTGCGCGCCCTGAGCCGGGCGGCCCAGGCTCAAAACCGGGTGCACCAGGTGGTGCTGATGCTGGAACTGGGCGACCTCCGGGAGGGCTGCATGGGCGAGGACGAGCTGTTGCGCCTGGGCAGGCTGGCTTTGGACTTGCCCAACCTGGTTTTGCAGGGGGTGGGCGCCAATCTGATCTGCTACGGCGGCATCATGCCCTCCCAGGAGAATTTAGGCCGGTTGTGCGCGGCCCACGAGCGCATGGAGCGCGAACTGGGCGTCAAAATCCCCTGGGTTTCCGGGGGCAACTCCTCGGACGAAACCCTGATCGCCCAGGGCAAGATGCCCCGGGGCGTCAACCAGCTGCGCTCGGGCGCGCTGATTCAGCTGGGCATTGGGCTCAAGGACCGGCCCATGCCCGATTATCATCAGGACGGCTACATCCTGCGCGCCGAGATCATCGAGCGCAACCAAAAGCCCTCCATGCCCTGGGGGGAAACCGGCACCGACGCCTTCGGCCATGTGCCCCATTTTGAGGATCGGGGCCTTTTGGAGCGGGCCATCGTGGCGGTGGGCCGCCAGGACGCGGATCTGGATTGCCTGCGCCCGCTGGATCAGGGCGTGCATATCCTGGGCGGTTCCAGCGACCATCTGCTGCTGGAACTGACCGGGGACGCCGTGGGCTATCAGGTGGGCGATACCGTCGCCTTTGCCTGTGAATACGCCTCGGTGCTGCGGTGTTCCACCTCAAACTATGTGAAAAAAGTCGTCATCGAGGATTGAGGCTTTATCCCTCAATGTTCCGCAATATTTTTAACGGAGGATTCCGATTATGCGCTTTGAGCAAAAATGGCAGGGCGTCCGGCTGTCGGACGGTTTTCGCTTCGACGCCCGGGTTCCGGGCAACATTCAATCGGACTACGCGCGCGCCCAAAATTGGGGCGACGTCAACTATGGCCTGAATTTTCAAAAGTTCAAGGCCCTGGAGGACGACGCCTGGCTGTATGAAACCCGGGCGCAATACCATCTGGAGCCGGGCGAGCGCCTGTATTTTGTCAGCCAGGGCATCGACTATCGCTTTGACATCCTGATCGACGGGGAAATTGTGTTTTCCCAGGAGGGCATGTTCACCCCGGTGGCCCTGGATCTGACGGACAAGCTGGCCCCGGGCGATCTGCTGGCCGTGAAAATTCATCCCCATCCCAAGCGCGCCGGCGCCCCTCACGAAGACCGCCAACAGGCGGATCAATGCTTAAAACCGCCGGTCTCCTATGGCTGGGATTGGCATCCCCGGGTCATTCCCTCCGGCCTATGGGACGAGACCTACCTGGAAACCCGAACCAGCGGCTTTATCCGGGATGTGGAGCCGTTCTATGAGCTGGCGGAGGATTATTCGGCGGCGGAGGTTCGCTTTGAGGTGGACGCGGACGCGCCGGTGGAGATCACCCTGTACGACGCGGAGGGGCAGGCGGTGGGCCAGGGCCGTGAAATGCACGTTCGCCATCCCCGCCTGTGGTGGTGCAACGGCCAGGGCGAGCCCTATCTGTACCGCTGGGAGGCCAGGACCGCGGACGACCGCAAGGAAGGATATATCGGCTTCCGGCGCATTCGCCTGGTGATGGCCCAAGGCGCCTGGGCGGAGCCGGCGGGGTTCCCAAAATCCCGCAGCGCCGCGCCCACCACCCTGGAGCTCAACGGCCGCCGCATCTTCGCCAAGGGCAGCAACTGGGTCAACCCCGAGATCTTCCCCGGGGAGATCACCCCGGAAACCTATGCCCGCCACATCGCCCTGGCCAAGGAGGCCCACATGAACATCTTCCGCTGTTGGGGCGGCTCGGGCATCAACAAAAGGGCCTTTTACGACCTGTGCGACCGGGCCGGATTGCTGCTGTGGGTGGAATTCCCGCTGGCCTGCAACGACTATGCCGGAACGCCCCATTATCTGAAGATTCTCGAGCAGGAGGCCTCCAGCATCCTGCGCCGGCTGCGCCGCCATCCCTCGGTGGCGATGTGGTGCGGCGGCAACGAGCTGTTCAACGGCTGGTCGGGCATGACGGATCAGTCCCTGGCCCTCAGGCTCTTGAACAAGCTGTGCTATGAGCTGGACCGCGACCGGCCCTTTTTGATGACCTCTCCCCTGTGCGGCATGGCCCATGGCGGCTACACCTTTTACGACGACGCGGCCCAGATGGACGTGTTTCAGCTTTTCCAGCACAGCAAGCATGTGGCCTACACCGAATTCGGAGTGCCCGGTACCCCGGACGAGGACTATCTCAGCTCCTTTATCCCGGAAAGCGAGCTGTTCCCCATGGAGCGCGGCGGGGTTTGGGAGGCGCATCACGCCTTTGGCGCCTGGGGCGAAGCCCGGTGGCTGTGCCTGGATGTGCTGAAGCGCTACGGCTGCCGCCTGTCAAGCCTCGCCGAGGTGGTGGAATACGCCCAATGGCTGCAATGCGAGGGCTATAAGGCCATCTTTGAGGAGGCGCGCCGCCAAAGGCCGCTGTGCGGCATGGCCATCAACTGGTGTTGGTGCGAACCCTGGAAAACCGCGGCCAACAACAGCCTGATCTCCTACCCCATCCTGCCCAAAAAGGCCTACTTCGCGGTGCGCGACGCCCTGCGTCCCGCCCTGTTCTCGGCCCGCATTCCCCGCTTCGATTGGAAATCCGGGGATTTGTTCAGCGCTGAACTCTGGCTGCTCAACGATTCGCCCGAGACGGTTTCCGGCCCGGTGCGCGCGGTGCTGGAGATCGGCGGCACGGAATATGAACTTCTGAACTGGCAGAGCGGTCCGGTGGCCGCCAATGAAAACCGCATCGGCCCTTCGGTCAACTTCCGCCTGCCCGAAGTCAACGCCCAGCGCATGACCTTGCGCCTCATCAGTTCGGACGGCCTGAGCAGCAGTTACACCTTGAAATACACCGCGCCCGAGCATGTGCTCAGCAGGCAGATGAACGTCTGAACCGGCCTGTCCCGGCCCGGCAAAGGATTTCCCCCTTTGCCGGGCTATATTTTTGCCCACTTTGCAAAGCGTACTTGACAAAAAATGCAAAGCATACTATACTAAACTTGCAAAGCAAACTTTGCAAATCGAGGTGATTGCCCATGAAAAACCAAATACGGGCGCTGCGCCAACAGCGCCGCATCTCCCAGGAGGAGCTGGCCTGGGCGGTGGGCACCACCCGCCAGACCATCACCTCCATCGAGACCGGCAAATACACGGCCTCGCTGCCCCTGGCGTATAAAATCGCCCGCTATTTTGGACTGACCATCGAACAGGTGTTTGATTTTTCGGAGGTGGATGAGCCATGACCCAGGAAAAGGCGATCAAACGGCTTAAGTTGGAAAACGCGCTGCTGTACGGTTTGCTGGCGCTGTCGCTGGTCTATCTGGTGGTGGTGGGCGAAAACGCGGTGTTGGATTCCCGAACCCTTACCCAGACCGCGATCAACGTGCAAAAGGTCTTTTTTCTGTGGCAAATCTACATGATCTGGCGGTTGGCGCGCAACAGACGGCTGCTGCGGGAGCCCGCGCGGCTCAAGGAGCACCTGATTCAAACCCAGGACGAGCGCAAGGGCGCCATCTGGGGCATGGCCGGGCGCAAATTCGCCCCCGCTCTGCTCATCGCCCTGAGCGCGGCGGCCGTAACCTCCAGCTTTTTCAACCTCACGGTGTTCTATACTTTGTATTATACTTTGTTGGCCGCCCTGGCCCTTTGGGGCGGGCTGCTGCTGTATTACCGGAAAAAGCTATGAGAAAAGCGCGTTGCAAGCTAAGGCAAGCGCCGGTAAAGAAGTATAAAAAAACTAACTGAACGGCTGACAGACAGCTCACGGCAGAATGCGGGTAAGAGGATAAAGACTTCTCACCCGCTTTTTATAAGCTGGCTTTTTGTCCGTCTGGCTATCCATGCTGGTATAGTGAATTGCGAAAGGGGTAAACGCTCGTTTGGAGATATAAAATCACCATACAAATT
>DVJW01000180.1 GCA_018716505.1 Candidatus Faecaligallichristensenella faecipullorum | reverse complement strand
GCGAGGGCCTTTTGCTGCTCACCAGCGACGGGGAGATCGTGAACAAAATCCTGCGGGCCGCGGGCGGCCATGAAAAGGAATATCTGGTCACGGTGAACAAGCCCGTCGACCGGGAATTCCTGCGCAAAATGGCCGCGGGCGTGCCCATACTGGACACCGTAACCTTGCCCTGCAAAATCGAGCAGACCGGAAAAAACAGCTTCCGGCTGATTCTGGTTCAGGGCCTGAACCGCCAGATCCGGCGCATGTGCGAGGCCCTGGGCTACCGGGTCACCAAACTCACCCGGGTCAGGATCATGAACATCCGCCTGGGCCATCTTTTGCCCGGCCATTGGCGCAATTTGACAAGCGGCGAGCTGCGCGAACTCATGCGGCGCATCGATTCAAAATAACAGGAGGAGGACTTGCCCTATGAAATGGAACCCCATGCCCGCGGAAAAGCTGATCCCCCGGCTTCGCCTGCCGGGGGGCAAACTGAACATGGTGCTGGATACCGACACCTACAACGAGGTGGACGACCAATTCGCCCTTTGCTACAGCCTGCTCTCCAGGGAGCGGCTGAACGTGCAGGCCGTGTACGCGGCGCCCTTTTTCAACGACCGCAGCAGCGGGCCCGAGGACGGCATGGAAAAGAGCTATGACGAGATCGTGCGCCTGCTGGGCACCATGAACCTGCAAAGCCAGGGCTTTGTGTTCAAGGGCTCCAGAAGCTACCTGCCCGGCGAAGACACCCCGGTGATCAGCCCGGCGGCGGAGGACCTGGTGAAAAAGGGCATGGGCATGCCCGAGGGCGAGCTGTTGTATGTCACGGCCATCGGGGCCATCACCAACGTGGCCTCGGCGCTGTTGATGGAGCCCCGCCTGGTGGAAAAGATCTGCGTGATCTGGCTGGGCGGCCATCCCCTGACCTGGCCCACGGCCCGGGAGTTTAACCTGATGCAGGACGTGAAGGCGGCCCGGGTGATTTTAAACAGCGGGGTGCCCTTTATCCTGGTGCCCTGCATGGGGGTGGCCTCGCACCTCACGGCCAGCATACCCGAGCTTGAGGCCTTCCTGGGCGGCAAAAACGAGATGTGCGACGCCCTGGTCAAGCTGTTCTCGGAATACACCGACGATCCCTTTGGATGGGCCAAGGAAATCTGGGATGTGTCCACCATTGGGCTTCTGGTCAACCCGGATTGGGCGCCCATGACCGTCGAGCCCAGCCCGCTGTTGTCGGAGGACTGCCGGTGGAGCCGGGACGCCTCCCGCCATCCCATCGGGGTGGTGCAGTGGCTGAACCGCAACGCCATTTTCCGGGATATGTACAAAAAACTGGCCCAAGGAGTTTAAGAGAATGGACAGCAAATCCAGCGCCGGGTATGTGCGCGCGTATTTTGACAAAATGGCCGCGAATTGGGAAAACAATCCCCAGGAATACGGCGTTCGGGAGCATTTGGTTTCCCTGATGGAGCTTCCGGAGAACGGCCTGATTTTGGACATCGGATGCGGCCGCGGGGTGATGACGCCCCATCTTTTGAAGGCCAAGCCCGGGCGGCTGATTGGGGTGGATTTATCCGGGGAGATGATCCGGCTGGCCCGGGAGGAATTTTCAGGCCAGCCGGTGGAGTTCGTGCAGGGGGATATTCTGGAGATGGATTTTCCGCCGGTGGACGCGGCGGTGATCTACAACGCCTATCCCCATTTCATGGACAAGGGCGCCTTGAAGCGGGCCATGGCGCGCCTGGTCAAGCCGGGCGGCAGCCTGATCATCGCCCACGGGGCGGGCAAGATGGTCATCAACGGCCGCCATCACGGGCCCCAGGTCACGCCCATCTCCATTCCGCTCAGGCGGGCCATCGAGGAGGCGGCGGTATTTCTGCCCGAATTTGAGCCCATCGTCACCATCGACCGGAGCGAGTATTACTTTATCCGGATGCGGCGGGTGTAGCGGGTATAAAAGAAAATTTTTCTTGACGGGCGCCCGCAAATTCGCTATAATGCGAAATGGACTGAAGCGGCAGAAGCCGCCAGCGCAGACGCCATGAAGGCGCGGAGATCATCAAATCATCGTTTTTCGGGGAGATCCTTTTGGGATGCCCGGTCATGAAGGCCCGGCGGTTCGCACGAGCGGACGGCTGGGCCTGATTTATTTTTGGAGGAGGGGTTTTTTTGAGCAATACCAAGCGAATGATTCTTGCGGCATTATTTGTAGCCCTGGGGGTGGTGCTGCCCATGGCGTTCCATTCCATTCCCAACGCGGGCAGCATTTTTCTGCCCATGCACATACCGGTGCTGCTGTGCGGGCTGATCTGCGGGTGGGCCTACGGGCTGGGCTGCGGGGTTTTGGCGCCGCTGTTGTCCAGCCTGATGACCGGTATGCCCCCGGCCGCGATTCTGCCGGGCATGCTGTGTGAGCTGGCGGTTTACGGGCTTGTCAGCGGGCTGCTTTTGAAGGTTATACACACCAAACGCACAATTGTGGATTTATATCTGGCGCTCATCGGGGCCATGATCGCGGGGCGTCTGGTTTCCGGGGCGCTCAACGCCCTGATCTTCCGGGCGGGCAGCTACTCGCTGGCCGCCTGGACCGCGGCTTCCTTTGTGACCGCGCTGCCCGGTATCGCCATTCAGCTGGTGCTGATTCCGATTTTGGTGATGGCGCTTCAGCGGGCCGGGCTGGTGGAGCGGTAAGCGCGCGGCCTCTTGCGCCAGACAGCGGAAAAATCCTTGAAATTCGATTTGCAGGACGCGCTGATCATTGAGGCGGAGGGAATTCACGCTTTTTGCCTCCGAGCGTCTGCTAAAAACCGGAAAGGCAATTTGGTATTATGAATATGCGTGACCGCTGTTCTCTGTTTTATTTTGCCGGAAGTCACGCAAATACGCCGGAAACTGGCAGTTGACAATCCAGCTTTCGCGGCATATAATAAAAGCGAAGTAAGTGATTGCTTCAAATATTGTTGGTACCCGATATCCAACCGAAATAAGGTCGGGCTCAAATGTTGCCTCATCTTCGGATGGGGCTTTTTTATACATTAGGAGGACACAATGAACAAAGCTGTTCCCGGAACATTCTATTTTGTCCGCGATGACTTTTTTACTGACTTTCCAGATCCAATGCTTATGCAGAACAAGGAAACAATCC
>DVJW01000179.1 GCA_018716505.1 Candidatus Faecaligallichristensenella faecipullorum | reverse complement strand
AGGAGCGGCCCAAGTGGCCGCTTCCGATATCATTTTCCGGCCGTCGCCAAAGGCGACAGGAAAATGATGCAACTCGAAAAAATGAAAAATTCATTTTTTCGAAGGGTGTTGACTTTGTCAACACCCAGAAGACCCCCGAAGCGGTTGCTCCGGGGGTCTTGTTTACTTATTTTTCTTTTTCCGGCAATGACCCGAGCAGCCCTGCCCGGAATAGGGGCAGTTTTCACAGGCCGACATGCCCTTGGTGCGCACAAAATCCCGCGCGCGCCGGATCAGGATCGCGGCCGCCAGCCCCACGATCGCCAACCCAATGATCCACCCTATCACGAAAGCCCGAACAGCCGGCCGATCTGATAGACCAGCGTGGCCATGACGCCCGCGGTAATCAGCTGCATGGCCATGGCCTGCAAGGTGTATTTCCAGCTGCCCAGCTCGCGGCGCATGGCGGCCACCGCGGACACGCAGGGAATGTACAACAGGGTAAACACCAGGAACGAATAGGCGGACAGCGGGGTAAAGAAATTCGGCAGCATGGAGGCCAGCATGGCGTTATCCGAGGCCGAATACAGCACCATCATGGTGGACACCACCGCCTCCTTGGCCACCAGGCCGCTGAGCAGGGCCACAATCTTGCGCCATTCGCCGAAGCCCATGACGCTGAACACCGGGGCCACGGCCTGGCCGATCACCCCGAAGATGCTCTGCTCCGGATCGGAGACCATCTGGAAGCTGAAGGAAAAGCTCTTCAGGAACCAGATGAGCACGCTCATGGCAAAGATCAGGGTGCCCGCCCGGGTCAAAAAGTCCTTGGCCCGGTCCCACAGCCGCCGGGCCACGTTTTTGACCGTCGGAATCCGGTAGGGCGGCAGCTCCATCAAAAACGGGGTATCCCCCTCTTTAAAGGTGACCTTGCGCAGCAGCAGCCCGCACACCACCATCACCGCCATGCCCAACAGATACAGGCTGAACACCACCAGATAGCTGGCGCCCGGGAAAAAGGCCGCGGTAAACAGCCCGTACACCGGCAGCTTGGCCCCGCAGGACATGAACGGGGTGAGCATGATGGTCATGCGCCGGTCGCGGTCGTTCTCCACCCCGCGCGCCGACATCACCGCGGTGGTGGTGCAGCCAAAGCCCACCAGCATGGGGATAAACGAGCGGCCCGAAAGGCCCAGCTTGCGCAGCAGCCTGTCGGTGATAAATGCGGCCCGGGACATGTAGCCCGAATCCTCCAATACCGACAGGAAGAGGAAGATAATCAAAATCTGGGGCAAAAAGGTCAGCACGCCGCCCACGCCCGCGATCACGCCGTCCAACACCAGCGAGCGCACCCATTCCGGGGCGCTCACCGCGCTCAGGCCCGCCCCTGCCCATCCGGTGAGGTATTCGCCGATCAGAAGGTCCATGCCGTCGGTCAAAAAGCTGCCCACCGGGCCAAAGGCCAGGAAAAACATGACCCCCATGATCACCAGAAAGATCGGGAACGCCAGGTATTTATGGGTCATGATCTTATCGATCCTGGCGGATATCTCGTCCTGACTGGTGACCTTTTTTTCCACCTTGGCCTCTTTCAGCACCCGCTCGATGACCCCATAGCGGCAATCGGCCAGCAGTGTCAGGCTGTCGATGCCCGGATACTGTTCCCGGCCCCTGGCCTCGTAATCCCGGACGGCGCGCTCAATGCTGTGCTTCTGATCCGGGGTAAGGTAGGCGGCCTGGGCGATGGTCTGATCCCCCTCCAGCAGCTTTAAGGCCACCCAGGCGGTGGGGGGCGCCTGATCCTTGTCCCCCTCGTCGGCATAGCCCCCGATATGGGCGTGGGGCGCGCTGGAGTCGTGGTCGTCGTCCCGGTGCCGGTCGTCCCGGTGCTCATAATGCTCCTCCGCGTCAAACACCGAGTGGGCGCTGGCCCCGCCCATGGCCACGATGAGCTCCTTCACCGCCCGGCGGGTGCTGTCGTCGTATTGCTCCAGCGGATGGGGCACCACCGCGGCGTGGGCCTGGCCGTGCAGCTTTTGAAACAGCTCGTCAAAGCCCTGGCGCTTCTTGGCCGATATGGGCACCACCGGCACCCCCATGGCCGCGCTCAGCCGGGCGCAGTCGATCTTTCCGCCCCGCTTTTCCACCTCGTCGATCAGGTTCAGGGCGATCACCATGGGCCGCTCCAGCTCCATAAGCTGAAGGGTCAGATACAGATTGCGCTCCAGGTTGGTGGCGTCCACGATATTCAGCACCACATCGGGCCGGTGCTGGGCGATAAAATGGCGGGTGATGTTCTCCTCTATGGTATAAGGCGACAGCGAATAGACCCCGGGCAGATCCACCAGCAGGGCCTCGTCGTCGCCCAGCTGAAACCGGGCTTCCTTGCGCTCCACGGTCACGCCCGGCCAGTTGCCCACATACTGATTGGAACCGGTGAGGGCGTTAAACAAGGTGGTCTTGCCGCTGTTGGGATTTCCGGCCAGCGCTATGGTGATGTTCATGACCGCCCCGCCCCCTTTCCCGAACGCACGACCTGAATCTGCCGCGCGTCCTCCTCCCTGAGGGTCAGCTCATATCCCCGCAGGGAAATCTCTATGGGATCGCCCAGCGGCGCGCGCTTGCTGATGGTAATGATGGTGCCCGGGGTCAACCCCATTTCCACCAGCCGCCGCTTGGTTCTGCCCTCCACGCCGATGCGCAACACCATGGCGCTCTCTCCGTTTTTCAGTCCGCTAAGGCCCAGCGTTTCCTGAACCTGATCCTTCATGGAAGCCCCTCCATTCCTTGGCGCCCCTTTGCCCGCCATTCTTTCAATACATAAGTTACCCTAAGCTAACTTTTACACCTGTATACTACTCCATCGGCAGGCGGATGTCAAACCTTTTCTGCCGGAAAAGCGGCCAAATCGGGGTTAAAAGCGGGTAAAAAAACGCAAACCGCCCGCTTACGCGGTATAATGGAAGAAACACAGGATTTTGGGGCGGCCAAAGCGCCGCCTTTAAGGAGTTTTGCCATGGCAGATCGTTTTGATATCGCGGTCATCGGGGCCGGACACGCCGGGGTGGAGGCCGCGCTGGCCTGCGCCCGCATGGGGCTTAAGACCTTGATGCTGACCTTGAATTTGGATTCATTGGCCCTGATGCCCTGCAATCCCTCCATCGGAGGCACGGCCAAGGGCCATTTGGTGCGCGAGCTGGACGCCCTGGGCGGCGAGATGGGCCTGGCCATCGACGACACCTTTTTGCAGTCGCGCATGCTCAACACCGGCAAGGGCCCGGCGGTGCACAGCCTGCGCGCCCAGGCCGACAAGCGCGCCTATCAATTGCGCATGCGCCGGGCCGTGGACAATCAGGAAAACCTGACCCTGCGCCAGGGGGAATGCGCGCGCATCCTGACCCAGAACGGAAAGGTGGCGGGGCTGACCACCACCACGGGCGGCCAGATCGATTGTCAGGCGGTGATCATCGCCACCGGGGTCTATCTCAAGAGCCGCATCATCACCGGGGAATGCAGCGTGCAGGGCGGGCCCCAGGGCCTGATGAACGCCACGGCCCTGCCGGATTCGCTGAAGGAGCTGGGTTTTGAGCTGCGCCGGTTCAAGACCGGCACCCCGGCCCGGCTGGACGGGCGCACCATTGATTTTTCCAGGATGGCCCCCCAGGCCGGGGACGAGCCGGTGGTTCCCTTTTCCTTCATGACCGGGCGGGCGCTGCAAAATCAGTCCATGTGCTATCTGACCTATACCACCCCCGAGACCCACGAGATCATCCGGCGCAACCTGCACCGGGCGCCCATGTATTCCGGGGGCATTCACGGCACCGGGGCGCGCTATTGCCCCTCCATCGAGGACAAGGTGGTGCGCTTCGCGGATAAAGACCGCCACCCGGTGTTTCTGGAGCCCGAGGGCAAGGACACCATAGAATGGTATGCCCAGGGACTGTCCACCAGTATGCCCGAGGAGGTGCAGCGGGAAATTTATCACTCCATCCCCGGGCTGGAGCGGGCCGAGCTCATGCGGCTGGCCTACGCCATTGAGTACGACTGCATCGACCCCACCACGCTCACCTTGGGCTTTATGGCCAAGGAGGTGCCCGGGCTCTTTTTCGCGGGCCAGATCAACGGCACCTCGGGCTATGAGGAGGCCGCGGCCCAGGGGCTTTACGCCGGCATCAACGCGGTCCAATATGTGAAGGGCAACGAGCCCTTTATCCTCACCCGGGCCGACGCCTATATCGGGGTTTTGGTGGACGATCTGGTGACCAAGGGCACGGACGAGCCCTACCGCATGATGACCTCCCGGGCCGAATACCGGCTGCTGCTCCGCCAGGACAACGCGGATCTCCGGCTGACCGAGGCCGGCTATAAGCTGGGGCTGGTGAGCCCGGCGCGCTATGAAAAGATGCTGCGCAAGCGGGAGGACACCCGCCTGGCCCTGGAGCGGCTGGATCAGCGATGGATTCCCGCCGGGGAACGGCTGAGCGCCCTGCTGGCGCGAAAGGGCGAATCGCCCCTGGAGGCCGGTTCGGTGCGCCAGAGCGACCTTTTGCGCAGGCCCTCGATGAAGTACAACGATCTGGCGGAATTGGACGAGGCCTTTGTCCCCCTCTCCCCTGAGGCCGCGGAGCAGGTGGAAATCAGCCTGAAATATCAGGGCTATTTGGCCCGCCAGCAGCAGCAGACCGAAAAATTCCGCAAATCGGAGCAGTTGCGCCTGCCCGAAGACACCGACTATATGCAGCTTCAGGGCCTGCGCATAGAGGCCCGGCAAAAGCTGAACGCCCAAAGGCCGGCCAATCTGGGCCAGGCCGCCCGCATTCCCGGGGTTTCGCCCGGGGATATCGCGGTGCTTTTGATCTATCTGGAAAAACGGCGGCGGGAGGAGGCCACGGATGAATAAGACCGAACTTTGCGGCCGCGTGCGGCGCTCGGCCGAGGCGATGGGCATCGCTCTGCCCGAGGCCGCCCCGGAACAGTTCTATCTCTATTATCAAATGATCGAAGAGGCCAACGGCCGCATGAACCTGACCCGGGTGCTGGAGCCCGAGGAGGCGGTGGACCGCCACTTCATGGACTCTTTGGCGCCGCTGGCCCTGGGCTGGACGGACGGGGCCCAGACGCTGTGCGACGTGGGCACGGGCGCCGGGTTCCCGGGCGTCCCCCTGGCCATCGCCCGGCCCGGGCTGCGGGTGGTGCTGATGGATTCGCTGAACAAGCGGGTGGAGTTCTTGAAACAGGTTATCGGCGAGCTGGGCCTCAACGCCCAGGCCATCCACGGCCGGGCCGAGGATCTGGCGCGCAACGCCCGGCTGCGGGACGCCTTTGACCTTTCCACCGCCCGGGCCGTGGCCGCGCTGCCCACCTTGTTGGAGCTCTCCTTGCCCTTCGTGCGCCCGGGCGGGGCCATGATCTGCTACAAAGGGCCGGGGCTGGATGAGGAGATGGAGCGCGCCCAAAATGCGCTGAACCGCCTTTGCGGCCGGGTGGAGGCCGTCCGTCAGGTTCCCATCCCGGGCCGGGACTGGGATCACCGGCTGTTGAAAATCAAAAAGCTCAGCGAGACCCCCCGCGCCTATCCCCGAAAGAGCGGCGATCCCAACCGAAAGCCGCTGTAGAGAAATCATTATGGAGGGGCCAGGGGGAGGTTTTCGTTTTTTCGCCCGCGACGGTCTTCTGGCCGGGGCGGGCGATTCAATAATTCGCCGAGCGTACCCGTCAAAGAAAAATGATACAACTCAGGAAAATGAAGTATTCATTTTCCTGACAGCGTGTCGAATTTTGCGACACGCTGCATGCCGCCGAACTCAATTTTCGGCGGCATTTTTCTTACTTTCTTCTGAAAAACCATTTACGCTTTGTGGACGTTCGTTTTACACAGCTTTGAATCCCCTTTGATAAGATCAAGATGTGAGCCGGAAACATCCCAAAGCGGTTTTTCATTTGCCGAACCGCACACTTCCCCGGCTCGAACACAAGAAGGAGGAATAGCTTGTGAAGAAACTGGTCTCCATTCTGTTAACCCTGACGCTCTTGTTCAGCCTTTCCGCGGCCGCCATGGCCGAAGAGACGGGCGACAACATCGTGATCCAGTTCTGGCACACCCGGGGTTCGGGCACCAGCTATGAGGGTCTGAAGGAGTCGGTGGACAATTTCAACGCCACCATTGGCAAGGAAAAGGGCATTACGGTTCAGGAAACCTTTATCGGCGACTATACGGCCATCATGACCAAGACCCAGCTTTCGGTGCAGTCCGGCGAGCAACCCCAGATCGTTGTGGCCTCCAATACCAATACCGCTCCGCTGGTGGAAGACGGCATTCTGGTGGATATGATGCCCTACGCGGAAAAAAGCGGTTTTGATGTTTCCAACCTCATGGACTGCTTCATGCAGATTTACGGAAATACCGACGGTCAGCTGCACTCGCTACCCTATATCCGCTCCACTCCCCTGTTCTACTACAACAAGACCATGGCCGACGCCAAGGGCCTGACCATCTCCTCCAACCCCACCATTGACGAGATGGTGGAATTCTGCAAGGGCCTGTACGAGGTGGACGAAAACGGCGAGGTGCTGGTATACGGTCTGGAAATCGTCAGCGACTTTGGCTACTTCCAGGCGGCCAATCTTCAGCAGTTGGGTTCCGCGCTGCTGGCCGACGACGGCATGAGCGCGCCCAGCCTGGAGGACGGCACCATGCTCAAGGTTTTGACCGACTGGCGCAGCTGGGTAGACGAGGGTTGGTGCCGCTCCTTTGACGCCACCAACGCCGGCGACACCATGCAGCAACTCTTCTTCCAGAACAAGTTGGGCGGCTTCTTCAACTCTTCGGCGGGTATGCGCTCCATTACCGAAAACTGCGCCGAGGCCGGTATTGAACTGGGCGTAACCTACTACCCCACCTATGACGCGGAAAAGCCGGTGGCTGAAATCGGCGGCGGCCAGATCGGCATCGTTGGCCAGGGCAACAGCGAAGAGCAGATCGCGGCTGCCTGGGAATTCGTTCAATACCTGATGAGCGACGAGCAGATCACTTTGACCAGCAAAACCACCGGTTACCTGCCCACCACCAAGTCGGTGGCCAACTATGAGGGCATGATCGAATTCTGGAACGAAAATCCGCTGTTCAAGGTGGCCTATGACCAGCTGCTGGAAAACGGCGTCTGCCAGGAGAAACCCTATGTGCCCTACCTGCAGGATTATACCCAGTACTGCGCGGATGCGGTTTCCCTGCTGATTCAGGAAAAGAGCATCACCCCCGAGGAGGCCGTGCAGCAGATCGTGGATACCAGCTCGATCCTGTTCTAAGAAATCCGTAAACCGGCTGAGCGGAAGAGCAGCGCGCTCTTCCGCCTTATTTCAATCATACAGGAGAACATGCCATGGCAAAAATAGAGTTTCGAAACGTCACCAAATCCTTTGACAAGACCACCATCATCGAAAACATGAACCTTACCATTGAGGACGGCAGCTTTACGGTGCTGGTCGGCCCCTCGGGCTGCGGAAAGACCACGCTGCTGCGCATGATCGCGGGCATTGGCCCGGCCACCTCGGGCCAGGTGCTCATGGACGGCAAGGATATCACCGACCTGGAGCCGGGCAAGCGGGACGTGGCCATGGTGTTTCAAAACTACGCCATCTATCCCACCATGACCGTGCGGGGCAATATCGAATTCGGCCTCAAGAACCGCGGAGTGCCCAAGGAGGAGCGGACGCGGCGCATCCTGGATGTGGCCCGCTCGGTGGGCATGGTCGAATACCTGGACCGCAAGCCCTCCACCCTGTCCGGCGGCCAGCGCCAGCGCATCGCCCTGGCCCGGGCCATGGTCAAGCAGCCCAAGGTGTTCTTGATGGACGAACCCCTCTCCAATCTGGACGCCAAACTCAGGGTATCCATGCGCACCGAGCTCATCGAAATGCACCGCCAGCTCAAGACCACCTTTGTGTATGTGACCCACGACCAGGTGGAGGCCATGTCCATGGCCGACCGGATTGTGCTCATGGACAAGGGGCGCATTCAACAGCAGGCCTCCCCGGAGACCCTGTACCGGGATCCGGAAAACGTGTTCGCCGCCCAATTTGTGGGCACCCCGCCCATGAACATTCTGCTCATGCGCAACGGCAAACGGCTGGGCTTCCGGCCCGAGAGCGTACAGCTTGCCTCCGAGCCCTCGGAAGATCCCTTCTGCCGCGCGGGGGAAATCGTAACCCGCGAGATGCTGGGCAGCGAGACCCTGTACAAGCTGCGCATGGGCACGGACACCATCATGATTAAAAGCGGCGACGATTCTTACCGCATGGGCGACAAGCTGTTTGCCCTGGTGCCTGCCTCGAAGCTGTTCTTCTTCAATGAGGACGGCCAGCGCATCCGCCCGGGCAGCGGCGCGGATATGAACGCGCTGATTCGCACGGTAAGGGGGGAAAACCTTGATTAAACTGACCCCTTCGCACGCCCCCCGGTTGGGAAACGGACGCCTGAACTGGAAGGAAATGGCTTCCTCCTACGCCATGGTGCTGCCCGCCATCGCGTTTCTGTGCGTGTTTACCCTGTACCCCATGATCGACCTGTTCCACATGAGCTTTTATCGGGGCAACGCCAACAACCCCTTTAAATCCTTTGAGGGACTGGATAACTACAAGTGGATCCTGTTCACCCAGCCGGACTTTCTGGTGTCCTTGAAGAATACCGCCTATTACACCTTGGCCGTGGTGGTGCTGCTGATCTCGCTGGCCCTGATCTTCGCGGTATGGATGCAAAAGGACCGGCGCATCAACCGCATTGCCCAGAGCGTATTCTTTACCCCCCATCTGGTGGCCACCTTGTCCTGCGCCTTTATCTGGCAATGGCTTTACAACTCGGAGAGCTACGGCCTGCTCAACTCGGTGCTGGATATCTTCGGCCTGGGCCCGGTGCGCTTTCTGGATTCCTCGGCCACGGCCATGAACTGCGTGGTGGCCATGAACGTCTGGAAGGGCATTGGCTATTATGCGCTGATTATCCTGTCCGCGCTGAAATCCATTCCCAACGAGATTTACGAGGCCGCCCGGTTGGACAATTCCTCCACCCTCAAGACCTTTTTCCGCATTACCTTGCCCATGCTGTCGCCCCAGCTGTTCTTCCTGCTGATTACCATCACCATCGGCTCCTTTAAGGTGTTCGATTCCATCCGCATCATGACCAACGGCGGCCCGGGCACCTCCACCCAGGTGGTGACCATGTTCATCTACAACTATGCCTTTGTGCGCAACAACACCTTGGGCGTGGCCTCGGCGGCGGGCGTTCTGCTGATGATTATCCTCATGCTGATTACGCTGGTCTATTTCAGGGCGTTGGAAAGAAAAGTTCATTATCAGTAGGAGGTGCGCCTGATGGAAAATCTTCAACTCAAGCGAAGGCTTCGCAATTACCTGCCCAAACTGCCCATGGATCTTTTAAAGATCGCGATGATGCTGGTGTTTGTGTTTCCCTTTTACTGGATGGTCATCACCTCGTTTAAGCCCTATATCGAATCCATCCAGACCCCGCCCACGCTGTGGCCGGTGACCTTTACCTTTGAAAATTACGAAACCATCTTTTCCTCCAGCGTCAATGTTTGGCAGTATGCGCAAAACACCGTGGTGGTTACCCTTTCGGTGATCGTGCTTCAGCTGGCCATCATGATTCCGGCGGCCTACGGCTTTGCCAAGCGCAATTTCCCGCTCAAGGGCCTGCTGTTCGGCGTCGTGCTGGTGGCCTTCATGATTCCGGGCCAGATCACCTACATCACCACCTACCTGATGTTCAGCAAGGCCCGGTTGATCAATTCCCTCTGGCCCCAGATCCTGCCCTTTGGCGCCAACGCCTTCGGCATCTTCATGCTGCGCCAGGCCTTTAAGCAGCTGCCCGACGAAATCGTGGAGAGCGCGCGGCTGGACGGCGCCGGAGAGCTGAAAATCATGTTTCAGATCATGCTGCCCATGTGCAAGTCCAGCATCATCACCATTGCCATGTTCTCCTTTGTGGACACCTGGAACTCCTATTTCTGGCCGCTGGTCATGACCAACAGCGAACAATACCGTCCCTTGACCATGTATGTGGAAAAGATTCGGGATGTGGAACAGGGATTGGACTGGAGCTTGATCATGTCGGCCAACTGCCTGCTGGTGCTGCCGGTGCTGATCGTGTTCATCTTTGCCAGCAAAAAAATCATCCAGGCCTTTGCCTACAACGGCATGAAATAACCCGCGTTTGCGGAAACAAACAAGATTCTTGGGAAAAAATGAGGACGCCGGCGACCCGATGATTGGGTTGAATGCCGGCGTCAGATTTATTTTTGGGGCAAAGCGCCCCGCTCGTTCCGGGGTAACCTACTGTCCAAAGTAAGCGGCTATGGTCTTCATGCGCTTCGATTGGCTCACATGGAAGGGGCACCGCCCGTCGCAATGGCCGCAGCCAACGCAATCCCCCGCCTTCTTTTCCAGGCCGGCATAATGCGCCTTGGCCAGCTCATCCCCGGCGCGGGCCAAATCATAGTACTTGTTGATCAGGCCCACGTCCAGCCCCACCGGACAGGGTTGGCAATGGTTGCAGTATACGCAGACGCCCCTGGCTTCCTGCGGGGCAAGGGAACCCAAAACCGAATAGCTCCGCTCCTCCGGCGTGGCCTTTACAAAGCCCAAAATGCGCTGCAGATCCGCCCGGTTCCGCACCCCGGGCAGCACCGTAAGCACGCCCGGCTTGTCCAGCGCATATTGAATGCACTGATACTCGGTGAGCGCCCTTCCAAAAGGCGAGGTCTTTTCGTTTAACAGCTGGCCGCCGGAAAAGGCCTTCATGACCGAAATCCCCACGCCCTCGGCCTGGCAGCGGCGGTAGAGGCTTTGCCGCTCATCCACCCCGCCGATGGCGAATTCGCCTTCCTTGTGATAGTCGTAGGCCGGATTGATGCTGAACATCAGCATATCCGGGATCCCTTCATCCAAAGCCATGCGCACCACCTGGGGCGTATGGGACGAAAGGCCGATATGCCGCACCACGCCTTGACGCTTGAGCTCCAAAATGTAGTCCAAAGTCCCGCCCTGGCACGCGTGGCGCCAATCGGCTTCCTCGTCTATGCAATGCAAAAAACCAAAGTCAATGTAATCGGTCTTCAGGGCGTTAAGCTGCCAATCCACCGAGCGCTTGATGGTATCCAGATCGGTGGTCCACCCGTATTTGCCGCCCTGATAATTGGCGCCGAAATGAATTTGAAAATAGACCTTACCCCGCCGGCCCGCCAGCGCCCTTCCGAAAGCCGGAAAGGGCGCCGCGTCCGCGGAAGCCATGTCAAAATAATTGATCCCATTTTCCAGGGCCAGGTCCATGGTGGCCTCGATTTCCTCTTCTCCCGCCATGCCGATGGAACTGGTGCCCAGGCCCAGCACGCTGATCTGCTCTTCGCCGTGGGGCAATTTCCGGTATTGCATCCGCCATTCCTCCCCTTGTGTAAAGCCTCTGTATGGCGCGGAAAAAATCGCCGCAGTCCGCTTCCATTTCAGTATAGAGGAAAGGGGGGCCTTGTGTCCAATGCCCGTTGCTCATGAACCCAAATGCTCATAAAGCATAGCCGAAGGCCGTTTCACCGGTTTTCGGGCATCCAAAAGAGATCTCGCCGCTATACCCGAACCCATTCCCCCGGGGTCCTCTGGGCGCGCAATCCTGCGCCGCGCACATCCATGATCCGCTGGGTGTCTTCGTGCGCCACCTCAACGCGGCCGGTCTTAAAAAAGCGCACCAGCGCCACGATAAACTCATGGAAATAATCGGATTCCACGGTGACCATCTGGTTGCCCGAAGCGGAGGCGATATTCATGGCAAAGGGCGAGCCATTTTTGTATCCGTTCAGGTTGGCCCGGCGTCCGTCCTCAAAATCAATGAGCAGGCTATACCAATCCTCCCCGGGCAGCATCATCACCCGCTGGGCCCTTGCGCCCATGAGCATCATGACCGGCTCCAGCTGATGAATGGAATAGGTTTCAAAATTGCCCGGGCCCCAGCTGGAGATGGCGCGTATGCCCGCCCGGTCAATGCCGGTATACTCGGCCGCAAAGCGCAAAGCCGAGGTGGAATAACAGGGGGTGCCCGAATCCTGGGCGATTTTCAGAATGCGCGCGGCAATTTCACCATCCGGCGCGAAGGTCTTATCCACATAGGTGGGTTTTTTCGATCTGAGCGGCAATTGGCAGAGCGCCTCGTGCATTTCGCAGTTATCCGGGGACAACACCACCAGCGCGTCGCTGAGTTCGATCAACCGCTCTATGCTGTCCACCCGCTCTATGCCCATATCCTGACACCATTGCGCGGTGGTCCGCCCGCCCGGCAGCGGGCTGTCGATCATTCCAAAGGCGTAAGCCACCTGCATTTCTCCGTCCGAAGCCTGGTCGATCCAGGCCGGATAATTGTTGGCGTGCCATTCATCCAGATAGTAGTCAATAAACCCTATTTTCATCCTGCGATCCTCCCCCGGAATATTTGCCGCGCCTGGACGCGGCCTTTACCGCTTTGATTCGATACAGATGCGCCAAACCCCTGCCTGGCAAAAAAATTAGCCGAAAAACCGGTCTTTCCACAATCAGAGGCCGGATTTTCACAAATGAATAAAGAAAAAAGACACTCTCCAAAGAGAATGTCTTTTTATGGAATCCGGCGACGACCTACTCTCCCGGGCCGTTTCCAGCCAAGTACCATCGGCGCTAAGAGGCTTAACTTCTGTGTTCGGGATGGGAACAGGTGGGACCCTCTCGCCATAATCACCGGAAAATGGA
>DVJW01000178.1 GCA_018716505.1 Candidatus Faecaligallichristensenella faecipullorum | reverse complement strand
CCGAGCCCGTGGCCCAAACCGAGTCTGCGGCCCAACCCGAGTCCGCGGCCCAACCCGAGCCCGTGGCCCAACCCGAGCCCGCGGCCCAACCCGAGCCCGCAGCTCAAATCGAGCCCATGGCAAAACCCGAGCCCAAGGCCAAGACCGCTCCCGTGAGGCAGGGACGTCCCCGTCTCAGCGACCGGCGGCAAAAACCGGTTCAAATCGAAGCCACGTCCAATGCAGCTCCGTCTCAGGAGCAAGCCCAGGTTTCCCATTTCTCTCATGCGGCCGGACAGGAAACGGCCGGGCCCACCCGGCAGGCCAGTTCATCGCTTCAGCCGGCTACGCCGAATCGAGAGAGCATAGTTGAGGCGCCGGTTTCGGCGCAAGCGGCCCCAGGGGCTGGGGAGCCCGCCGAACCGGCCCAGGAGCGCGCGCCCGTTGAAGCGCATGGTCACTATGCCCATACATCCTACAGGGAACGCCGTCCTTATACCCGAATCGAACGCTATCCGCATCAGCCGGTGAATGCGCCCGACAATGGCAGCGATCAGGGCAATGGTTATTTTTCCCGGGGCGTTCAGCGCCCGGGTTATGGCGGAGCCCCCGCATCGTCCGGAACGCAGCGTCCGGCCACGTCCGGAGCTCAGGGCCGGTTTGTTCCCCACGCTCAAGGCATGACGCAGCCCCGGCCCGGGTATACAGGCGGTTATAATGCCGGGTATCAAACGGGCAATTCCGTGAACGAGGGATATGAGCGCAGGACCTATGAAGCTCCGCGCCGGAACTATGAAAACCCAAACAAACGCTTTTATTCGGAAGAACCGCGCAAAGAGGGGCAGGAAGGCTATCAAAACGTTGAATCCGCGCCCATGGAGCGTCGGAGTGAAAACAACTATCGCTACCGTCGGGATGGCGGCTATTATAATGCCGAACTGGGCACCTCCAATCCCGCGGTGCCGGATATGCTAAACAGCGGGGAATGTGGTGACGGCGAGGGCGTGTTGGAAATTCATCCCGACGGTTACGGATTTTTGCGGGCCGAAAACTATCTGCCCGGCACCAAAGATGTCTATGTGTCCATGGCCCAGATTCGCAGGTTTAACCTGCGCACCGGGGACTTGGTGAGCGGCAAGACACGGCCCACCCGGGAGGGCGACCGGTACAGCGCGCTGTTTTATATCACTTCGGTGAACGGCGAGCCCCCGGAGCAGGCCCAAAGGCGCCGGCCCTTTGACGATCTGGTGCCCATTTATCCCAACGAGCGGCTGCGGCTGGAGAACACCCAGGGGGAGAGCGATATGGCCCTCAGGCTGATCGATATCGTGGCTCCGGTGGGCAAGGGCCAGCGGGGCATGATTGTGTCCCAACCCAAGGCGGGCAAGACCGTGCTCCTGAAAAAAATCGCCAATTCCATCACCCAGAACTATCCGGATGTTCAACTCATCGTGCTGCTCATCGACGAGCGGCCCGAGGAAGTCACCGATATGCAGCGCTCCATCAAGGGCGACGTGGTGTATTCCACCTTTGACGAACTGCCCGAAAACCATACCAAGGTGGCCGATATGGTGTTGGAGCGGGCCAAGCGCCTGGTGGAGCAGGGCAAGGACGTGGTGGTGCTGCTGGATTCCATCACCCGGCTGGCCCGGGCCTACAACCTGGTCATTCCGCCCACCGGGCGTACCCTGTCCGGCGGCTTGGATCCGGGGGCGCTGCATAAGCCCAAAAGGTTTTTCGGCGCGGCGCGCAATATCGAAAACGGCGGCAGCCTGACCATTATTGCCACCGCGCTGGTGGAGACCGGCAGCCGGATGGACGATATCATCTTCGAAGAGTTCAAGGGCACCGGCAACATGGAGATCCATCTGGACCGCAAGCTCAGCGAAAAGCGCATTTTCCCGGCCATTGACCTCAATAAGTCGGGCACCCGGCGCGAAGAGCTGCTGCTTACCCCCGAGGAGTTGGACGGGGTGTATTCCATCCGAAAGGTGCTCTCCAACAACAACAATCAGGACGCGGCCGAGCAGCTCATCGGCATGATAGAAAAAACCGGCAACAATCAGGACTTTTTTAAGCGGCTCAAGTCCTGGATGTCCATCTATGAGAAGGACGGCTATACCATGTCCGGACGATAAACGCCGTTTTCCACCGGGAATTTGGACGTCCAAATGGAAATTACACAAAATACGGTTGATTTCATGGATAAGCCGTGCTATAATATCACCTGTAATGTGCTTATCTGTACGGGTATCACATGCTTGTGCAAGAGAGGTGAGAATCAATGAAAGAGGGTATTCATCCCAACTACGGCAAGGCCGTGGTGCGTTGCGTGTGTGGCAACACCTTTGAAACCGGATCGGTGAAAAAGGAGCTGCGCGTGGACGTGTGCTCCAAGTGCCATCCCTTCTTTACCGGCAAACAGAAGCTGGTTGACACCGGCGGACGTGTGGACCGCTTCAAGAAGCGTTACGGCATGTAATTGTTGGTCCCCAGGGGGCGAGCTGTCTGCTGCCGGCGTTTATTTGTAGCGTTAAACAGGGGTCACAGAGAGACGAAAATGCAGACCGGGTGTTCGCGCCCAGGTCTGTTTTTTCTTTCTCGAATAAGGCGAAAATGTGAAGTGTATTGCCGCTGTGCCGGACGGGGTTTGGCCCTGTTTGGCCGGGGGTATTGAATAGATAAACAGGCATTCGCATAAAAAGAATCTTTTGTTGAAGAAAGGAGCAGTTATGGCAAGGAAAGAGATCAAGACCACCGCGCCGCTGCCGGTGGATGAAAACGGGAAACCCTATTCGGTGGGCGGCCAGGCGGTCATGGAAGGGGTTATGATGCAGGGCAAGGATACCATCGCCCTGGCCGTGCGCCAGCCCGATGGAAAGATTGCCCTGCGGACCAAGCCCCGCAAAATATTGTCCAAGAAGTATCCGGTCCTGGGCTGGCCCATCATACGGGGCGTGGTGAACTTTATCGTGATGCTGGTGGTGGGCATGAAGACCCTCACCGAATCCGCGGAGATGGCCGGGGAACAGATGGAGGAGCCCTCCAAGTTTGAGAAAAAGGTGGCTTCGATCCTGCATATGAATGCCGAAGACGTGATGATGGTCTTTGCGGTGATCCTGGCTCTGGCCTTGGCCATCGGCATGTTTTTCGTGATTCCCACCGCCCTGGAAAGCTGGATTCGCGGGGCCATTTCCAATAAGTTCCTGGTGAACCTGATCGGCGGCCTGGTGCGCATCGCCATCTTTATCGGCTATGTGGGAGCGGTTTCTCAAATGAAGGAGATCAAGCGGGTGTTCCGCTACCATGGGGCCGAGCATAAGGCGGTGCATTGCTTTGAACATGGGGACGAGCTCACCGTGGAAAACGCCCAGAAGTACACCACCTTGCACCCCAGGTGCGGCACCAGCTTCCTGTTTATCGTCATGGCCATCAGCATTCTGGTGTTCGTGCTCTTTGGCGCGGATACCTCGAATGTGGTGATTCGGGTGGGCAGCCGGATCGCGCTTTTGCCGCTGGTGGCCGGGCTGAGCTATGAGTTGCTGCAATATCTGGGCCGGGCCGGGGATGGCCCCATCGTGTCGGCCCTCAAATGGCCCGGGCTCATGATGCAGAAGCTCACCACCGCCGAGCCGGATGACAGCATGGTGGAGGTGGCGCTGGCCGCGCTCAAGGCCTCGCTGAAGATGAAAAATCCGCTGGGCGAGCAGGGCGAGGTTGCCGGGGAGGCGCTTCAGGCCGGGCAAGCGGAAGCGGCTCAGGAGGAGCAGGCGCCCCAGACGGAAGGCGAGGCTCAGGCCGAATGAGGGAGGAGACCATAGCCCAATGGCAGAGGCGCGCGGCCCAGGCCATGGAGGCGCGCGGCAATCCGGACGCGATTCTGGACGCCGATTGGATGTTGTGCGAGGCGCTGCGTTGCGGCCGGGGACAGCTCAGGCTCTTTGGCGAGCGGGTTTTGAGCCCCGATCAGAGCGCACGCCTGGAAGGCATGCTCGCCCGGCGGCTGGATAGGGAACCGCTTCAGTATATTTTGGGCAATCAGCCCTTTATGGGCCTGGATTTTAAGGTGGATTCCCGGGTGTTGATCCCCAGGCAGGACACCGAAACCCTGTGTGAGGCCGCCCTGGAGGCGCTGGACGGGATGGAAAGCCCGGAAGTGCTGGATCTTTGCACCGGGAGCGGGGCGCTGGCGGTTTCCATCAAGCGGCTCTGCCCCAAAGCCCGGGTCTGCGCCTCGGATTTGAGCCTGGATGCCCTGACATTGGCGCGGGAGAACGCCCGGGCCCTGGGCGCGGCGGTGGAGTTCTTTCAGGGCGATTTGTTTGCGCCCCTGAAGGGCAGAACCTTTGATCTGATCGTCACCAATCCGCCCTATGTTCCCAGCGGGGATTTAAGCGCCCTGCAAAAAGAGGTTCAGCAGGAGCCGCGCATGGCCCTGGACGGCGGGGCGGATGGGCTGGATTTTTACCGGCGCATCGCCCTGGAAGCGCCGTCCTGTTTAAAAACGGCCGGGCTTTTGATGGCCGAGGTGGGCGTGCTTCAGGCCCAGGCGGTGGGCGCGCTGTTTGGGGCGGCGCTGGGCGGAAGCGTAAGGGTGATTCGGGATTTGTGCGGCATAGAGCGGGTGGTCTGCGCCTCCAGGGGGTAGTGCGCCCGGCATACGCCTTTACTTTATAAAAGAAACGATCAATTTGGAGAGGGATTGAGCATGCAGGAAAACGGCTCGTTTAATGAACAGGAACGCATTATGCGCCAGCTGGAGGCGCTGGAGGGACGCTTTGAGGAGCTTTCCATTCGCATAACGCTGCCCGAGGTCATCTCGGACGGCGATTTATTTCGTAAACTCATGCGCGAACACAGCGAGATGGCCGAGATGGCCGAGGTGGCCAAACAGTACCGCCAGCTGGTGGATGAGCGGGACCAGGCCAGGGAGATGCTCTCCGACCCGGATATGGCGGAAATGGCCCAGGAAGAATTGGAAGAACTGGAAGAACGGCTCAAGGAGGCCACCCATCAGGCGCGGCTGATGCTGTTGCCCAAGGATCCGGACGATTACCGCGACGCGGTGATCGAGGTTCGCGCGGGCGCGGGCGGGGATGAAGCCGGGCTGTTTGGCGCGGAATTGGTGCGGATGTATATCCATTACGCCGAGCGCCGGGGTTGGAAGGCCGAAATCGTGGACGACGGGGCCACCGAAATTGGGGGCATCAAGGAAGCGGTGCTGACCATTCAGGGCAAAGGGGTGTTCAGCCGCCTCAAATATGAGAGCGGGGTCCATCGGGTACAGCGGGTTCCGGTGACCGAATCCTCGGGGCGCATCCATACCTCCACCGCCACCGTGGCCGTGTTGCCCGAGGTGGAAGACGTGGAAATTTCCATCAATCCCGGGGATCTGCGCATCGATACCTATCGGGCCTCGGGCGCGGGCGGCCAGCACGTCAACCGAACCGATTCCGCGGTGCGCATCACCCATCTGCCCACCGGTTTGGTGGTCACCAGTCAGGATCAGCGCAGCCAGATTCAGAACCGGGAAAAGGCCATGCGGGTTTTAAAATCCAAACTCTATGAAATGGAGCGCAGGCAGCGCCAGGACGAGTATTCCTCGGAGCGCAAAAGCCAGGTGGGCACCGGGGACCGGAGCGAGCGCATCCGCACCTATAACTTTCCCCAGGGCCGGGTGACCGACCACCGCATTGGGCTTACCTTGTACCGCATTGACGATGTGATGAACGGCGATTTGGATGAGATTATCGACGCGCTGATTTTGGCGGAACAGACGCAGCTGTTGGAAGAGAGCGAATTGTAAGGGGCGAGATCAACATGCAGACCCTTGTGTTAAAGCCCGACGGGCAGGCGCTGGAAAAAGCGGCCGCGCTGCTGAGGGCCGGGGAACTGGTGGGGATTCCCACCGAGACGGTGTACGGCCTGGCCGCGGATGGGCTAAACCAGCAGGCCGCGCTGAAAATCTTTGAGGCCAAGCAGCGCCCGGCGGATAACCCGCTGATCGAACATATCGCCCATATGGATCAGCTAAAAGAGTTGATCCGGGGGGAGCTGCCTGAGCAGGCGCGCGCCCTGGCCCAGGCGTTTTGGCCCGGCCCGCTGACCATGATCCTGCCCAAAAGCCAACGGGTGCCCCAGGCGGTGTGCGCAGGATTGGATACCGTGGCCATCCGAATGCCCAGCCATCCGGTGGCCCATGCCCTCATTGAAAAATGCGGCCTGCCCCTGGCCGCGCCCAGCGCCAACCGCTCGGGCCGGCCTTCGCCCACCCGGGCCAGCCATGTGCTGGAGGATATGAAGGGGCGGATTCCGCTGATTTTGGACGGCGGCCCCTGCGAGGTTGGATTGGAATCCACGGTGGTGGAGCTAAGCGGGGACAAGGTGCGGGTGCTCCGCCCGGGCGGGGTGACCCCGGAGATGATCGAGGCGGTGCTGGGCGGGGTTTGGGTGGATGAAAGCGTGCTCAAGCCCCTGCAACCCGGCCAGGTGGTGCGTTCCCCGGGCATGAAATACCGCCATTATGCCCCCAAAGGCAGCCTGACCATCGTGAAGGGCGCGCCTGAGCGGGTGGCCGGGCGCATTGCCCAGCTGTATGATGAGGCCGTATCTCAGGGCGCCAGCGCGGCCATCCTGTGCATGAAGCAAAACGAGGCGCGCTATGGCCACCGCCGGGTGCATCCCTTGGGGCAGCGCCCGGGGCTGGACAGCGTGGCCTCGGATCTGTTTGACGCGCTAAGGCTGATGGATGAGCAAAAGGTGGAGCGAATATTTGCCGAGGCGGTGGATGCCCATGGCTTGGGCCTGGCCATCATGAACCGCATGGGGCGCGCCGCGGCCTTTCATGTGCTGGACGCCGATAGGGGGGAATGAGTTTGAAGGTAATCATGGTCTGCACCGGGAATACCTGCCGCAGCCCCATGGCCGAATGTATGTTGAAGGCCCGCCTTGAGCGGCTGGGCATTGGGGGCATCGAAGTTCGTTCGGCCGGTCTTTATGCGATGGACGGCGCCCCGGCCAGCTTGGGCGCAAGGCGCGCCATGCGGCGGCGGGGGCTGAGCCTGGAAGGGCATGCGGCCCGAACCTTTGATCCAGAGGAGGCGCGGGGCGCTTTGATCGTGGGCATGACCCAAAGCCATGTGGATTCCATCCGCCAGGGCTTTGGGCTCAGGGCCGTGACCTTGGGCCGGCTGGCCGGCGGCATGGGGGATATCGCCGACCCCTTTGGCGGACAGGACGCGGAATACGAGCGCGCCGCCAGCCAGATTGAGCGGGCCATTGAGGCCATAGATTGGAAAAAGGCGGCGGAGCTTTGAAAATGGCAAGCTCCGCCGTCTTTTTTATTCATTCACCATTCACCGGGTTGGGGGTGAAGGGGCTCGGCGCTCACCGGAACGGTTCGGGTTACGGATTCGCCGTTGGGAAATGTCACGGTCAGGGTGATTTCACCGTTTTCCACCGTCTTGGGGGCGGCCATCGGAAGGAGATTTCGATATCCGAACAGTGCATCCCAAGGGTATCTGGACGGACTTTCCTTTTGAGGATAGGCGCTGTTTTCCGAACCCTGGGCCAGAAGGACCAGGTCGCGGGTATCCTTCCGGCCATAGACGTTTACGCACATCATCCAGTCCGACACCCCGAACAGCCCGGTAACAAAATAGCCCTGCCCCAAATCAATGACCTGATTGCTGTACAAAGCCAGGTTCTGTTCGGTGGGCGTATAGGTTACATCAAGCGTGGTATAATCGACCGGATGATAGAACCAGGCGTCCATGCGGTTGATATATTGTAACCAACCTGCCTGATTATAATAGTCCCAGCGAAATTGCAGGCTCTCAATCCAGGGGGCCAGGGCATAGGCCCCGCCCGTACCCAGCGCCAGGATCAGCACCAGGATTATGAAGTTGCGCCAGCCTTTGCTCAAGCGTCTCATGGCCTGCACCTCCGTTCTATTTTGCCGCCGCGTTCTGATAGTCCAAAATCGTCAGATTGTCGTTCCCCTCGAGATATACCTGATAGGCCTGCTCATACAAGTCCCTGACCGTCATCTTGTCCGCCAGTTCGGCCTTCAGGCTCACATCCACGGTTTTTCCGTCCTCAAACTGAATCTGAACGCATTGGACCACGGAAAGATCGTCCATCGGGCGAATTTCCCGGTTCTCCGCCGAACCCAACGCCGTCATACCCAAAAGCGCGGCGGCTGCCAGCGCCGCAGCGCCCAGCACATGTGCCTTTTTCATTTTCATCGCTCCCTCTCTTGTTCTTTGGCCGGCAAAAAGAGTTTTTTGAATGGACTTAAATTCGCCCAATAAAAAGCTCATTTTTGCCACACTCTACTATAAGAGACGCTCTGGAAGGGGAAAGTGCAACGAGATTTTTTGTGATTTACATGTTTTTTACAAAAGGATCCGCCACTTTGGGGAGAAGGAATGGCAAAACCCCAGATGCCTTTATCCAGGATTTGGCCATGGATGGGTTATTCCCATACATAAGAGACAAGGTGAATAGGATAAGTGCAAATGGTTTTTAGGTTAATTAAATGTTAATTTACGGCATATAGACCTTCTAGTACCCACAATGCATCCTCATAAGGCGCGTCAACGGATAGAATATAATAGAATTCGCCCTCCACCCAAATGAATTTGGTGGTATCAGGCTGCCTCACACACCGAATATCCCAGCCGCGCATGGTAAAGTCAAAAATTTCTGCATCTAAGGTGTCAATGGAAGTTTTTCCACTATTATATTGCATAAATGTTATGCTATGTCCTTTTTCATCAACAAAGAAAGCAGCATAATTATCATAACCTTCATCAAAAATCTGCTCCAGCTCAAACCCCTCGGGCAAATTTTTCGGATAGTATTTGAGCGGCCAATCCGCGGGAATTTCAAAAGATTCCCCCTCGTTTTCCTGTATGTCAATGCTCATATTGCTTCGACCCATGATGAAAAAGGCTTCCATAACCTTCATGCGCACCTGTTCGCTCAGGGCGAAGGCCGAGGTAAAGCCCACGCAGCAGATGACCAGCGCGGCCGCCAATCCCTTGGCCAGGCGGGGAAGCGTCGCGTTCAGCAGGTGTTTGGCCTGATTTTTTCGAATAAAATGGTCCAGCCGGAGCATAAGCGCGGCTTTGCCCTGTTGGAGTCTGCGGTTGAGTTTGGCCTGGGCCTCGGCCCCGTCCGGGATTGCCCGCTCGATTTCGTCCGCTTCCCGGGCGTTTAAGGCCCTGAACGCCATCTCCAGCTTTAATTCCAACAGCTCTTCTTCCAATTTTGGTCCCGATTTGGGCGTTTCTTCATGGATCCTGTTCATCTTCCGCAATGAGCTCACCTAGCTTTCTGCGCGCCTTGGTTAAATACATGCGCACGCTGTTTTCCCGAATCTCCAGTTGCTGGGCAATCTCGGCGTCGCGCATCCGCCGGAAATATTTCATTTCCAACAGCCATCGGTCGCGCTCCGGCAGTTTCCTTAAACCCGCAATCAGGCTTTCTATCTCCGCGTTTCGCAAAACCACGTCCATGGGCGAAGCGTCCTCTGAAATTACCCGGTCCAGCGCCGTGCCGTCGTCCCAAAAGGCATATTGATTTTGCTTGTTCCTTTTCCGCAAGGCGGTAATGGAGAGGTTTCTAACAGTAGAGACAAGATAGGCGCGCAAAGTGCAAACGTCCAAACCCCTTAAAACAGAAATTTTACAGAACAAATTCACAAACGCGTCGTTCACGATATCGTCCGCGCTGTTTTCATCGTGCAGGATTCGAATGGCCGCATGCAGCATCATGGGATAATAGCTTTGATATAGATTGGCCATAAAAGCCCGGTCATCCTCATCTTTGATCTCGAATAAAAAGACAGGAATCAACATGGTATTGTCCTCCCCAGCCCCCTGAATCCCCTTATGATTATATCATTTATCCAATCAAAAGCAAGAAAAAGTCAAAATGTCGCGGCGCTGCCGGTGATGTTTATAGGATGGCAAAAAGATTGCGCCCTGTGGGCCCATACAAATTGTGCAGGATTCGGCGCAAATTCTCCATTTGCTTTAAGGGAAAAGTTTGATATGCTTTGCCTGGGCGAAAGGGAGTTTTCCTTCTGGAACCGCGAGCTCAAGTTCGGCCCCCATGCCTGCGATTACCAGCTGATGCTGGGGGTGAGCGCCCAGGATATCCGCTTCACCCATCCGTTCAAAATTCCATAAAAAAGCCAGCCCCGGGAAACGCAAATCCGTTTCCGGGGCCGCTCTCTGTTTACCGGATCACCACGCCCAAAAGCGCGGCCAAAATCAGCGCCTGATCCGCGCTGATGACCGCGCCCCGCAGATCCACGGGATCGATGTGAAACGCGGACAGATCGTTTCCGCGCAAGTCCACACCCTTGAGCGGGGTGTGCAGCCATTCGCTCTCCATGAGCTTGCAGCCCGTGAGCGCCACGCCCTTGAGCTTTAAGGAGTCAAAGGCCGCGTGAACGCAGGAGCAGTCGGAAAGTTTGACGTTGGTCAGCTTGCCCATGGAGAAATTGGCGTAGTCCATCAGGCATCCTTCAAAGCTCACCTGGTTGAGCACGCATTCGGAAAAATCCGCGCCCGTGCAGCGGCAGTCCACAAACCGCGCCCGCTGGAACCCGGCCCCGTGAAAGCGCATATTGCTGAAATCGCAACCCACGAATACCGCGTCCACAAAATACAGATACTTGATTTCCACCGGACTGAACCGGCACCGCTCGAATTTGCAACCATGAAATTCCAACCGCTTGGCCGAATGCCCGCCCATAAAGCCGTCCTCAAAGAGAAAGCCCTCGATATCCTCGTCCTGATCCGCATCCAGCACCCGCTCGATGCAATCGGTAAGTTCCTCCTCGCGCAATGTGTCGGGCAACAACGGTTCCAGCATACGCATGATACGACCTCCCCCCGAAACGCAGCGATGTTGATTGGAGTATCATACATCAGCCATGGCCGGAATGTCAAGGGGGCGTCATTTCCCCCTACTTTATAAATTTACCGAAGAATGGTATAATAATCTTCTGTGTAAACCCATGACCATATGGAGGGACGACATGGCAAAGAGTTATCAGGCCAGCGATATTCAAATTCTGGAGGGGCTGGACGCGGTGCGCATGCGTCCGGGCATGTATATCGGCTCCACCGGATCGCGCGGGCTGCATCATTTGATATGGGAAATCGTGGACAATGCCATCGACGAGGCGGCCAACGGCTTCGCGGATAAAATCACCGTCACCCTAAAAAAGGACGGCAGCTGCGAGGTACCGATAACGGCCGGGGCATTCCGGTGGGCATCCACCCCCAATTGGGCGTCTCGGCGGTGGAGGTGGTGTATACCCAGCTGCACGCGGGCGGAAAATTCAATAACAAAAACTATAGTTATTCCGGCGGCCTGCACGGGGTGGGCGCTTCGGTGGTCAACGCCCTCAGCAAGTGGCTGACTGTGGACGTGTATCAGGATTACGCCCATTACCGCCAGGAATATAAAAGCGAATACGATGAGCAAAAGGGCAAAATCGTGGCCGGCCGCCCGGTGGCCCCGCTGGAAAAGGTGGGCAATACCCGGCGCACCGGCACCCAGGTCTGTTTTTTGCCCGACCCGGCGGTGTTCGATACCGTGGAGTTCAATGGGGAGACCGTGGCGCGCAGGCTCCGGGAACTGGCCTATTTAAACGCCGGGGTGCAGTTCGTGTTCACCGACGAGCGGGTCAAGGATCCCGAGGCCCGGGTGCGGGAATACCGCTATGCCCGGGGGCTCAAGGATTTTTTGGAGTATTTGAATAACGACAAAAACACCATTGGCGAGCCCATACTGTTTGAGGGCAGGCGGGATGATACCATGGTTCGGGTGGCCATCCAATATACCGACAGCTATACCGAAAACATCTTTTCCTTTGTCAACAATATTCCAACAGCCGAGGGCGGCACCCATGAAACCGGCTTTAAGGCCGCCCTGACCAAGGTGTTCAACGACTATGCCCGGCGGGTGGGCGCGCTCAAAGAGAAGGACAACAATCTCTCCGGCGACGATTTCCGCGAAGGCATGACCGCCATCATCGCGGCCGGGGTGCGCCAGCCCCAATTCGAGGGCCAAACCAAGGGCAGGCTGGGCAACACCGAGGTGCGTCCGGTGGTGGAGGCGATTGTCACCGAACAGCTGTCCCTGTATCTGGATGATTTAAAGAATCAGGAGATCGCCCAGCGCATCGTGGAAAAGGCGGTGCAGGCCGCCAAGGTGCGGGAGGCCGCGCGCAAGGCCCGGGATGTGGCGCGCCAGAAAAACCAGCTGGAGGCCGCGCCCTTGGTGGGTAAATTGTCCAGCTGCACCGGGCGCAACGCCAAGGAGAACGAGCTGTTTATCGTGGAGGGCGATTCGGCCGGCGGAAGCGCCAAACAGGGCCGCGACCGCAGGTTTCAGGCCATTTTGCCCCTTCGGGGCAAGCCCCTCAATGTGGAAAAAAAGCGGCTGGATCAGGTGCTGGCCAACGAGGAGTTCCGCTCCATCATCACCGCCCTGGGCACCGGCATTGGCGAGGATTTTGCTCTGGAAAGCCTGAAGTATGACAAGGTCATCATCCTGTCGGACGCCGACCAGGACGGCGCCCACATCCGGGCCATCCTGTTGACCTTCTTTTACCGCTATATGCGCGAACTGGTCACCGATGGCCATGTGTATATCGGCATGCCGCCCCTGTACCGGGCCGCCAAGGGCGAAAAGCATATCTATTGCTACGACGACAAGGAGCTTGCCCAGGCCACCCGCCAGCTGGGCCGGGGATATACCATCCAGCGCTATAAGGGCCTGGGCGAGATGAATCCGGAACAGCTTTGGGATACCACCATGAACCCGGCCAACCGAAAGCTGATGCAAGTGACCATTGAGGACGCGGCCGAGGCCGAGCGCATGGTCACCGTGCTCATGGGCGATAAGGTGGAGCCCAGAAAGGAATACATCAGCGCCCACGCCAATTTCAACCGGGAAGATCATTTTATGGACCGGGTGGAAGTGGAGAACGCGCGTAAGGAGGTGACCGTCTGATGGCGGGAAGGAAAAAGCAGCCGCCCATGCCCCCGCGCAACGAGGTGATTGTGCAGGCGCCCATGGAGGAGGTCATGCACAATTCCATGCTGCCCTATTCGGAATATGTAATTCTGGAGCGGGCGCTGCCCCGGGTGGAGGACGGATTGAAGCCGGTTCAGCGGCGCATTCTCTATACCATGCACGAATTGGGCATTACCCCGGATAAGCCCCACCGCAAATGCGCCCGCATTGTGGGCGACTGCCTGGGTAAATTCCATCCCCATGGCGATATCTCGGTGTACGACGCCCTGGCGCGCATGGCGCAGGATTTCGTGATGCGCGGCATACTGGTGGACGGTCACGGCAACTTCGGTTCCATCGACGGGGACAGCCCGGCGGCCATGCGGTACACCGAGGCGCGCATGACCCCGCTGGCCCTGGAGCTTTTGCGGGATATCGAGAAGGACACGGTGAACTTCCACCTGAATTTCGACGATACCCAAAGGGAGCCCGACGTGTTGCCCGGGCGCTTCCCCAATTTGTTGGTCAACGGGGCCTCGGGCATTGCGGTGGGCCTGGCCACCAACATCCCGCCCCACAATCTGGGCGAGGTGATCGGCGGGGTGGTGGCCCAGATCGACAACCCGGAGATCACCACCGAGCAACTCATGGAGTATATCCCGGCCCCGGATTTTCCCACCGGTGGGGTGCTCCTGGCCGACAGCGAGCTGAAAAACGCCTATGAAACCGGACGGGGCAAGCTGCTCATACGGGCCAAGGTGGATATCGAGGATGGTCCGTCCGGCCGCAAGCTTTTGGTGATCACCGAAATGCCCTATCAGGTCAACAAGGCCGCGCTGCTGGAAAAGATTCTGCGCCTGAGCGAGGAAAAGAAGGGCGTGCTCTCGGGCATCTACGATATCCGCGACGAGTCCGACCGCACCGGCATGCGCGCGGTGATCGAACTTCGGCGCGATGCCGACCCGGAAAAGGTGCTTAACTATCTCTATAAGTATTCGGATCTGCAGACCACCTTCGGGGTCAACATGGTGGCCATCGCCGGGGGCAAGCCGGTTCAGATGGGGCTCAAGGCGGTGATCGGCCATTATATCCGCCATCAGAAGGACGTGGTGAGCCGCCGCACCCGCTTTGAACTGGAACAGGCCAAGGCGCGCGCCCATATTCTGGAGGGCCTGATTATTGCGGTGGACAATCTGGACGAGGTTATTCGCCTGATTCGGTCCAGCAAGAACCCGAAAGAGGCCAAATCCGCCTTGATGGAGCGGTTTGACCTGACCGACGTCCAGGCCCAGGCCATCCTGGATATGAGGCTGCAGCGGTTGACCAACCTGGAAATTTTGACCCTTCGGGAGGAGTATAAAAAGCTCAGACAGCTCATCGACAAGCTGACGGCCATCTTAAAGAGCGAAAAGAAGCTGCTGGCTTTGATCAAAAAGGAACTGTTGGAGGTTCGGGATCGGTATCAGGATGAGCGCCGCACCGCCTTGAGCACCCAGAAGGTGGGCCAAATCGTCATCGAGGAGGAGGCTCCGGTGGCCGAGGAGACGGTGGTGGCCCTGACCCGCAACGGCTTCCTGAGGCGGTTGACCCCCAAAAACTACGAAAAGTCCGCCTCTGAGGATGCGGTCAGGCCCCGGGCGCTGTTCTATACCCTGACCGACCATAGGCTGTTGTTCTTTACCGATAAGGGCAACTGCTATCCGGTTGTGGTGGATCAAATTCCGGAATGCCGCCCCAAGGATCGCGGGCTGGCCCTGGGCGGTATCCTGCCCGGGCTGGAGGATGGCGAGCGGGTGGTCTCGGTGTTCTGCCTGGAAAGCAAGGACGAGGCCGGTTCGCTGCTGTTCATCACCCGGGGAGGCATGGTCAAGCGCTCGCTTTTGAGCGATTATTCGGTGCGCAAGGCCAAGTTCGCGGCCATCAACCTCAAGGGCGAGGACGAACTGATCCAGGTGCTGCGCATCGGGAACCAGGCCCAATTGCTGTTGGTGAGCGAAAAGGGCATGGCTATCCACTTTGCCCTGGGCGAGGTGCCCGAAACCGGGCGAACCACCGCGGGGGTCAAGGGCATGACCTTGGCCAAGGACGACCGGATTTTGTGCGCGGCGCTGGACGATTCCGAGGGCGAAATCCTGCTCATGAGCGAAACCGGCTACGCCAAGCGCTGCCTGTTGGTGGATTTTGATCTCCAGGCCCGCACCGGAAAGGGCGCCAGATGCTTTACTTTCTTAAAAAATAAGGTCAACGGAACCCGCCTGGTGGGCGGACTCATGGTCAGAGAACCCTTTGATTTTGAGGTCTATCTGAAGAGCGGGGACGTGATTTTGAAAAATACAAACGAGGTCAAGATCGAGCTCAAGAGTGGGCGTGGATTGCCCCATGTGGTGGTGCAATCGGGCGATTGCGTGGAGGAAATCACAAAAGTTTAAGAGCCGGCGCCCATAACCGTTCGCGCGGATTCTTCCGTTCGGACGGTTTTTTAAGGCTCCAGGCCGGAATTCGACAAATTGCGGGCCATATTGGGGCGCCGCGCGCCGGATCATGCAAATCGCGTCGAACGGTTTTTTGAATATCCCATCGGAACCTTACATACATCTATGTATGCGAGGCAAAAAGACCTCTTGCCAACATTGAAGCAAGGAGTGATACGATGGAAAATCCCAATAACCGCATGGTGGCGGCAGGCCGTCTGGAAAAAGCGGTGGAGTTGAGCCACGAAGTGATGAACGAACCCTTTTATTCGGGTATCCTGCTGGTGAAGCGCCTGTCCGGCACGGTGGACCGGCTGCCGGTTACCCTGCCGGGCAAGCTGATCACCGGGGCCGAATGGCCGCAGGATGCCCTGCTGTCCGTACAGGGCCAGGTGCGCTCGTACAACAAGGTGGTTGAGGGCGCGGGCCGGCTGATGGTCACGCTGTTTGCCCAGCATGTTTCCGCGGGCGCGGAGAACGATACCCTGAATCGGGTCGAACTGGCCGGCTCCATTTGCAAGCCGCCGGTGTATCGCTCCACCCCCTTCGGAAGGGAAATCTGTGATTTGATGCTGGCGGTCAACCGGGCCTTCGGCAAATCGGATTATATTCCCTGCATCGCCTGGGGGCGCAACGCCCAATACGCCGCCCGGTTTAAGGTGGGGGATAGGCTGCGCATCACCGGAAGGCTTCAATCCCGGGAATATCAAAAGCTGTTGGAAAACGGCGAATATATTTCCCGAAACGCCTTCGAGGTCTCGGCCTTTACCCTGGAAGCCGATAGCCAGATGCCCGCGGCCGCGGAAATCGCCGGAATGGGTGTTCCGGTGGAAAACGCGCCCATGAGCCGGCTGTCCTGAGGAAATGTCCGCCTTTACTGTCCGCTTTCGCCTCTATGGCGGGGCGGACTTTTTGATGTTGGAGGATTCAGCGCGGCTTAATCAGGGTATAATGTAAGTAGAAATAATACAAAGGCGGGTGAAAGCATGGACGGGGCGATTTTGTGGGCAGCCGTGGGCACGGGATTTACCTTTCTGATGACCAGCCTGGGCTCGGCCATGGTCTTTTTCTTTAAGTCGCGCATGAATCCCAAGGTTCAACGGATTATGCTGGGCTTTGCGGCCGGGGTGATGATTGCGGCCGCGGTTTGGAGCCTGTTGGTGCCGGCCATAGAGGAGGCCTCGGCGAACGGCCAGGCCGGATGGGTTCCGGCGGCCGGAGGCATGGCGCTGGGCGTGGCCTTTTTGATGCTCATGGATAGTTTGCTGCCCCATTTGCATGTGGACGCGCTCCAATCGGAGGGCTTGCCCGCCTCCTTTCGGCGGACCACCCTTTTGGTGCTGGCCGTGACGCTGCACAATATCCCCGAGGGCATGGCGGTGGGCCTGTCCTTTGCCCGGGCGGCTCAGCACACGGACGGCGCGTTTAACGCCGCGGCCCTGGCGCTGGCTTTGGGCATCGGCCTTCAGAATTTTCCCGAGGGCGCGGCCATCTCTCTGCCCCTGCGTCAGGAGGACTTTTCCTCCCTTCGATCGTTTGTGTACGGAAGCCTTTCCGCCATTGTGGAACCCATATTTGGAATCCTGGTGGTGCTGATCGCGGATAGCATCACCCCTTGGATGCCCTGGCTGTTGTCCTTTGCCGCGGGTTCCATGCTGTATGTGGTGGTGGAGGAGCTCATTCCCGAGGCCCATCTGGGCGAGCATTCGCATATCGGCACCATGGGCGTGATGGCCGGCTTTGTGGTGATGATGATCCTGGATGTGGCGCTGGGATAAAAACATAACAAAAGAGCCGCTCAGAGGCTTTGGACATGCCTTCGGGCGGCTTTTTGATGGCGCTATCTGCGTTCGAAACAGAACGGATAGCGTTCGCCTTTTTTCACGGAAATCTTCTGCTCCTTTCCGCAGCAGCGCAGCGTGACCGTTCCGTCCGATGCGGCCCAAACGCTTCCGCTCACCTGGGCCTCGTTCCATTCCAGGGAGACTTGATGTCCGCCGTAGGCGCGCATATGTTCCACCCGCCCGGTTTTCCAATCCCTGGGAATGGCGGGCAGCAGCCGCAGGATTCCGCCGTAGCTCTGCATCAGCATTTCGGCCACGGCCGCGGTGAAGCCGGTGTTGCCGTCCAGCTCATAAATGCCCCCGGTGATGGAGGTGGTGGGGCCCTGATGGGTAATCATCATGTTCTCCCGGCTCAAAAAGGCGATCATGGGCTTTACAAAGGCTCCGGCCTGCTCACCGTCCAACAGGCGGGCGAAGTAGGTGATGAGCAGCGCGCCCGCCCAGTTGGCGTATACGATATCCTTGGCGTCGTCTCCCAGGCGGCGCTTCAGGGTGGTTAAGATGGCCTGCTTGAGGGCCGGGGACTCGGCCGGGTCGATGGCGTTAAAGGGATGCAGCGACAGAAGATGCGAGGTGTGCCGGTGATCGGGACAGGCCTCGTCAAAATCGTAAAACCATTCCATCAGCTGGCCGTGTTTGCCCACCCGGTAGGGGGGAAGCTTCTCCAGGGTTGAGCCCAGTTCCCGGGTGAATTCGTCCTCCGAATTCAGAAGCGAGGCGGCCTCCAGAACGATTTTAAACAGGGTGCGGGTCACGGTGATGTCAAAGGTGCTGCCCGCGGATAGGGTATGGGGCTTTCCCTCCCAAAGGAAGACGTTTTCCGGGGAGTAGGAGGGCACGGTGAGCAGCCACCCGGTCTTGGGATCGGGCTTTAAAAGCGCCTTTAAAAAGCGGGCGCTCTCATATAAAACCGGATAGTATGCCCGCAGGAAGTCCAAATCCTGGGTGTAGAGATAGTGCTCCCAAATGTGGGTGGCCACCCAGCCGCCGCAGCTGACGGCCATGCCCCAATCCACATCCCAGCCCGGCGCCGCCCATCCGAAGGCATTGGATACCGTGTGCGCGCCCCAGCCTTCCGCGCCGTATAGGGCTTGGGCCATTATTTGCCCGTTGGGCATCAGCACATCCTTGATCCAGCGCAAGAGCGGCAGCACGCAATCGCCCAATCCGGTGTTTTCCGCCGGATAATAGTTCATCTGGGTGTTGATATCCAGGTGCATATCGTCCGTCCATTCCATGCGGCAGGCCCGGTCGTCGTTCCATACCCCCTGCAGCGCGGCGGGCAGCGGCGAATCCGGGCGGCTGGAGTTAAAGATCAGATAGCGGCCATACTGGAAGAACAGCGCGACCAGCCCGTCGTCTCCGCCGCTGTGCCGGGCAAAGGCCCGGATGCGCTCATCCGTGGGCAGTTCGGCCCGGCCGTCGGGCATGGAAAACCGAAAACTGTCCATGCCGGCGCGATGGTCGGCCAAATGGCGTTCTTTGAGCCCGGGCCAGCCCAGTTCTTCGGCCGCTTTCAACCGCGCCTCGCAGGTTTCCTGCGGATGCGGGTCAAACATATCCGTGGCCGCGGTCAAATAGACGGTGAGGTAGCTGGCCCCCTCCAAAATCAAGCCCCTGCGGTTCCAGCTCACCTGACCGTCGGTGTCGTAGACCAGGTGCATGAAATATTGCACCCCAGTCAGGCCGTCGCTGTGAATGTTTTCCAGGGCACGACCCTGCGCCTTCAGGGCGCGGCTCTTTTCGTTCCAGCGGGTGAAGCTGGGCTGGCTCCAGCCCTCCAGCCAGAGGCATACCCCGGGCATGGGCGCTTTTTCCTCAGACCAGAGCCGTACGGCCATGACCTTGTCCGGGTTGGAAAGGAAGCTCTCCCGGCGAACGCGCTGCCCCGAAAATTCCAACTCGTCCAGCGCCAATCCGTCCTCCAATTCCAGCGTTCGTTTGCAGCCGGTCTCCTGAGCCTCCACGCACACCACCAGCCTGCCCATGGGCACCTGGGTGCCATAGTTGCCCTTTACGCCCACGCAGTTTTGCAGCAGCGCGTCGGCCTCATCATACCGCCCCTCCATGAGCTTTTCCCGCGCCTGGCTCATGGCCTGGGCGGCGCCCTCCTTAAAGGGCTTGCTCTGGGCGCAGCCCGTCCAGCAGGTGCATTCGGAAAGATCAAACCGTCCCCCCGCCCCACCGTAACACATGGCGCCCGTGTGGCCGTTGCCGATGGGCAGCGCCTGGGTCCATTCCAGGGCCTCGTGGTCATACCATAGCTTCATGGAAAATCCCCTCCCTTGGTGTTGTTATGAGGGTACTATATTTTGAGGAAATTGTCCAGGGGGTAAATGGCTTCCGGCACAAAAGTTAAGGGCGCTCGGGGGAACCTACCCCCGGACGCCCTGTTAAAGAAACTGGTTTGGATCAATGGCAGCTATGGCCGCCGCAGCCATGGTCGCCGCAATGATGCTCGCCGCAGGAACCATGCTCGTGGTCATGATGGTCGCAATGCACATCGGGATTGTAGCTCAAGGCCCCGGCCAGGTATTCGTTTACCCGCTCGTCCGCCGCGCCGCTCACTCCGCCCATGAGCTGGATTCCGGCCTGAGCCAGCGCAACCTGGGCGCCGCCGCCGATGCCGCCGCAGATCAGCAGATTCACGCCTTGGGCGCTCAAAAAGCCGGCCAGCGCGCCGTGACCGCTGCCATTGGTGTCCACGATTTGGCTGGAAACCACCGCGTTATTTTCCACTTCATACAGCTTAAATTGGGCGGTGTGGCCAAAATGCTGGAAGATTTGTCCGTTTTCGTAAGGTACCGCGATTTTCATAAGAATGCCTCCTCAAAATTGCCGCAGGTTTTGCCTTTATCGGGTCTTATTATAGCCTATTAACGGGCATATGTCAATAACTTGGCGCAAATTATTGACATATGTTTAAAACCCGGCGGCGTTTACCGGGTTTCGCGCCAGGAAAAGACCCGGCCCAGCAGCGGAGGCAGCAAAAGGCATCCGGCGCTCAACACCGCCCAAAACAGCGTTGCGTCCGGACTTCCGGCGCTGATCGGGGCAAAGGCCGGGGCGGCGGGCGCCTTCAGGCGCATGAGTAAAACGCTGAAGCCGGCGCACAGCAGGGCATGGAGCCCCTTGCCCAACAGAAAATCCCGGGCACGAACACCCATGGGTTTTAGGTAACCCAGGCTTTGAATGCAGATGGACAACCCGGAAAAACCGATGACCGCGGAAAGGAGCGGAATCCGCAAACCATCGCTCATGGGCAGGGCGCACAGGGAGGCGCATCCTCCGCCCAGCTCCAAAAAGCAGATCAGCGGGGTTTCCAGGTTTACATTGGGCAAAAGCAGGGCGGCGCACAGGGCGGCCAAACGGGCGATGACCCCGAAAAAGACCATGCACCCGCCTATGCCCAGAATTTGCAGCACAGCGCACTTGATGGCCGGGGTGGGTTGGGCGGATGGGGCAGGGGAACGGGCTGGCAGGCTTTTGCCCTTGCCCACCCGGCGCAGCAGCATCCCGGAGGTGATCAGCGCCAGAATTTGGGAAATCACCAACACCCAGCCCAGCTCGGGCCGGCCCAAAAAGCCTGAGGCCACCGCGCCGGTTAAAAACAGCGGGTTGCAGCCCGAACAGAGCAGAGCGGCGCGCAGGGCCTCGTCCGGGGCAAAGGGTTGATCCGCGTCCAACCGGGCCAGGGCGGCGGCGCCCGCCGGGCTTCCGGACAGCAGGCTTATCCCCAGGGCGGCCGCGGTGCGCCCGCTCAGGCCGAACAGCGGGTGCATGGCCCGGCCCAGCATTCGCTCATAGATCTGCGCGGCCTCGGGGCAGGTGAGGGCGGGCAACAGCACAAAAAAGGGAAACAGGCCCGGAACCACCGAATAAAACCAGGTGGATAGGGAATCCAGGGCGGCAGTTCGGGCGGGATCGGGAAAGCACCACAGCAGCAGGGTCATCAGCACCGCGCCCAAAAGCGCCCATCGGTTTTTCATGGGGTTCACCTCCGGGCTATCTATATGAGGCCGGAGGAATTTTATTTCTTTACAAAGGCCGGGGACTGGTGTATGATGAAGGCGGAAACGATTCGCTTACTGGCGCATTTTGGGTTGGGGAGGAAGCGACATGAACCGTAAAGAGATACTGATTTCAGCGCTCAGACATCAGGACAGCGCCTATGTGCCCTATGCCATCAACATGACTGGCGAGGGGTGTGATAAGTACGGGGAACAGCTGCTCAAGGATTATCCCAATGAGCAGGTGATGGAGGATTACCGGCGCGGCATTTTGGACAAGATGCAGGCCGTGCAGTTGGCCATTGGGAATCACATCCTGTACATCAATGCGCCCTGGTGGGACTGGTACAATCTGACCGATGAGTTTTTGAAAGAAGAGGATACCCCCGGGCGCCTGCCCGACACCATTGGGCGGGGCAGTTATGAGCAGTTTTTCGAAAAGACCCGGTATCTGCGGGAGACCTATGATGCCTATCTTCTGGTGACCATTTGGGGAAGCCACTGGGAAAAGGCCTATTTCAGCCGGGGAATTGAGAACTTCCTGGCCGATTTGGCGGGGGATCCCGAGTGGTCGCAGCAGCTTTTGGATATGATTATCCGCAAGAACCTGGTCATGCTGGAAAATATTCTTTGCTGCAATGATTATGAGGGTGTGCTGCTGGGTTCAGATTGGGGCACCCAGAGGGATTTAATCATGTCGCCCAAATGCTGGAAAACCATGATTCAGCCCGGCGAACAGCAGGAATACGACCTCATCAAGCGCTATGGCAAGGATGTGTTTATTCATTCCTGTGGAAACATCGTGAAGATCATGGAAGAGCTTACCCAAATGGGGGTGGATGCCCTCAACCCGGTGCAGCCCGAGTGCATGGATTTGAGCGAATTGAAGCGGCTGTATGGGGACAAGATCGCCTTTTATGGTGGCATCAGCACCCAGCGCACCTTGCCGAACGGCACGCCTGAGCAGGTGGCGCGGGAGACCGAGCAGACCATCAAGCTGATGAGCGTGCACGGCGGCTACATCACCGCGCCCAGCCAGGAGATACAGGTGGATGTGCCCTATGAGAATTTGCGCGCTTTGATTGACACCGCCCGGGCGCACAGCATCCATTAAAATAAGGAAAAGATTCCGCTTCGGCGCATCGCCAAAGCTGCGGTGCGCTTTTTTATGGAAAAGGTCAAATAAACGAACAGAAAACAGAAGGAATTTTTCAAAACATACGTTTATTTTATCCATCCGAACGTTGTACAATAGACCCCATGGAAGGTGGGCGAAGCAATGGTTCGGGACATGACGGAAGGAAAACCCATTCGGCTGATCTTGGCGTTCATGGTGCCCATGTTTTTGGGCAATCTGTTTCAGCAGTTTTACAACATGGTGGACGCCATCATCGTGGGCAAGGGCGTGGGCAAATACGCGTTGGCCGCGGTGGGCTCCACGGGCTCTCTGAATTTTCTGGTGATCGGATTTGTGCAAGGATTGTGCAGCGGACTGTGTATATCCATATCCCAGCGGTTTGGGGCGGGCGATCTGGTGGGGGTGCGCAAGACCCTCATGAACGCGATTTATATATCGCTGGCCGTCGCCCTGGTGCTGACCACGGTAACGGTCTGCTTTACCCGGGAAATTTTGGCCATCATGGACACGCCTGCGGATATTTTTGACCAGGCTTACGATTATATTGTAATCATTTTTGCGGGCATTGCGGCCACAATGCTGTACAATCTGCCTGCGGGCATATTGCGCGCCCTGGGCGACAGCAAAACCCCGCTTTTGTTTTTGATGATCTCCGCGCTGCTCAACGTGGCGCTGGACCTGTTGGCCGTGTTGGTTTTGCACATGGGGGTGGCGGGCGCGGCCTACGCCACCGTGATTTCCCAGGCGGTGAGCGGGATATTGTGCGTGATGTTTATCCGAAAGCACTATCCCATATTGCATGTCAAGCGGGAAGAAATGGCCTTCAATTGGCCCATTGCCAAGCAGGGGTTGTTAAATGGACTGCCCATGGGGCTTCAATTCAGCTTTACGGCGGTGGGATCGGTGGTGTTGCAGCGGGCGGTAAACGGCCTGGGTTCGGAAATTGTGGCCGCGGTTACTGCGGCGGGCAAGGTCCAGATGCTGGCTACCCAACCCATGGAGGCCTTGGGCGTGACCATGGCCACCTATTGCGGCCAGAACCTGGGCGCCGGCCGGATGGATCGGGTTCGGTCGGGCATGCGTCAGGGCCTGGGGGCGGTGGCCATCAGCAGCATATTTTCCTTTGCGGTCGTCAACCTTTTCGGCAGGCAGCTGGCGCTGCTGTTCCTGGACGCGGGCGAGGTGCAGATCCTATCCCGCGTGGCCCAGTTTACCTGGATCAACAGCTTGTTTTTCCCGCTGCTGGGGCTGCTGTTGGCCCTGCGCAACGCGCTTCAGGGCATGGGGTACAGCCTGCCCGCCATGCTGGCCGGGGTATTCGAGTTGGTGGCCCGGGCGCTGGTGGCGTTTTGCCTGGTGAGCCAATTCCAGTTTGACGCGGTTTGCTTTGCCAATCCGGCGGCCTGGATCGGGGCGAACATCTTGCTCATCCCGCTGTATCTCACCTGTGTAAAGCGGCTTCAAGCCCGTTTGAGGGCGCAGGGCAGCCTGGAAAACGCATAAGAAACGAGGGCTGTTGAACAATAGCCTGCTAAAAAAGTCATGCACAAAAGTCGGCACCTTGCAGAAGTAAAACAGCTTCCCAAAGTGCCGATTTTTTTGCGCTTGAGTTTTTTATGAAAGTTATTATTTCATTTCTATTTTGCCGCAATCGAAGCCTTCAGCTGTGGCATTGTCCGCGCGGCAGCACGGGTGTTACCATTCCCGCTCTCGGATAGCTTCCTCCACGGGGATGGGAATATCGAACCATTCCAGTACGTGTTCCACGGTCTCTCCGATACAGTCACGGGCTGCGGTTTCGATTTCACTGTCGTTTTCGTCGAACTCATCCTGTAAGTCGTTGATGGCGCGGGTCATTTCGTCCAACTTTTCTTGAATGATTCTCGTATCGGTTTCACCGCTTTCCAGCAGGGCAATAACCTTTTGGATTTCTGCCTTGACCTTGTCCACCAGAAAGTCGGGGAAATATTCGTCCTGATACATCTCGTTCAACAGCGTATAGTGCGGGTCAAGTGTTTTCATAGCTCAATGCTCCTCTCGCTTTTCTAAACGTCTTGGTTCGTCCGCCGCTTCATTCGCTTCATTATAGTTCGACGGTTTCGGTTTGTCAATAAAGCTTGATAGAGGGTTGGACAGCTATCTCCTCAAAGCCTTGAACCATTTGCCACCACATTTTTATGGTTTCAGAAAAAAGTAGGCTATAGCAGGAAAGGAAAGACGGAACGCAAAACAGACAAAAGAAAAGACAGAACAAAATCGTTCTGTCCAAACTTATGAAAGGATGAAACTTAAGCCTGGGCCTTGGCCAGACGCTTCGCCAGACGAGCCTTTTTGCGGTTCGCGGCGTTCTTATGCATAACGCCCTTCGCGGCGGCCTTGTCAATCGCGCCTGCGGTCACAGACAGCATCTTGGCATCGGCGTTGCCCTCGGAAACGGCGGTCTCAAACTTCTTGACAGTCGTACGCATGGCAGACTTAATCATCCGGTTGCGCAGATTCTTGGTTTTATTTACCTTCACGCGCTTGATAGCGGATTTGATGTTCGGCAAAACTGTTCACCTCCCTGCCTTTTGCTCAACAAATGATATTTTAACACGCTCGGGGCGGTTTTGCAATAGATATACAGAACTTTATCGTTAACAGTTTGTTGGCCTAAGCTGGAAAAGCGCAAAAAAAGGTATGATTCGGCGCAAATCGCGGCAGGCTACCGATAAAAAGCAAAAAGGCGGCGAGGGAGTCATGAGAAAACAAATTCGCACCGATCTGGCCATGGAGGCGGTAAACGCCGGGGAGCGAACCTCCATTGACGGGGTTAAGATGAATCAATGGAGCGCGGGCGGCGTAGAGATTACCGAGGTGCGCATTGACAGCGAGCAGGGCGCCAGGATGCTGGGCAAAGCGCCCGGCCATTATGTGACCTTGGAATGTCCGGGGCTGGCCCGGCACGAACTGGAGGAGAGGCGGCGGGTCTCCGACCTTTTGGGCCAACAGATTGAGCGGCTTTTGGAAGGCAGGATCAACAAAGAGCAGCCGGTTTTGGTCATCGGATTGGGCAATCGCAAGATCACCCCGGATTCCTTGGGCAGCAAGGTGGTGGACAGGACGTTGGTGACCCGCCATCTATTCAATACCATGCCCGAGAAGATGGATGAGCGCATGCGCTCGGTTTGCGCGCTGGCTCCGGGCGTGTTGGGCGTGAGTGGGTTGGAGACCTTTGAGGTGGTCAAAAGCCTGGTGGACCGGCTCAACCCCTGCTGCTTGATTTGCATCGACAGTCTGGCCGCGCGCAGCACAAGGCGGGTGGGCTCGGCGGTGCAGCTCACGGATACCGGCATTCAGCCCGGTTCCGGGGTGGGCAACCACCGAAGCGCCCTGAACCAGCAAAGCCTGGGCGTGCCGGTTTTGGCGGTGGGCATGCCCATGGTGGTGTACGCGGCCACCATTGCCCGGGACGCGCTGGAGCTTTTGAGCGAAGGCATGCAGCAGGACGATCAATTGGATGAAGCGCTGGACGAGTTGGCCGGACAATTATCCGGGAACGCGGTGGGCGATATGATCGTAACCCCCCGGGAGGTGGACAGCCTCATCGACCAGGCGGCCTGGGTATTGGCCCGGGGCATTAACCGGGCGCTTCAGCCCGCGCTCAGCGATGAGGAAATCCAGACCATGATGGAATAGACCGGCGAAAAGGCGAATATCTTAAACCAGAAAGCGCCAAGCGAGGTGGAACAGATGATTCGCATCAAGGTAATCAAGGGATCGCAGTTGGCCCTTGGGGCGGTGGCGGTGTTGCTGGTCATTGTGCTGGCGGTTTTGGCCATCAGGATGATGGTGATCAATCAAAGCAGCACGCCGACGCTCAATTGGCAGAAGACCCAAGTCATCCCGGTGGAAACGGCGGCCATTGCCCAGGAGAATGCGGCGGTGGCCGCCTTCTCCGTTGAGACCGTTGATAATGATGCGCCGGATATAAAAATCGTGGAGTTTGACCTCATGCCCACCGACGCCCCGGAAGCCTTGACCGCCTCCAGGGGCGATATTTTGCTGGACGAAAATGAGCACACTGACCGGCAGGACGTGCCCGAGATGCAGGTGGAAATTTTGCCCGAGCAGACCGTGCGCCCATTAAGCGACGGAGAAAAGCCCCGGGTATTGATCTATCACACCCACACCCATGAGGCCTATGAACAGATCGAGGGCGACCGCTATGTGGAAACCGGGGAATGGCGCACCGCGGATCCGGAATATTCGGTGGTTCGGGTGGGCACCGAGCTCACAAAGCTCTTGGAGGAGCGGGGGTTTGAGGTGGTTCACGATTTGACCGACCACGAGCCGCCCCGGCTGGGCACCGCCTATACCCGGTCGCTGAAGACCTTGGAAAGCTATGCGGATCAGCACTTTGACCTGTATATCGACCTGCACCGGGATGCCTACAGCAAAGCCAACGGCAATCCGCTCTATGTGGAAACCCCCGACGGACAGGCCGCCCGGCTCATGGTTTTAATCGGCAACGGCAAGGGCCAGGGGTCGGTAACCTTTGACGTCAAGCCCTTTTATCAGGAAAATTTGGCCTTTGGACAGAGGCTTACCACCACCATCAACCAGCTTGTGCCCGGCCTTTGCCGGGATGTCATGGTCAAGACCGGGCGGTACAACCAGCATATTGGCAAAAACGCCATTTTGATTGAGGTGGGGCACAACAAAAACACCCTTGAACAGGCGCTGAACGCCATGCCCACCTTGGCCGACGCCTTTGAGTGCCTCTTTTTTGAGACCGGTTCCGATACCGCGGAGGCGGGGGAATAAGGGGAAAATAAGTTCAGGCGTCCATGGTCAGCAACCGTGGACGCCTGTTTGATGAATCAGGGCTTCAATGTTTCCAGCCAGGGCGCCATGGCCCGGGCCAATGCCTGCATATCCTCAATGCGCTCGGTGAGATACCAGCCGTCCATGCCCTGGTCATAGGCCATTTGGGCGGCGGCCAACACCTCCACACCGGCGCCGGTCAGCGCGATTTCCAAAGAGACGGGCGGGTCCAACTCGTATAGATCGCAGCTATATTCCTCGCCGCCCAGGGGCTCGGCGTCCTCGCTGGAGGACAAAAAGGCGCGGAAGGCCACAAGCTGATCCGAAGTTAAAGGCAAAAGCATAAAACCGCTCCCTTTTCGTATATTTGTGGATTATCCCAGGGCCTTGGCAACCTGTTCCAGCTCTTTGCGGATGGAGATATGCTGGGGACAGACCTGCTCGCATTTCCCGCATTTGATGCATTCCGAAGCCGATTTCAACCCATGGCCCCCCACAAGCCAGCCCTCCTGATGCTTGGCGGCGGCCAGATCGCTGTACAATGTGAGGTAATTCTTGGCGGTAAAGGAGCCCGAAATCCCGATTTGCATCGGACAGACCTTTGCACAGTAGTTGCAGGTGGTGCAGGGAATGAGGGGAATCTTTTTAAGCTCCTGCTGGGCCTGGGCGATGACCTGCTTATCGGAGGCGGAAAGGCCGTGGAAATCCTTCATATAGGAAAGGTTGTCGGTCATCTGCGCCACATTGCTCATGCCGGAAAGCACGGTAATGACGCCCTCCAGATCGGCGGCGAAGCGAATGGCCCAGGAGGCATAGGAGGCGTTGGGCGCGGCCTGGTCAAACAGCGCCTTTACGCTCTCAGGAGGATTGGCCAGCATGCCGCCCTTGACCGGTTCCATGATGATGACCGGCTTATGGTGTTTGCGCGCCACCTCATAGCAGGCCCTGGACTGAATCGCGGGGTTTTCCCAATCGGCATAGTTGATTTGCAATTGGACAAATTCCATCTCGGGGTGGGCGGTCAGCAAGGCGTCCAGCTCTTCAGGGGTGGAGTGGAAGGAAAAGCCGATGTGTTTGACCTTGCCTTCGGCCTTTTTCTGGATGATCCAGTTCCACATGTCGTATTCGTCGAAGAACTTGCTCCGGCCCTCGCCCAGATTGTGCAGCAGATAAAAATCAAAATAACCGGCGCCGGTCTGCCTTAGCGAGGTATCGAATTGGGCGATGGCCTCTTCCTGGGTCTTGCAGTTGATCCAGGCCGCGTTTTTGGTGGCCAATTGGAAGCTGTTCCGGGGATAGCGCTCCACCAGGGCCTGGCGGATGGCGTCCTCGCTGCCCGCATAGGCCCAGGCGGTGTCAAAATAGGTAAAACCCGCCGCCATAAACAGATCCACCATTTGTTTGGTCTCTTCAAGGTCGATGACGCCGTCCTTTTGCGGAAGGCGCATCAGCCCGAAGCCCAGTTTTTTGATTTCTTCCCCTAAATAAGCCATACCGTTACACCCTTTCTAAATATTGTTTGAGTAAGTTTTCCAAATGGGTTTCACAGAACGCACGGGTGCGCTCCTCATAGCTGTAGGAACCGCCGCTGATCGCCCAACAGGCCATTTGGCCATAGAGCAGGTCAGTAATTGTGCCGGAAAGCTGCTGGATCGGGGCGTTGGCCTTAAGTTCGCCGGAGGCAACGCCCAGACTCAGGAGCTCCTCCACCGCGGAAAGATCCTTTGCCAATTTGTTGACGCCAATATCCGTGATGCCGGGATCCACCACATTTTTGATCCATTCCTGGGCCAGCTTCACGCTGCCCTTTTCGATATACCGGGCAAAGCGCACCATATAGGCTTCAAGTTTTTGCAAAATCGATCCTTCCAGGGCTTTGGACTGGGCCAGGATTTCATCGAACATGCCGCCGCTCAGTTCGAAGACAATGTCCTCTTTGCGCTTAAAATAGGTGTAAAAGGTTCCCTTGGAAACGCCTGAGGCTTCGGTGATTTCCTCTATGGAGGTATTGCTCAGCCCTTTATCACAGATGATGGCTTTGGCAGCCTCCACCAGCCTTTTTCTGGTTTCCGCGGCGGCCAGCTGTCTGTTGGTCATTTTGTCGCCTCCGATTTTCACAGGATTCCGCTGGAATGCTTTTCGGACAGATCTATTATATTGCAGTCATTGACTTAAAGTCAATGGATGGAATGTAAAAATTGTGTGAAGCGGAGCGGGGAAATTCTGAAGGCGGAATTTTAATTCAATTCAAACAGCGCGCTTTCATAGTCCTTTACCACATATCGGATGTTTTTGCGCCCTTTTTGAAGGATGACGTGGCCTTCGGCCTCCAGCCTGGCTTTCTGGGCTTCAATGCCTCCGGGATATTTGGCGTTGAGTTCGCCGTTGGCCTTCAGGGTGCGCCAGTACGGGGTTTTATCTTCGCGGCGCTGGTGGCTGGCCCAGGCCGCGATGGACACAAAGATGCCCGCGGTGATGGGGTCGGTGAAATCGGCGCCGTTTTCCTGGGCCAGGTGGGTTCTGATGGCGCCCACTGTGGTCAACTTTCCGTAAGGAATGGTTTTCATAATCTCGTCGTAGGCCATGGGCGGGGCAAAATACATGCGCGTTCCGCCGTATTTTTCGATGGTGGCTTGATCGGTGACGATTTGCACCTTGGGCATACCGGTATCTTTGTGAAGCATTGCGTTGAAATCCTTTTGATCTTCGTTGGCCATATTCAGCACCTCCTGGTTTCATTATAGGGAAGGATGCAGCTCCATGCAATGAGGCGGTTTGAAAATATGGATTTTTTCCGCAGATGGAATTTCCGGTTTGACAGAACGCGGATGGGATTTTATACTTAGATCATGAAAAATCGCATGGGAGGATAGGGTATGAACGCATTGATGGAACAGGCGTCCCGGGCCCGGGCGGCCTGGCTGGAGTTGCAGACCGCGGACAGCCAGCTCAAAAACCGCGCCCTGGATTGCATAGCCCAGGCGCTGACGGCGGACAGGGAAGATATTTTGGAGGCCAACCGGCGCGATTTGGACAAGGCGCGCCAAAACGGCATGAGCCCGGCCTTTATTGAGCGGCTGACCTTAAACGAAGAGCGGATTCAGAAAATGGCGGACGGGGTTTTGCAGGTGGCCGGCCTGCCCGATCCGGTGGGGGAGATCATGGAGGAATGGGACCGGCCCAACGGATTGCACATTCAAAAGGTGCGCGTGCCTCTGGGGGTTATTGGGATTATCTATGAATCCCGGCCCAACGTCACGGTGGACGCGGCGGCGCTCTGCCTGAAATCCGGCAATGCGGCCATCCTGCGCGGGGGATCGGATGCCTTTGAATCCAATCGCGCGCTGATGGACAGTTTACGGCGCGCCCTTTCCCAGGCCGGGCTGAATCCGGATTGCGTGTCGCTGGTCATGGATACCAGCCGGGAAACTGTGAACCAGCTGATGCGGCTCAACGAATATGTGGACGTGCTGATTCCCCGGGGCGGCAAAGGGCTGATTCATTCGGTGGTGCAAAACGCCACAGTGCCGGTGATCCAGACCGGGGACGGGGTCTGCCATGTGTATGTGGACGGGGAATGCGACCAGGCCATGGCTCAAAAGGTGGCGGTGAGCGCCAAGGTCAGCCGGCCCTCGGTTTGCAATTCCGCCGAGACGCTGTTGGTGGATAGCGCAATCGCCCAGGTGTTTTTGCCCAAATGTTTGGAGGAACTCCGGGAAAAAGGGGTGGAAATCCGGGGATGCGACCGGGTGCGGGCCATTTGCCCCTGGGTTAAGCCGGCCACCGACCAGGATTGGGATACCGAATACAATGACCTGATCTATTCGGTCAAGGTGGTGGACGGCGTCGAGGCGGCCATCGATCACATCAACCGCCACGGCACCCGCCACAGCGAGGCCATACTCACCAGCAATTTGGAGCACGCCCGGCTTTTTCAGGCCAAGGTGGACGCGGCGGCGGTGTATCACAACGCCTCCACCCGGTTTACCGACGGCGGGGAATTTGGCTTTGGGGCGGAAATCGGCATCAGCAATCAGAAATTGCACGCCCGGGGGCCCATGGGACTCAGGGAGTTGACCACTTACAAATACATGATCGGCGGCGACGGACAGATCCGATAACGCAAAAGCGCGGAATCCCCGCAAAGGAGATTCCGCGCCGTTTTTCTTATTTTAAACCGTCCATCCAGCCTTGGGCTTCATCAATGCTCCGCTGGACCATTTCCGGGGCCGGGCCGCCCACCACCTTGCGCAGATTCACGCAGCTCAGCAGGGAGATGGCCTCATAAACGTCCGCCTCGAAGATGGGGGAAAATTCCTTCATCTCTTCCAGGCTTAAATCCAGCAGCGCCTTATCCTCATGGATGCAGTGCAACACCATGCGGCCCACCACCTCATGGGCCTGGCGGAAGGGCATGCCCTTTTTCACCAGGTAGTCGGCCGCGTCGGTGGCGTTGGTAAAGCCGCCGGAAGCGCCCTTTTCCATGACGCCTGTGCGGAAGCGCACGCTCTTGAGCATGCCGTTAAACACCAACAGACACTTTGTCCAGGTATCGTGGGCATCGAACAGCGCCTCCTTGTCCTCCTGCATATCCTTGTTGTAGGCCAGCGGAATGCCCTTCAGCGCGGTGAGCAGGCCCATCAGGTCGCCGTACACCCGACCGGTCTTGCCCCGAATCAGCTCGGCCACATCCGGGTTTTTCTTTTGAGGCATGATGCTGGAGCCGGTGGAAAAGGCGTCGTCCATCTCCACAAAGCGGAATTCATGGGAGGACCACAGGATCATTTCCTCGCAGAAGCGGGAGAGATGCATCATGGAAATGGAGGCCGCGCTCATATATTCCAGCATGAAATCCCGGTCAGACACCCCATCCATGGAGTTCTGGCTGATTTCGGAAAAGCCCAGCAGCCGGGCCACCCGCGAACGGTCCAGAGGGTAGGTGGTGCCGGCCAGCGCGCCCGAGCCCAGGGGCATCACATCCGCCCGCTTAAAGCAGTCCTGAAGCCGCTGATAGTCCCGCCGGAACATCTGAAAATAGGCCATCATGTGATGGGCCAAGGTCACGGGTTGGGCCTTTTGCAGATGGGTATAGCCGGGCATGATGGTGGTCAAATGCTTTTGAGCGATGGAGAGCAAAGTGTGCATGAGGTCCTTGAGCAGATCCTGGGTCTGCAAAACCGCCTCTTTTACATACATGTGTCCGTCCAGCGCCACCTGGTCGTTGCGGCTGCGGCCGGTGTGAAGCCGCTTGCCCGGCTCGCCGATGCGCTCAATGAGCAGTTTTTCCACGTTCATATGAATGTCTTCGGCGTCGGTTTCAAACTGCACCTTGCCCGCCTGGATGTCGGCCAGGATATCCTTTAGGCCCTGGACGATCCTGTCCGCATCCTGCTGGGGGATGATGCCCTGCTCGCCCAGCATGGTGGCATGGGCGATGGAACCGGCGATGTCCTGCTTGTACAGTCGTTGATCGAAGGAAATGGAGGAATGAAAGTCGTCCACCATGCTGTCGGTGGCCTTTTCAAATCGTCCGCCCCAGAGTTTCATGGATGGTTCACCTCACCAGATTCAAAGTATAATGGAAAAGGGGCGATTCTAAAGAATTCGCCCCCCTTAGATCATCAAAAAACTGCGTTTTTTGATGAGGAAAAGCCGGCCGCCTAAAATTCTCACGAATTTCCGGGCGGCGGTCGGAGCGTGAATTCATTTTTCTCCATAAACGCAAGCGTTTATTCCCGAAAAATGACGGAGCTGACGTACACGCCGTCAGCTCCGATTGAACAGGCCGTTCTGTCAGACTTTGTCGACGGTCTGAAGGGGCGATTCTAAAGAATTCGCCCCTTATGGAAGAAATTGCTGTTTATTTCCCCTTGTTGACCCGCTCTTTCATCATGGCTTGAACCTTAAGCGGCAGGCCAAAGCAGTTGATGAATCCGCCGGCGTCCTTGTGGTCGTACAGATCCTGGGAATCGCCGAAGGTGGCAATCTGCTCCATGTACAGGGTGTAGGGCGACTTGACGCCCGCCGGAATCACATTGCCCTTGTACAGCTTGAGCTTCACGGTTCCGGTTACATTCTGCTGGGTGGAATCCGCAAAGGCGCTCATGGCCTCGCGCAGGGGGGTGTACCACATGCCGTCATATACCAGCTCGGCGAAACGGATGGCCATTTGCTCTTTATAGTGGCTGGTGGCCCGATCCAAGGTGATGGACTCCAGGATCTGGTGGGCGGTGTACAAAAGCTCTCCGCCGGGGGTCTCGTACACGCCCCGGGACTTCATGCCCACCAGACGGTTTTCCACCAGGTCGGCGATGCCGATGCCGTGCTTGGCGCCGATTTCGTTGAGCTTTTCGATAATTTCCACCGGGCCGTAGGCGGTTCCGTTCACCGAGGTGGGGATGCCTTTTTCAAAATCAATGGTCAGGTATTCCGCCTCATCCGGGGCCTGTTCCGGGGTATTGCAGATCAAAAGCAGATCCTTGGGCGGCTCGTTCCAGGGATCTTCCAGCTCGGCGCCCTCGTGGCTCAGGTGCCACAGGTTGCGGTCCATGCTGTAGGGCCGGCTCTTTTTCACCGGAACCTCCAGGCCACGGGCATTGGCGTAATCGATGGCCTCTTCCCTGGACTTGATATCCCAGATGCGCCAGGGCGCGATAATCTTCATATGCGGGGCCAAAGCCTTGATGGTCAGCTCAAAGCGAACCTGGTCGTTGCCCTTGCCGGTGGCGCCGTGGCAGATGGCGGTGGCGCCTTCCTTGAGCGCGATTTCCACCAATTTCTTGGCAATGACCGGACGGGCAAAGCTGGTGCCCAGCAGGTATTTCTGCTCATACACCGCGCCCATCTTCAAGGTGGGCCAAATGCAGTCGGTCACGAATTCCTCGCGCACATCCTCAATATAAATCTTGCTGGCGCCGGAACGGATCGCCTTTTCGTTGAGCGGGGAAAGTTCCTCGCCCTGGCCCACGTCCACCGCCACCGCGATGACTTCACAATCGTAATTCTCCTTCAGCCAGGGAATGATGATGGTGGTATCCAATCCGCCGGAATACGCCAGCACAACTTTCTCTTTCGACATAGCCGTTAGCCTCCAGTTTCTGTGTTCGTTTCAGATTATACAACTTTGTGTATAAAAATGCAATAGCCTTGAATGTTAATTCATGGTTTTGTGCGAATGAATGAGCAATTTGTGCGAACTATTGTTCGAAATTTTCAATGGTTTCCTTGACAGCGCCCGGGAAATGGCATAAGATGAAGATATTACGCAGACGACCGAGAATCGGGAGGTAAATCGTTGGTTATATTGGGCATTGACCCGGGCCTGGCCACCATGGGCTACGGAGTCATTGAGACAGACGGCATACGGCATAAACTCATTCAATACGGCGCCCTGATTACCCAGCCCAAGCAGGCCATGCCTCAGCGGCTGCGCTCCATTTTCATCGGGGTGAATCAATTGATGGATCTCTATAACCCCCAGGAGGTGGCGATGGAGGAGTTGTTTTTTTCCAAAAACGTCACCACCGGTATCGCGGTGGGCATGGCGCGGGGCGCGGCGTTGGTGGCCGTGGCCCAGCGCACCGAAGAGATTTACGAATATACGCCCATGCAGATCAAGCAGGCGGTGACCGGCCAGGGCAAGGCCGACAAGCATCAGGTTCAGATGATGGTTCGGGCGCTTTTGGGCATTCGGGAGGTGCCCAAGCCCGACGACGCGGCGGACGCCTTGGCCGTGGCCATTACCCACGCCCACAGCCGGGGCGCCAGGGCGTTGTTTAAGATTCAATAGCGGGAGGGCGAGCGATGTACGCGCATATCGATGGAATTTTATGCGAAAAGGAAGCGGATAGGCTGGTCATTGACTGTGGCGGGGTGGGCTATGAGCTCACGGTGAGCGCGGCCACCCTCCAGCAGGCTCCGGCGCTGGGCGAGCGTATGAAATGTTACACCGTGCTCAGCGTGCGGGAGGACGATATGGAGCTCTTTGGCTTTTACAGCAAAGAAGAGCGGAGCATGTACCAAAAGCTGCGCGGGGTGAGCGGGGTGGGGCCCAGAATTGCGCTGGCCATTTTGTCCACCCTGAGCGTGAGGGATTTGTCGGTGGCCCTGGTGACCGGGGACGCGGCCGCCTTGGCAAGGGCCCCGGGCATCGGGAAGAAGACGGCCCAGCGGCTGGTGCTGGAACTCAAGGACAAGGTGGACAATCAGGAGCTGGTGGGCGTGGGCGCCTCGATATCCCCTGAGGCCGTTCCGGGAGGCGACGCGGCGGGCGAGGCCATCGAGGCGCTCATGGCGCTGGGCTATGCTTCCAGCGAGGCGGCCAAGGCGGTCAGCAGAGTTTCCGGAGAGGCCCAGCGGGCGGATGAGATCATCCGGCTGGCCCTCAAGAGCATGGGCGGTTTTTAAACGTCCGGATTGATATAAATGATAGTATAATAATAGGAAGAAATCCATTTGGAAAGGCGGAGAACCATGGAAGACAACCGGCTGATCACCACAGGATTCCGCAGCGAAGATGAGGAAGTGGAGCGCTCGTTGCGCCCCAAAAACCTTACGGAATACTTTGGACAGCAGAAGGTCAAGGACAGCCTGAGCGTGTATATGCAGGCCGCGCTCAAGCGGCGCGAGCCATTGGATCATATTCTGCTGTACGGCCCGCCTGGCCTGGGCAAGACCACCTTGGCCGGGATCATCGCCTCGGAGATGGGCCACAATATTCGGGTTACATCGGGCCCGGCCATCGAGCGGCCCGGGGACCTGGCCTCTATTTTAACCAATCTGAACGAAGGGGACGTGCTGTTTATCGACGAAATCCACCGGCTCAGCCATTCGGTGGAGGAGGTCTTATATCCGGCCATGGAGGATTTTGCCCTGGACATTATGATCGGCAAGGGTCCGTCCGCCCGTTCCATTCGCCTGGACTTGCCCAAGTTTACCCTGATTGGCGCCACCACCCGGGCGGGCATGCTGACCTCGCCCCTGCGCGACCGGTTCGGCATCAGCTTTCGGTTGGAGCTTTATAAGCCGGAGGAGCTGGCGGTGATTGTGCACCGGTCGGCCCAGATTTTAAAGATTCCCTGCGATGAGCAGGGGGCGTTGGAGATTGCGGGCCGCTCCCGGGGCACGCCCCGCATCGCCAACCGGCTCATCAAGCGGGTGCGCGACTATGCCGAGGTGAAATCCCAGGGGAAAATCGACCGGGATACCGCGCGCGAGGCCCTGGACATGCTGGAGGTGGACAAGCTGGGGCTGGATCACACCGACCGCACCATGCTGCGCACCATGATTCAGAAGTTTGGCGGCGGGCCGGTGGGCTTGGACACCCTGGCGGCCTGCACCGGCGAGGACGCGGTCACCATTGAGGATGTGTACGAACCCTACCTGCTTCAGCTGGGCTTCATGATGCGCACCCCCAGAGGGCGGGTGGTCACCCCGGCCGCCTACCGGCATTTGGGCATGGCGGTTCCGGAAGAGGCGGATGGGAATGAGGCCATGCAGACCCGGATGGATATTTAACGGCCCGCCGCAAGGCAAGGGCCACCGTCATGGGCCGCGCCGCTTTTGCGCCCGATGGGCCAAGCGCCCTTAAACAAAGATACAGAGGAACCGAGGGAAGAATTGCGTGAAGACATCGGATTTTGTTTATGAATTGCCGGAAGAGCTGATCGCCCAGACGCCCATAGAGCCCAGGGATCACAGCCGGCTCATGGTGGTGGACTGCGCAAGGGACGTGGAGGAGGACCGCCATTTTTATGATATCGTGGACTATCTGAAGCCGGGCGACGCGCTGGTCGTCAACGAGACGCGGGTGCTGCCGGCCAGGCTGTACGGAGTTCGGGAAAACGGAGGCCCGGCCGAGCTGCTATTGCTCAAACAGGTGGGCCCCAAACGCTGGGAAACCCTGGTCAAGCCCGGGCGGCGGTTAAAGCCCGGCGCCACGGTCTATTTTGGCGGGAATAAGCTGATCGGGCATATCCTGGATGTGACCGACGACGGCGGGCGGATCATTGAATTTGAATGTGAAGGCACCATGGAGTCGGTGCTGGATGAGCTGGGCGAGACGCCTTTGCCCCCGTATATCCATGAAAAGCTGGAGGATAAGGAGCGCTATCAGACGGTGTACGCCCGCCAGCAGGGTTCGGCCGCCGCGCCCACCGCCGGGCTGCATTTCACCGAAGAATTGATACAAAAAATCAAAGACAAGGGCGTGGAGATCATTCCGGTGCTGCTGCATGTGGGCCTGGGTACCTTTCGGCCGGTCAAGGCGGAGAACATCGAGGAACACCACATGCACAGCGAGTATTATGAGATCACCGAAGAGGCGGCCCGGCGCATCAACGCGGTCAGGCCCCGGGGCGGGCGCATTGTGGCGGTGGGCACCACCAGCGTGCGCACCTTGGAATCCGCGGCTGTGGCGGACGGAGTGGTGGCGGCCGGATCGGGGTGGACGGACATTTTCATCAAACCGGGCTATCATTACAGGATGGTGGATATGCTGATTACCAATTTCCATCTGCCCGGCTCCACCTTGCTGATGTTGGTTTCCGCGCTCATGGGCAGGAAGCGCACGCTCAGGGTCTATGCCCAGGCGGTGGATAGGCGCTATCGCTTTTTTTCCTTTGGGGACGCCATGCTGATCATTCCCGGACAGCGGTGCAAGGACGAAGCGGAGAAAGAGGAATAAAAAATATGAGACCGGCTTTATGGGCCGGTCTCAAGTTCATGGTCTCTTATTGAAGCGCGTCCACAACGGCTTCGGCCAGATGCTTTTGCTGCTGGGCCACCTTTTTGGGGGCGACGGGCTTGCCGGCCACATATACCAGGCCGATCAGGCCCAGGAAAAAGCCCAACAGAAAGTATTTGACGCCGCCCTTATAGCCCTTTTGAGCGGCCAGGCGGGCGGCCAAAAGGCCTTGGATAATCATCAGAATTAAAACGACAATGCCGGCTACGGTAAGCACGGTGGAAACGCCAGCCATCATTTGTTGCATCATGGTAGGCGAAGTATTTGCCATGGATATGACCTCCTCGTTTTTGTATATATAGGTATTATACAACAACCCAATCAAAATAGCTATTCCTTTTTGTGCCAATTTTGAAAGATCAATTTTGAAAAGGGGATTTGAATTATGAAGCGGAAATATGCCTGCCCGGATTTTAGCTTTCCCATGGTGCGCCACGACCAGGCCCTGAAGATCATTCAAACCTTGGAGTTTGAGGGCGTGGATATCGGGCTCATGCAGGACCGGACGCATCTTCAGCCCGCGGATCAGCTTATTGCCCCGGAGAAAAGCGGACAAGCCTTGGGAGAACGGCTCAGGGCGCAGGGGCTCAAACCATCGGATCTGTTTTTGCAGGCCGGATTGGATTTTTCCCAGGTGGCCATCAACCGTCCGGAACCCAAGACGCGCGGCGCGCTCAGGGAACTCTTTGTCCGGGCGCTGGATTATGCCTGCGCCATGGGAAGCGGGCATATGACGGTTTTGCCCGGCGCTTCCTTTGGGGGGGACGGGACGGATTGGGCAAGGTGCGTGGAAGAGTTGACATGGCGGGTGGAGCGGGCCCGGGAGAGATCGATTGTGCTGGGAATAGAGGCGCATTTGGGCTCCATTGCGCCCACTCCTGAGCTGGCGCTGAAGCTGTTAAGCCAGGTGGATGGCCTCACGCTGACCCTGGATTTTTCCCATTTTATCCGGCAGGGCATATCCATGGAGCGCTGCCTGAAGCTGATTCCCTGGGCCAGCCACTTTCATGCCCGGGGCGCGAACCCTCATAAATTGCAATGTGCGGTGGAGGAAAACGCCATTGATTTTGTACGCGCGCTGCGGGCTTTGGACGAGGCCGGGTACACGGGCTGGATCTGCACCGAATATACCTATGAGGAATGGGAAAATTGCAACCGGACCGATGGGATTTCCGAGATGATGCAACTGCGCGCGCTGCTGGAAACCGTGGAATGAACTTTTTCAGGGAAATCTCATGAGGATGAATTGACAAATATTGCGCAGAATGGTAAACTTGCTAATAGTTAGGAGGCTGATTGTATGGGCGCTAATGATGGAGAACGGCAGAGGAGCGAGCTGAGCAAGAACATCATCTATCTGGCCCGGCTGCATCATCAACGCGTGGACGCATTGATGGAGGAAAGCGAGCTGAGGGGAGAGTTGAGCGGATGCGGACAGGTGCCGGTGCTGATGGAACTGCGCCGCCACGGCCGGATGAGCCAGCGCCAACTGGCGGAAAAAATCCGGGTCACCCCGGCCACCATCAGCGGCATGTTGAAACGCATGGAGCGAATGGGGCTCATACAGCGCGTCACCGACCCGGAGGACGCCCGGGTGACTTTGGTCAGCCTGACCGACTTGGGGTATGACAAAAGCCGGCAGGCGATTCGGATTTTTGAAGAGGTGGACGAAAAGATGGCCGAGGGCTTGACGGATGAGGAGTTTACTTTGGCCATGCGCCTGATACGCCGGATGCAGCAGAATCTGGGCGGGCGTCCGCCGCAAAATGAGGATGAGGGGGAGAGGACGTGAGCGGCAGAAACGTGAAGTGGCTGGACAGGGTGTCGGACCGCCATCCCGGCCTGGGCAGGGGATTGAAGTATCTTTTGGCTGAATATTGGGGGCCCTATTGGCTGGCCACCCTGTTGGCGCCCATCTGCATGCTGGGCGAGGTGTTTACCGACCTTTTGCAGCCCTGGTTTATGTCCCAGATTGTGGACGTGGGGCTGGCCGCGGGCGATCAATCCTACATCATCTGGACCGCGGTCAAGATGGTGGGCACCTCCATGCTGGGCATAGTGGGGGCCAGTTTGTGCATGTACTTTTCGGCCAAGGCCGGCTATGGCATGGCAAAGGAGCTCAGGGGCGAACTATATCGGAAGGTTCAGAGCTTTTCCTTCGCCAATCTGGACGTGTTCAAGACGGGCTCGTTGGTGACGAGAATCACCAACGACGTGACCCAGATTCAAAACGCCTTTCAGTCTTGCACCAGAATGCTGATTCGCTCGCCGTTTTTGTGCATCGGCGGAGTCATCATGGTGCTCATCATCAGCCCCAAGTTGTCGTTGGTGGTGCTGGCCACCCTGCCGCTCATGGGCATCATGATTTACACCCTGATGAAGCGCGCGTTTCCGCTGTTCGGCCTGATGCAGCAGAAGTTGGACAGGGTCAATGTGGTCATGCAGGAAAACCTGGCGGGGGTCAGGGTCATCAAGGCCTTTGGACGGGCGGAATATGAAAAGGAGCGCTTTCGGGTCGCCAACGACGAGATGACCGAGGTGGCCATGCGGGCCAACAGGATCATGGCCATGAGTTTTCCGCTCATCAACCTGATTATGAACATGGCGCTGATCGCCATGTATTGGTTTGGGGGACAGATGGCCTTTGGCGGCGAATTGCAGGCCGGGGATATCATGGCCTTCAGCAATTACATTTTGCAAATTCTGATGTCTTTAACCATGAGCAGCTTTATGCTGCTGTTCGTTTCCAGGGCCAAGGTCTCGATTGACCGGGTGCATGAGGTGCTGAACACCCACTCGGATATCGTTTCCGGGGAACATGGCGAGCTGGAGGTCACCGAGGGCAAGGTGGAATTCAAGAACGTGAGTTTCCGCTATCCTGGTCAGGGGGGCGAGCCGGTCCTTCGGAATTTGAGCTTTACCGCTCAACCCGGCCGGACGGTGGCCATATTGGGCGCCACCGGATCGGGCAAGACCTCGCTTATTTCGCTCATTCCCCGGTTGTATGACGCCACTGAAGGCCAGGTGTTGGTGGACGGCCATGATGTGCGGGAATATGACCTGAAAAAGTTGCGCAAGGGCATTGGGGTGGCGCTTCAGGAGTCGGTGCTGTTTAGCGGAAGCATAGAGGAAAATTTGAAATGGGGCGATGAAAACGCCCCGGACGAGGTGGTCAAGGAGTCCACCCGGATCGCCCAGGCCGATCCCTTTATTCAGGCCATGGCCGACGGTTACGATACCCAGCTGGGCCAGCGGGGCGTCAACCTTTCGGGGGGACAGAAGCAGCGCCTGTCCATTGCCCGGGCTTTGGTCAAGAGGCCCAAGATTTTGATTTTGGACGATTCCACCAGCGCGGTGGATATGGCCACCGAGGCCCAAATTCAAAAGGGATTGCGCGAGGTTATGCACGCCTGCACCGTGTTCATCATTGCCCAGCGCATCAGCTCGGTAATGGACGCGGACGAGATCATCGTCATGGAGGACGGAAAAATCGCCGACGTGGGCACTCATGAACAGCTGAAAGAGCGGTGCGGCGTATACCGCGAAATCGTGATTTCCCAGCTGGGGAAGGAGGCAGTCTAAATGCAGGGACCCAGAAGAGGGCCGGGCAGGGGACCGGGCGGTCCGGGCGCGCCAGGGCAGAAGGTCAAGCTCAAGGACGGAAAAAAGACCGTCATCCGGCTTTTAGGCTACCTGAAACACGTCAAACTGTATCTGATCGGCGCCATGATTGCGCTGCTCCTGAGCAGCGTGGCCTCGTTGGCCGCCCCCAGGGTATCGGGCCAGCTGGTGGACGCGATTTTGAACAAGGACGGCAATCTGCTTTTGCAGATGGTGGCCTTCATGGGCGCGCTGTATATCATCAGCTCGCTGTTTTCCTGGCTTCAGCAAATTTGGCTGGTCAAGGTTTCCCAGCACACGGTTCAGGTGCTGAGAAAGGATCTCTTTGACCGGATTCAGCTGCTTCCCCTGAGGTTCTTTGACTCCAAGCCCCATGGAGAACTGATGAGCCGGCTGACCAACGACGTGGATAATGTAAGCAACATGCTGTCCCAATCCATGACCCAGGTGATGTCCAGCTGCATAACGTTGGTGGTTTCCCTGGTCATGATGCTCACCCTGAGCTGGGAACTCACGCTGGTTTCGCTGGCTGCCATCCCCCTGAGCATGGTCATCGTGCGCCAGGTAACCGGCCGTACCGGCAAGCTGTTCAAAGAGCAGCAGGCCGCCTTGGGCGAGCTCAACGGCATTGTGGAGGAGACGGTTACCGGGGCGCGGGTGGTCAAAGTCTTTGGACGCGAGCCCAATGTAATCGCGGATTTTGAAAAATCCAATGAAAAGCTGACCAAAGTGGGCGTCAAGGCCACGGTGCTCTCCAGCGTCATGGGTCCCTTGATGAACGCGGTCAACAACATAAGCTTTGCCCTGGTGGCCGGCATAGGCGGGTGGATGGCCATATCCGGCCGGGTCAGCGTGGGCGGCATCCAAAGTTTTTTGCAATATTCGCGCCAGTTCGCCCGGCCGTTCAACGAATTGGCCAACCAGATTACCGTGGTTCAATCGGCCCTGGCCGGCGCGGAGCGGGTGTTTGAGATTATGGACACCGAGCCCGAACCCGAGGACGACCCGCAGGCCTATCTGTTGGACAAACCCAAGGGGCATGTGGTGTTCGAGGACGTGAGCTTTGGCTATACCCCGGAAAAGATGATCTTAAAGCATGTGAGCTTTGAGGCCAAGCCGGGTCAGACCATCGCGCTGGTGGGGCCCACCGGCGCGGGCAAGACCACCATCGTCAACCTGCTCATGCGCTTTTACGACCTCAATGGAGGCAGGATTTTTATCGACGAGCACGATATCACGGATATACGGCGTCAGAGCCTGAGGGACAGTCTGGGCATGGTGCTTCAGGACGTGTATCTCTTTTCGGGTACGGTGCGGGAAAACATCTGTTACGGCAAGCTGGACGCCACAGAGGAGGAAATGATCCGGGCGGCCAAGATGGCCAACTGTCATTCCTTTATTACCCGGCTGCCCAAGGGATATGATACCCCGCTTTCCGAGGACGGAGGGAATCTGTCCCAAGGCCAGAGGCAGCTTTTGTCCATTGCCCGGGCCATATTGGCCGATCCCAAGGTGCTCATTTTGGACGAGGCCACCTCCAGCGTGGACACCCGCACCGAAATGAACATCCAGGCGGCCATGTTGGCCCTCATGCAGGGCAGGACCAGCTTTGTCATCGCCCACCGGCTTTCCACCATCCGGAGCGCGGATCAGATTTTGGTCATCAATGACGGTCAGATCATCGAGCGCGGCACCCATGACCAGCTGATGGAACAAAATGGTTTCTATGCGCGGTTAAGCAACAGCCAGTACCGGGCGAAGTCCGCGTAAGGCGTGGCGCATCGGGCCCTTTCCTCAAGGGAGAGGGCCTTTTTTGAGTAATATTTGGGAGGAGCCAAGGATGAAAAACACAAGCCTTTGCTATATTGAACGGGCGGGCCAATACCTGATGCTGCACCGGGTCAAAAAGGCTCAGGATGAAAATCAGGGCAAATGGATTGGAGTGGGCGGACACTTTGAGGAAGATGAAAGCCCTGAGGAATGTATGATGCGGGAGGTGCGCGAAGAGACCGGACTTGAGGTAACCGGGTACCGCTATGTGGGCATCGTGACCTTTGTCTCCGATCAATGGGAAGGGGAGTACATGCATCTCTTCCATGTTGACGGCTTCTCGGGCTCCATAAAGGAATGTGACGAAGGGCATTTGGAATGGATGGACAAGGAGGCTGTTTCAAAACTTCCTATGTGGGAAGGGGACGGGATTTTTCTGCGCCTCATGGAGGAAGGAATTCCGTTCTTTTCCTTGAAATTGTGTTATAAAG
>DVJW01000016.1 GCA_018716505.1 Candidatus Faecaligallichristensenella faecipullorum | reverse complement strand
TCTTCGATTTTGCCGTCCGCGGTCGCCTTTGGCGACTTGGAAGCCCAAAGGGCTTCCAACCTTGCTGCGTACATGCCGCCGCTGCGGATTTCGAAGGCCGCGCTTTGCGCGGCTGGAGGTTCGCAAACGTTATTTGCGAACCGAAACCCCGGCCCGGCGCAGGCCGAGGCCGGGGCGAAGATATGAAGGGGCTGCGGCCCCTTCATGCATCCCCAAACGAGAAAAATAGGTTTGTCAACGGTCTGAGGGTGTCGACTTTTTCAACACCCTCGGCGGGGACTTGTCCCCGCCCTTTTTATTTCCCGGATTCCAGGGTAATGCACACCACCTCGGGCCGGTTGAAGATTCTCAAAGGGAACAGGCTGTTGCCCAATCCCCGGCTGACAACCATGGAAAACGCGCCCTGCGTATGCACGCCCGAGGTGTATTGAGGGAAAAATCCCTGGCCCGGGGCAAACAGCCCGCCCAGGCCGGGCAGGCGAATCTGGCCGCCGTGGGCATGACCGGTGAGGGCCAGGTCGGCGTATCCGGCGTAGAGATCCAAGTATTGGGGCTCATGGGCCAAAAGCACCCGGAAGGTATTCGGATCCAGGTCGAGGCAGAGGGCCTGCAGGGTGCGGTCGGTGAGGTGGCTGTCGTCCAGACCGATGAGGTCGAACCGCGCTCCGTTGTGCTGGATGGAAACCACCTGGTTGTCCAGCACCTGCACCCCAATGGCCCGCAAATCGCGGATCAGGTCCGACCGCAGCCCGCTGTCCAGCCGGTTTTCGTGGTTGCCGGTGATGAAATAGACCGGCGCGATTTCCACCATCCGGCGGGCCAGCTCAAGGGCGGGCTCGGGGTCGAAGCGGTGGGCGTCCACCAAATCCCCGGTAAGCGCGATGAGATCCGGGTGCTCCGCCTGGATGCGCTGGATCAGCGTTTCCTGCCGCTCGCCAAAGGTTTTGTTGTGCAGGTCCGAAATCTGCACGATCTTGAAGCCGCTCAGCGCTTGGGGCAGTTTTTCACTTTTTATGGTGTAAGCCGTGGTGGTGAGCGCGTTGTTTTCATAGGAAAACCAGGCGGCCAACCCCAATATCAGGAGCAAAATGCAGGCGATTTTTCGAATGAGACGGCGTTTTTTCATGAAGGATCCTCCTGAAAACTGGAATCAGCCCCGTGACCGGGGCGCATATTTGGATCAAGGTTTGGGCAAGGTATCCATGGAACAAATGGGCGGCAATCCCATTTGCTGGCGTATATTTGACGAAAGGACCGCGTTTTTCGTCGCGGCCTCTTTTAATTTATGCAATATTTTGGTAAAATAGAAGCTATGTGGAGCTGGGCTCCTTGGGCGCGAAGGGAAGATCCGGCCTTGAAAATGACGGAAAGAGGGCCTTTGTCATGCATACCCGCTATCCCGTAAAGTACGGCCTGTTTTTAATGGCCTATTATGTAACCAACGCCATTTACCAGGGCTATATGCCCATGTACTTCCAGGATCTGGGCCTGGATACCCAACAGATCGGCATACTGGTTTCGTCGGTTCCCTTTGTGTCCATCTTTGCGCAGCCCATGTGGGGCGCGGTGGGCGACCGGATGAAGAGCCGCAACCGGCTGTTGCGCATTTTGTCCGTGGGCGCGGCGGTGAGTGTGCTGGCCATGATCTTCACCCAGGAAATGATGTGGCTGCTGCCCCTGGTGTGTCTGTTCTCCTGCTTTTTTACCTCCATACAGCCCCTGGGCGATTCGGTGGTGCTGGAGGCGCTGCAAGAGGGCAACCATCCCTTCGGCCCGGCTCGGCTGGCCGGATGTCTGTCCTTCGCGGTGGCCAATATCGCCTTTGGCGTGCTGTTTGGGGCCAATGTGGAATTGGTAATCTATTTGACCGCGGCCATGCTGATGCTGGTGCTGCTCAGCACGTACGCCCTGCCCGTGATTCCGGGCCATCAATCCCAGGGCGGGCGCAAGATGTCCATGAAGGTGCTGTTTCAGCAAAAGCCGCTGATGCGGCTGTTGATCTTCATGATGCCCCTTCAGGCCACCATGGGCTTTTTCTACGCCTTTTTTTCGGTATACTTTGTGGATTTGCCCGGGGGAAGCAGCTCGCTCCTGGGTTGGGCCTATTTCCTTTCGGCTGTGAGCGAAACGCCCTTTTTGCTGATGTCGGATAAGCTGTACGAAAAGCTGGGCGCGGGCAAGCTGATGTGTGTGGCGGGCTGCGCGCTGACCATAAGATGGGTGCTGTTGGCCATCTCCGGAAACGTATGGGTGGCCATGGTGGGCCAGGTGCTGCACGGCTGGGGATTTATCGTGATGACCGTGGGCATGGCCAAATACATCAATCAGTATGTGCCCGACGAGCTCAAGGCCAGCGGCCAGATGCTGTTGGCCATGATTGGATATGGCTTTGCCCGGGTGGTGGGCACGTTGGGCGGCGGCTTCCTGGCCGGCGGCATGGGCATACAGCCCAGCTTCTGGGTGTGCGCGGCCATAACCGCGGTTACGCTGGTCATCTTTGCCCCGGGCTATCTCAAAAAGCAGCCCGGGCAGAATTAAATTGAGCCTATAAAAAAGCGGCTCCGAATGCGCTTCGGAACCGCTTCAGACTGTCAAAAAAGTCATAGGAGAGCGCGAGAGGGCCAAAGCCCTTTCGCATTTCAATCGTCCCCGGCGGCGTGTACGCCGGGGACGGGGCGATTTTTGCGTCGGAAAATTTATTTTCCAGAGTAAAAATCGCTTCCTTGCAGTTTCCGCGCCCGGAAATACGCAGGATTTTAGCGGAAACTGGAGAGGGTGGTCGTGGCGGGGGAGCTTGCTTCCCCGTCCACCAGCGTGTCAAAAAGTTTTTTGACACGCTCAAGCGGCTCCGAATGTGCTTCGGAACCGCTTTTTTATTTTCGCTTTTTGAGCTCGCTTTCAATCATGCCCCGCAGCCTGACCTCGTCCGCGCCATGGAATACCGCGTCCTGAACCCATTCCTGACTCTGCTTTGTCTGGCCCATGCGGGCGTACAGCACGCTCAGGCTGATGCGGGCGTCCAACATGGTGCCGTCCAGCTCCAAAGCCGTCTTGAATTCCTGGACGGCCTGGGTATCCCGATGAAGGTGGGTGAGGGCGGCCGCGTAATTCATGTGAACCCGGGCGTCCTTGGGCCATTTTTCCACCAGAAAACGCAGCATATCCGCGCTCTTTTCCGGCTGCCCAGTGATGTCCAGCAGGGTGGCCAGGTTGCTCTGGGCGGCCAAGAGGCCGGGGTCCAGACGCGCGGCCTCCTCATAGGCGCGCTGGGCTGCGGCGTATTGTTGTTGCTCATCGTCGCAGCAGCCCATGATAAAGTGGCAAAGCGCCTGATCCTGGGGATCCTGCGCCGATTGAAGTAACTTTCCAAGCTGTTTTAGGGCCGAACTGTATTGCCGCGTCTCGTAGGCGGCCAGGGCATTCTTGAACCGGCGCGCCTGTTTGGGATCCTGAAACCGTCCGGCAAGCAGGTCCTGATATTTTTTATCCAGGGCCTGATAAAAGGGACGCGTCTTGCGGCGGATGAGCCGGGCGATAAACACCACCACGGCCAACGCGATCAGTGCGATATAAAAGAGGTTCTTGTTCATCCCTTACGCCTCCCTGGACCCGGATCCCGAAAGAAATCCCCGGACCTCGCCTCGAAGCTCCTGCTCGTTTTGTCCGGCCTTGATGCCCTTTTGAATCCATTCCTCGGATTGCGCGCTCTGTCCCATGGCCGCGTAGCAGGCGGCCATGGCGCCCGGCAGGTCGGGGTAATCCGGAGCTTCCTGGGCCAGGGCGTTGAGCGCCGACAGCGCCTGTTCCGCCTGGCGTGCCCGGATTAAGGTCAAGGCGTAATCCAATTTCAGTTCGGGCTGATGGGGCCAACGCTCCAGGGCGCGTTCAAAGGCCTCCAGGCTTTCCTTGATCCGGCCCAGCTCGCTTAAATTGACCGCCAAATTCAGATAGGCGGCCCAAAAGCCCTCGCTGTTCTCCAGGCTTTTTCGATAGAGCTTCAGCGCCTGGGCGGATTTGCCCTGGGCATCCAAACAGGCCGCCTGGAAATACAGCACCGCCGAGCGCTCCTTTTCCCCCTGGGCCTTGCCGCTGAGCTCGTCCAGCAGCGCTTCCGCCCGGTCCACGCGGCCTTGCTCCACCAGAGCGGCCGCGCGCAACAGCCTGGCCGACTCGGCCGGAGAACCCTCAAAACACCCTTTCAGCAGATCCAGGTATTTGGCCTCCAGCTGACGGTTGTAGGCCTGGGTTTTGCGCATCCATAAGAACAGGAGCAGCGCCAGCAGCACCAGCAGAACGATTGAAATAACCAGCGTATTCATGGCCCTTCTCCTTTTTCAAAAAACCCGGCGCGCCAATTGCACGCCGGGCCATAGAAACGTTTCCTTATTTCTTCTTTCCGTACAGCGGGCCGAAGTTCTGGCAGGCGCGATAGTCGGCGCCCTCCAGATCCTTGGTGCCAAAGGCGCCCCAGGTGCTGGGCCGGAAGATCTTGCTGTCTTCCACATTGTGCATGGCCACCGGGATGCGCAGCATGGAGGCCATGGTGATCAAATCCGCGCCGATGTGGCCGTAATTGAAAGCGCCATGGTTGGCTCCCCAGTTGTTCATCACCGAATAAACGTCGGTGAAGGCGTCCTTGCCGGTAAGGCGCGGCACAAACCAGGTGGTGGGCCAGGTGGGATCGGTGCGCTTGTCCAGGGTGTCGTGCACCTCTTTGGGCAGCTCCACGGTCCAGCCCTCGGCGATTTGCAGCACCGGGCCCAAACCGTCGATCATATTCATGCGGGTCATGGTCACCGGCATGCCGCCGCGGCTCACCAGGTGGGAGGAATATCCGCCCCCACGGAAGTAGAACAGATCAGCATAGCAATACTGGGTGTTCTCTACGCACTTGGCGGCTTCTTCAGAGGTGATGTCCCACCAATGCTTCATGGCAGGCTTGCCGTCGATTTCGCACTGGCCGGTGGCGTCCAAGGTCACCGCGCCCGAGTTGATCAGGTGGATAAAGCCGTTCGCGGCCATGCCCTCGGGCTTCCATCCGGTCACCCGCTCCACGGCCTCGGGGCTCCAATAGGTGCGCACATCGGCAAAGCCGGAGGCGGTGTTGGTGAGCAGCTTGCCCAACAGCATGCACACGCCGTTCAGCGCGTCGTTCTCGGTGGCCACCACGAAGGGCTCGCGGATGCCGTTCCAATCGTAGCTGGAGTTGAGCAGCGACTCCATGAAATCACCGTTGGGGAAGTGGTCGGTCCACTGCCGCTGGCCCTGGAAGCCGCCCGCGATGGCGTTGTGGCCGCAGGATTCCTCCACGAAGCCCATTTCAGCCAGCTTGGGGTTGCCGATCATCAGGTCGCGGCCGATCATGACCATCTTGATGCAGGTCTTGAGCACCTCTTCCTTGCGGGCGTCGTCGTGCTTGACCTCGTCCGGGTTCTTGTCCCAGCCGAAGGTGATGTTTTCTTTGACCCACTTTTCGGCCCTGGCGAACTCCTCGGGATCATAGATGCCCTCGTCCCAGCGGCGCACGAATTCGCTCATATCGATGGACTCGCAGCGCATGCCCAGGTATTTTTCGAACAGCTCGGGGTTGACGATGGAGCCCGCAATGCCCATGGCCGTGCCGCCCATGGACAGATAGGCCTTGCCGCGCATGGTGGCCACCGCCAGGCCGGCCTTGGCAAAGCGCAAAAGCTTTTCTTTTACATCGTCGGGGATGGTGCCGGCCATGCCAATGTCCTGCACGTCATGGCCATAGATGCCGAAGGCGGGCAGGCCCTTCTGGCTATGGGCGGCCAAAACCGCGGCCAGATACACCGCGCCCGGGCGCTCGGTGCCGTTAAAGCCCCAAATGGCCTTGGGGGTAAAGGGATCCATGTCCATGGTCTCGGAGCCGTAGCACCAGCAGGGGGTTACGGTGATGGACACCCCCACATTTTCACGGGCAAATTTTTCGGCGCAGTCGGCCGCTTCTTTGAAACCGCCGATGGTGGTGTCCGCGATCACGCATTCCACCGGAAGGCCGCAGCTGTGCCGCAGGTTTTCACTCAGAAATTTGGCGGCAGCGCGGGCCAGCGACATGGTCAGCTCTTCCAGACCTTCACGCACGCCCTTGCGGCGGCCGTCAATGCAGGGACGGATGCCGATCTTGGGCAGGCTTCCCCGCAGCCGGTTGACCGGCTGGGTCACAGGAAACGCATTGGGATTCGCCATTTTGCATTCCTCCATTTAAATTCATACTGTTGAGGTTGTTTGTAAATGAAGATGGGACCTCGCTTAACACCTCTATTATAACGTTTCTTTTGCAAACAGACAATAGTTAAAACACAAACCACATGAAAAAAGGCAAAAAAGGGGTTAACAGTGCCTTGATCCCGGACGGAGGGTTTACAGATTGCCCCGAAGCCTTTCCACCAAAATGGCGGCGAATTCGCGCACCAGATAGTGGGGCAACATCCAAAGGCCGAAATCCGTAGCCTGTCCGTAAAACGCATGGCCGCCCAGGCTTTCGGCCAGCTGAAGCGCGCGATAGACGTGGAAGTTGTTGGTCACAATGCCTACCTTTTGGGACTCTTGCGGAATCATGGCCAGGCTGAAGCGCAAATTTTCCGCGGTATTGGTGGATTGATCCTCGATCAATATGCGCTCGGGCGCGATGCCCGCGGCCACAAAGGCCCGCCGCATGCATTCGGCCTCGCTGATGCCCTCGTCTTCCCCCTGGCCGCCCGAGGCGATGACCTGGGTTTCGGGATTTTGCTCCAGATAATTCAGGGCCAGGTCGATCCGGTATTGAAGCGCCGGGCTGGGACTCTCGCCGTTGACCTTGGCCCCCAGCACCACCAGGTAATCCATACCCGGCGGGCATTCGTCGTTCATATGGCTCAAGATCGGGATTTCCACCGCCACAAACAGCCCCCCGGCCAGCACGATCCCGGCGCCCAGGGTCCATTTGAGCCATGTGGGCTCGCTATAGCCCAGGAAAATCCCGGCACAGGCCCGGACGCTCAGCACCAGGCCCAGCAAAAGCCAAATCCATAGCAGCGACAGCCCGAAGCGAACAGAAAAGCCACAGACAAAATAATAGATCAGGCAGGCCAGCCCCAGTATGAGCAGCAATCCATTCATGGGGGTGAATTTTCCTTTCATTATATTACAATCTCCTTGTGGCGCGATTTGTGCCCTCCAAAAATCAATGCGGCCGCCAGGGCCATTGGCGGCGCGCACAGGATAGCGACTCGGGTCATTTAGAACCGTCTTCCGGTCGGTATTCCAAAATATCCCCCGGTTGACAGTCCAAGGTCTGGCAAATCGCCTCCAGGGTGGAAAAGCGGATGGCCTTGGCCCGGCCGTTTTTTAAAATGGAAATATTGGCCATGGTGATGCCCACGCGCTGGGAAAGTTCGGTTACGCTCATCTTCCGCCGGGCGAGCATGACGTCCAAATTGATGATGATTGCCAATTTGCTCACCTCAAATCGTCAGGTCGTTTTCATTTTGTAAATGCGCGGCTTTTTTCACCAGATGGGACAGCGCGTAGGCCATCAACGCCACCACCCAAGCGGCCAGCGCAGCCAGCCCCATGCCCAGTATCAGCAAAAGCGAGGTCATTTCCAGCAGAACCAGCGCCCCGGCCCCCAGCGCCAACAGCCCCCCGATCAGTACGGTCAAAAGGGAAATCCAGCGCAAAGAAGAGGCGTTTTCCATACAAAAGGAGCGGTCACGGCCAATCTGCACGCAGATCTTCCAAAAATGCCAGAGCGCCACATAGCACACCCCGCCGATGAGCCAAATATATAGAAGCGAAGGCCACAACCAGACATCCTGACTCGGATGGAGCAGCACCACCCGATTCATCATCATGGGCGCCAACACAAAAAAGACCACCGCGCCTACAAGCGCTACCACCGCTGCCGCCAGCTTCAGGGCGCGGGCCGGGTGATTTTTTGCCATACAGCGGAACACCTCCCTGTCATTGAGTATACCATGTTCAGAGGAAAAGCGTCAACAATATTTTATCGAATATCGATCGAATTAAAAGACCGACGCGCCTTTAAAATCCTTGAATTTTATTATATAATGAACCGTGTAAAAAGGAAACCAAAAAAGCCGCCCGTTTTTGGGGCGGCTTCAGACCGTTGACAAACCTATTTTTCCCGTTTGGGGATGCATGAAGGGGCCGCAGCCCCTTCATATTTAATCCGCAGAACCGGCTTTGCCGGTTCGAGGAGCGGCCCAAGTGGCCGCTTCCTCTATCAT
>DVJW01000177.1 GCA_018716505.1 Candidatus Faecaligallichristensenella faecipullorum | reverse complement strand
ATTATTGCGTTTCAGAAATACAATCCTGCCATGGGCTTTAACTCGCCATGGGTCGGAATGGAGAACTTTGAATACCTGTTCCGGCAGCCCGGCTTTGTGCGAACCATTTGGAATACCTTTTTTATCGCGGTGATGAAGCTTATCGGCGGCATCATCGTGCCGGTGACCTTTGCGCTGCTGCTGAATGAAGTTCGGAGCACCAGAATCAAGCGCACCTATCAGACCATAGTTTATATGCCCAATTTCCTGTCCTGGGTTATTATGGCTGGTGTAATGATTGATATTTTGGCCACGGATGGCGCAGTGAACGCGGTTTTGGGCATCGTGGGGCTCGGTCCCGTCAATTTCTTGGGAGATAATTCGATCTTCCCCTGGACGATGATCATATCTGATATCTGGAAAACCTTCGGCTTTGGAACCGTTGTCTATCTGGCGGCGTTGACGGGCATTGATCCCGGGCTGTATGAGGCGGCGATTGTGGACGGCGCCAAGCGCTGGAAGCAGACCGTTTATATTACCCTGCCCATGCTGATGCCCACAGTGGTTCTGATGACGATTCTCGCGCTGGGCAATGTATTAAACGCGGGCTTTGACCAGATTTACAATCTGTACTCGCCCATGGTGTACAAGTCCGGCGACATTATTGATACCTATGTTTACCGGTTGGGCATTCAGCAGGCTCAATATTCGGTGGGTACCGCGGTGGGCATGTTTAAGTCGCTGGTATCTGGCGTGCTCATCTGCGCTTCCTACTACCTGGCTGACCGTGTTGCCGGTTACAGGGTGTTCTAAAATGTAGATCGCTTCATTGATGGGAGGAATCGTCCATGAAGGAATATACAACGCCAGCCCGAAAGGCGTTTCTTGTGTTTAACTATTTGTTCCTTACAGTGACCTCGTTGGTCTGTATTTTGCCGTTTATCCATCTTTTGGCCATGTCCTTCAGTTCCAGCTCTGCGGTGGCCGCGGGCAGGGTGGCGTTTTGGCCGGTGGAACCCACCCTCGCCGCCTATGAATTCGCCCTTAAGGGTGGAGAGTTTACACAGGCCCTTTGGATCAGCATTCAGCGCGTGGTTTTGGGTGTCGCGGTTAACCTGGTGCTCATGATCATTACGGCGTATCCGCTGTCCAAGTCCAAGCAGAAGCTGGCGGGCCGGAATATCTACATGGCCTTTTTCGTCATCACCATGATCATCAATGGCGGTTTGATTCCCACCTATATTCTGGTGGTCAATCTGGGCTTGTTGAACAGCATTTGGTCGCTGATCTTGCCGGGCGCGGTGCCGGTTTACAATATGATTATATTGATGAACTTTATCCGCGGGTTGCCTGAGGAAATCGAAGAGGCCGCGCTGATCGACGGTGCCGCGCCCATTGTGTGCCTGGTGCGCGTGTTGCTCCCGCTGTTGGCGCCCTCCTTGGCTACGGTGGGTCTGTTCTCCATTGTAAACCACTGGAACGACTGGTTTAGCGGGATCATTTACATGCAGGACAGCTCGCGCTATCCGCTTCAGACCTACCTTCAGACCCTGCTTCGTGACTTTGAGGAAATCCTTCGCCTGGCGCAGGGCGATTACACTCAGATCATCAGCATGATGAACGCCAGAACCGGACGTGCGGCGCAGCTGTTCCTGGGCGCGTTGCCCATTTTGCTCATCTATCCTCTTCTGCAGAAACATTTTACCACTGGTCTGGTGCTGGGCAGCGTGAAGGGATAGAATCCGATTTTGATTCCACCTTACAAGTGGGGCATCTCCTGGAAGATGCCTCACTTATTTTTTATTTTTGAAATTATGAGAAAACGTATTGATAAAACCTGCGGATTATGATATTATGAAAATACGAAATATAGTAAAAAGGAGAAGAGCACATGCGGGATTATGGAATGGAAATCGATGAACTCAGGGCGCAGATTTCACAGATTCAAAGGCGGTTGGATTTTCAGGGGACCTTGAGTTCAGGGCCGATTCATAAGGTCGAGAAGGGACAGTGGGGAGAAAATACGGCGAAATGCCTGGAAGAGCTGGAGGACTGGTGCAATGAGCATGGCCAAATGGGGGCGTTGAGCTATGTGGGCGTGTTTTCTTCAGGCGGACGTCAGTCCACCTGGGGGAAAGAGAAGGTCTGCGTTCAGAATTTGATGGAGCTGGTGGAGGATAGGACCGCCGAGCGGGTGTTGAGCTGCATCAATGGGGAACGGCTCAGGCTGCTGTTGGCCCTAATTCGAAAGCCCATGAGCGTGACCCAGATGATTCAGGAGATGGGCTATGGTTCCACCGGCCAGGCCTATCACCATTTGAGAATGCTTCAAACCGCAGATTTGGTCTATGAGGCCAGCGAGGAGGAAGGCAGAGGCATTTATGCGGCCCGCCCATACCGGATTCAGGGCATCCTGCTGTTGTTGGCAGGTGTTGCGGATTTGGTGGACGATCAATATACCCGAGGAAAGTGGGAATAAGAAAAAAGATTGGCCCGGACATACGTCTGGACCAATCTTTTTGCTTCGCGTGGATTAGCGATCGATGGGATATACCAATTGGCTTTCGCCCAGCGTAAAGCTCAGCGACCAATCCCCGGTCTGGTTTAAGAGAGCTTCGGGAATCTCGGCGGTTACAACCAAGTCGGCCTGAGCCATGGGCAATATCGAGGTTTCAAAGCGCGAGCCGCCATCCGCCTCACATTGCAAAGTGCAGGTAAAGGAATATTTGCCGTCGTAGATCAAGGTGGCAGGCAGCTGGAAGTAGAAATTCAGCTCCTCTGAACTCAAATTCTGAATCGTTCCCCGGGCAATGAAGAGCAGATTGTCCGAGTTGGTTACCCCTACAGCGCCCGCTGCGTCAATGGCACCGCTGGGGGACACCTGACGCGCCAGTTCGCATTGCTCAAGGGATATAGCGGCCACGTCTTTGGCCTCATAGATCAGATCACCCTGGGCCAGGTTTTCCCCGGCGGCCAAGGCAATTCGTTCTGTGGACGCCTCCGGTTCGGAGGCTTGGGTTTCGGGCATGGCGCCAAAGAGCAGGTTTACCGTCTGCTGATCCGCGCTTCCGGTGGGGAGCAGGCCGTTCAGCTGCTGATAGCGCATAACCGCCTTGCGGGTGAGCTTGTCATAGCGGCTGCCGTCAAAGTCCACCAAATAGCCCTCCTGACCCAAGGATTTTTGAAGCGAGCGCACCGAAGAACCGCTGTCGCCCACGGTGAGCATACCCCACCCGCTGGTCAGCTTGGGCGCGTTTTCCTGTACCGTTTGATCGGCTACCACGGTTTGGGTGAGCATGGGCTTCTGATTGGTCTTCTGCTCCCAAATCTCAGCGTTTTCCGCCCAACGATCGTATTCGGAGATATTCAGGGTGTCCAACGCCGCCAGAATAGGCTCGAGGGTCTTCAGCGAGGCTGACTCTACCTGGGTTCTGGCGTTGGCCGAGGAGGAAACCTTGGCCTTGAGGGTGGTGGAATAGGTCTTGTTTCCGTGCAGACGCAGCTTCACCTCTTCAGCCTGGGTCAGCTTTTCCATGAGTGCCAACCCTTCCATGTCCAAGGGCGCCTGCATACGCTCCACGGTTTGCTCGCCGATGGCGGCTTCTTCAGAGAACACCGCCAGGTCGTAGCGCGTTCCATCAACCAGGAAGGAAACCGCGCTGGGCTCCATGCGGTTGGATCCCACAAAATACAAAGTCAGCATGGGTTGAAGCCATCCGCTCTTTTCATTGCCTGAAACGCTGAGTTCAAAGAAACAGTTGCCCTTGGAGGAATAACCCTTCAGGGCTCCGGTTTGAACTTCGTCCAACATGGCCAACGCCTGATTGCTGGAAAGGCTCCATTCGCCTGTGGATTCATCCAGGGAAAAACCGCTGTAAGTCTCAATGGAATCAAGGGAATAGGGCATTGCGTTCAACGACAGATTGCCGGCCATGGCGACCGGGCAGCAAAGTGCCAACGTTATGAGCATAGCCAATGCGATGAACCACTTTTTCATGTTCATATCCCCACAATCTAAACTTATTTGCACGGATGGTTGTAAACTTATTGTAAGTTTTTCGATATCATCTGTCAAGGGATTCCGGCGGTAGATTAGAATTTTCTCTTGCCGCATCAGAGAATATAAAAAGGAAAGCCGGCCAAGGGAGGCCGGCTTCTGGGTGTTGACAAAGTCAACACCCTTCGAAAAAATGAATTTTTCATTTTTTCGAGTTGCATCATTTTCCTGTCGCCTTTGGCGACGGCCGGAAAATGATATCGGAAGCGGCCACTTGGGCCGCTCCT
>DVJW01000176.1 GCA_018716505.1 Candidatus Faecaligallichristensenella faecipullorum | reverse complement strand
AGCCCCACCATGCACCAGAAAAAATAGCTGACGCTCATGCCCAGCGCGCCCGCCACCAGACAGGCGATGCGCTGGCGCAGAACCAGCAGGGTGATGGCCACGCCCAGGCACACAACGAGCACCGCAATGCTCAGAACGATCCGCTTCTTCAGGCTTTTTTTGCAATTTTCAATATCTTGCTCACTGTAGAGCTCCTGCATAATGAGATCCCTCCAAAACCGGGGCGCGCCGGCGTCCCTTTCTATACTTAATAATAACGGCTTTGAAAATTAAAGTAAAGGGATTGGGCGCAATGTTCATAAAATTGTTGAACTTGGGCCGTGGGCAAGGATGAAATCAAGGTTAAAGTAAAGTTACATTCCGGGGCATATTCCGGCAGGAATCGGCAGCCCCAGGGCGAAATATATAACCAGGTTTTGCGCCTTGGGCGCGTCAAGTATGTAAAAAACGAAGGAGTGGAGCGCAATGTCCAGCTATGTTACCCGAAAGACCCCGGGCGATACCGAATGGTTTACCGCATCCCGATTCGGCATGTTTATCCATTGGGGACTGTACGCCCTGCCCGCCCGCCATGAGTGGGTTAAAAATAGGGAAGAGATCCCGGAGGCACATTATCAGAAGTATTTTGAGCATTTTAATCCGGATCTGTATGATCCCAAGGATTGGGCGCGCCAGGCCAAGGCCGCGGGCATGAAGTACGCGGTGTTTACCACCAAGCACCACGAGGGCTTCTGCATGTTCGACAGCCAGTACACCGACTATAAATGCACCAATACCCAGGCCGGCCGCGACCTGGTGCGCGAATATGTGGACGCCTTCCGCGCCGAGGGATTGCATATCGGTTTCTATTATTCCCTCATCGACTGGCATCACCCGGATTTCCCCATCGATATGCTGCATCCCCGCCGGGACGACCCGGACGCCAAACAGCAAAACGAGGGCCGGGATATGCGCAAGTACGCCGAATACATGCGCAATCAGGTGCGCGAGCTGCTCACCAACTATGGCAAGATCGACATCCTGTGGTTCGATTTCAGCTACTCCAACAACAACGGCGTGGGCGACAAGGCCTGGATGAAGGGCAAGGGCAAGGATGATTGGGAGGCCGAAAAGCTGATCGCCCTGGCCCGCGAGCTGCAGCCCGGCATCATCATCGACAACCGCACCGAAATTGAGCAGGATATCTTTACCCCCGAGCAGCAACAGCCCATGGAATGGGTGCGCCATCCCGAGACCGGCGAGCTGGTGGTGTGGGAGGCCTGCCAGACCTTCTCGGGCTCCTGGGGCTATCACCGGGACGAATCCACCTGGAAGTCCCCGGAAATGCTGATCCGCATGCTGGTCAACACCGTGTCGTTGGGCGGCAATCTGCTCATGAACGTGGGCCCCACTGCCCGGGGCTATCTGGATGCCCGCGCCGAGGCCGCGCTCAAGGTGTACGCCGATTGGATGAAGTACAATTCGCGCTCCATCTATGGATGCACCATGGCCGAGCCCGAGTTTAAGGCGCCTGCGGATTGCCGCTTTACCCAGAGCGTGGACGGCAAGCGGCTGTATCTGCATCTTTTCGCCTATCCGTTTATCCACGTTTTGCTGCCGGGCATGGCGGGCAAGGTGGAATACGCCCAATTCCTGCACGACGGCAGCGAGGTCAGGTTCTCCGAGGGCGGCATGGAGCATTTCGGCGAGGGCGTGCCCAGGGACAAGGATCTGTTGGTGCTCAACATTCCGCCGGTCAAGCCCAATGTATTGGTTCCGGTCATCGAGTTGTTCTTGAAGTAAGAGAAATTGAATACAAAGGGAGCGGGCCCGGGCGGTCCGCTCCCCGTTTGTTTAAGATAGGTCAAATTTTTGTGCGGGCAGGAAAAAAACCTCCCTGCGTCGAAATTTCTTATCCGCAAAAACCAGGAACCAATTTAGGGAGGAAACGACCGATGATGACCCCGCGCCAACGCATGGCCACCGCACTGAATCTGGGCATACCCGACCGGGTGCCCACCTTTGAACTGGAATTTCAGCTCGCTGAGGAGCTGATGGGCAAGCCCTTTCTCACCGAAAAGGACCTAAAGGGCGATTCGCCCAAGGAGCAGGAGCGCAAAATCGCGGAAAACGCCGAATACCTCTTGCAGGTCTACGGAAAGCTGGAGCACGACGCGATTTGCATTCAATACTTAAATGAGGAGCACACCAAAGAGACCATTCGCCGCATCCGGGCGCTCAGCGGGGATCAATATATGCTTTTGGCCCATGGAGACGGAACCTTTGCCATTCCGGACGGGGATGGCATCGTGGAATTCTCCTACCGCATGGCCGATGAACCCGAACTCTTGCATGAAGAGGCCGAAAAGATGTGCCAGGACGCCATTGATTACGACCTGCGCATGCTGGACGCCGGATTGGATGGGTTTATCCTGTGCAGCGACTACTGCTTCAACAAGGGCCCGTTCCTGTCCCCGGCCAAGTTTGCCGAGTTCATCGCGCCCTATTTGACCCGGCTGATCGAGGCCATCCGTTCCCATGGCGGCTATGCCATCAAGCACACCGACGGCAACATCATGCCCATTTTGGATCAGCTGGTGGCCGCCCATCCCCACGCGCTGCATTCCATCGACCCCATGGCCGGGGTGGATATTCGCGAGGTCAAGCGCCTGGTAGGGGATAAGGTGGCGCTGTGCGGCAACGTGCATTGCGCGGCCATGCAGACCGGCACCGATGAGGAGGTCATCGCCTCGGCCGAGTATTGCCTGACCTATGCCAAGCCGGGCGGCGGCTATGTGTTCTGCACCAGCAATATTCCCTTCAAGGGCCTGCCCCTGGAGCGGTATCTGATGGTGCTGGATGTCTGGAAGCGCATGCGCGACTATTGATAAAAAATTGGGGGTTGACTCAACAAGGCGTTTTTCTTGCACATGTTGTGGAACGGGTGTTTTACCGCACACAGTATGTGGTGGAAATTTCGCTTCATGAGACAACCCCGCTTTTATGGACGCTGAATGAGCAATTTTTCAAGTTCGGCCTCGCTGCCGTCGAACACGTTTAAATCGATGAAGCGCTCCCGGCCCGTGTACCCCTTGAGCGTGCCCCGGTCGGTATATTGCCAAAAGTCAAAGTCCTGACCGGGCTTTCGGTATACCCCGCGAATCCAGAGCGGATACTGTTCGAATTTATCGTCGATATAGCGGTGGTAGCTGCGCGAAGTGGCGTACAAAATGGGCATCACCCCATAATGCGCTTCCAGCGCCTTCAGCATGGGCTCGAGGATTTGGGCCACCTGATGGCGGCTGGGCGGATTGAAGCGGTAATCGCCGTAGAGTTCCACATCCACCACCGGGGGCAGCATGCCCGAAACCACGGGCACGCTCTCGATAAAGTTGCGCGCCTGTTCCTCGCCCGAAACGTCGAAGCTCAAAAAGTGATACGCGCCCGCCGTCAGGTGTTCCCGGGCCTGGGCAAAATTTTGTTCAAAGTTGGGGTCTTTGAAGCTCTTGCCCTCGGTGGCCTTGATGAAGGCAAAATCCATGCCTTGACCGGCGATTTTTTCCCAATTGATCTTGCCCTGATGATGGGATACGTCCACCCCGCGCACGGTGTAGGACCGGGCGGCGGGTTCGGTGGGAATGATGAGCCCGCTGGATACCATCAAAAACAGCGCCAGCACCAACTCAAACAACAGAATGCCCACCACCAGGCGGCGCTTTTTCCCACGAAACAAGATACTCTCCCCCCTTTAAAGCCGTGCTGACGCGGCCGGAACCCTAAACGAACAGTAGGTAGATATCCATTGGACGCGCTGGACGCGTCCCAAGTTGCCATTTATTCATGGGAGGTTTTATTTTATGAAAAAAAATAAGGTGCTTTGCCTGTATCCGGCGAGCGAGGCGGTTCGCGCCGCGCTGCATGAGGCCGCGCCCGGGGCGGAAATCGTTTTCGCCTCCAGGGATTCGGTGACGCTGGAGGACGCCCGGAAATTCGACGCCATTCTGGGCAATCCCCCGGCGGAATGGCTGAGCCAATTGGAGGGGCTTCGGTGGCTGCAGCTTCAGAGCGCCGGGGCCGAAAATTATGCCGCCCAAATGCCCAGGGGCGCGGTGCTCACCAACGCCACCGGGGCCTATGGGCTGGCCATTTCCGAATACATGATCGCCGCGGCCCTGATGCTGATGAAAGGGCTTCATCTCTACCGGGATAACCAGCGCCAGGGCCTGTGGAAGGACGAGGGCAAGGTGCGCTCCTTCCAGGGGGCCACGGTGCTTTCGGTGGGCATGGGCGACATCGGCGGCCAGTTTGCGCAAAGGGCCCATGCCCTGGGCGCCCGGGTGTTGGGCATCCGGCGCACGCCCCATCCGGCTCCGGACTATGTGGAGGCCCTGGGCACGTTGGAGGATTTGGAGGCTTTTCTTCCCCAGGCCGATGTGGTGGCCCTGAGCCTGCCCGGGGGCGAGCAGACCCGCCATGTGATGAATGAAAAGCGAATCGGCCTGATGAAAAGGGGCGCGCTGCTTTTGAACGTGGGCCGGGGCGGCGCGGTGGATACCGGGGCGCTGTGCAGGGCGCTTCGGGAGGGAAGGATTGGGGGCGCGGCCCTGGATGTGACCGACCCGGAACCCTTGCCCCCGGGCCATGAGCTGTATGGGCTCAGAAACGCGCTGATTACCCCCCACATTTCGGGCGGGGATCATTTGCTGCAAACCACCCAGGCCATTGAGGCCATCTTTATCGAGAATCTGGGCCGCTTTGAGCGGGGCGAGGCGCTCACCCATCAGGTGGATCTGGCCACCGGATATATGAAAAGCGAGGGGTAAACCCCAACCCTTCCGGCCTATTGACGCATGGGGGAGGGCGTGCTACAATTTGGCCAGAATGTAAAGTTTACAGGGGAGGGCGCGCGGATGAAGAAAGCGGTTTTTGTGACCGGGCAGGGCGAGGCATTGATTCATCGGGTGTTCGGAGAGCGCCAGATGGAGCGGCTGTCCGGCCTTTGCCGGATATCTGAGACGGTGGTGGACGTGGATGACCCCGAGCGGTTCCGGGAAACGCTTCGGGAGGCCGATTACATCGTGTCCAGCTGGGGCATGTTCCCCTGGACGGCCCGGCAGATTGAGGCATACCTGCCCCGCTGTCAGGCGCTGTTTTACGCGGCGGGCAGCGTGCAGGGCTTTGCCCGGGGATTTTTGGAGGCCGGGGTAAAGGTGTTCAGCGCCTGGCAGGCCAACGCGGTGCCGGTGGCGCTGTACACGGTGTCCCAGATTCTGCTCTCGGCCAAGGGGTATTTCCGGGTGCAGCCCCTGATGAAGCAGGGCAAGGCGGCCGCCCGGGCGGCCTTTGAGCGCTATCCCGGGAATTATCAGATCAAGGTGGGCATTTTGGGCGCCGGGGCCATTGGGCGGCGGGTTATTCGGATGCTTCAGGGCACGGGGCTGGAAATCTGGGTGTTCGATCCCTTTTTGAGCGAAGAAAAGGCCCGGGAAATGGGCGCGGTGAAAAAGGGATTGGACGAAATCTTTGAAGAGTGCCTGGTGGTGTCCAACCATATCGCCAATTTGCCCGAGACCCAGGGCATCATCCAGCGCCGCCACCTGATGGGCATGCGGCCCTGTTCCACCTTTATCAACACCGGCCGGGGCAGCCAGCTTTCCGAAGCCGACCTTTACGACGCCCTGACCGCGGACCGCAGCCGCACCGCGCTATTGGATGTGCTCATTGACGAGCAGCATATCGAGGACAACCCGCTGAGCGGCCTGGACAATTGCTTCATTACCCCGCACATCGCGGGTTCCAGCGGACAGGAGCTTTGGCGCATGGCGGATTACATGATCGACGCCATGGAGGACCTGGAAAAGGGGATTCCCTCGGATTACGAGGTAAGCCTGGAAATGCTCAGGACCATGGCCTGAAGATCAGGGTTTGGAGGAGAAAAACCATGAGAACCCCGCGCATCGGCATAACCCCCTATCGCCGGGAGGAGGGGGAAATTCAATATATCCCCCCGGGCTACCTGATGGGCGTGCAGCTTGCCGGCGGAGAGCCGGTGCTGATTCCCTATGAGACCCGGGCGGAGGAGATGGACGCGCTGTTGGACGGGCTGGATGGGGTGCTGTTTTCCGGCGGGCCGGATGTGGATCCCGCCCGCTATAACCGGACGCGGGAGGAGAAATGCGGCCCTTCCTATCCGCCCAGGGACGAGATGGAAGGCCATCTGCTCAAAGGGGCCATGGAACGGGATCTGCCCATTTTGGGCATCTGCCGGGGCATACAAATCATAAACGCCACCCTGGGCGGCACGTTGATTCAGGATGTGCCCACCGTTTACGGGGATCTGCATCAGCAGCCCCCGGGCTCCGGGGATTTCTTTCATCCGGTGGAGCTGAAGGAGAACACCCGAACCCGGGCCATCTTTGGCTGCGCGCGCATGATGGTGGACAGCTACCATCACCAGGCGGTGGAAACCCCGGCCCCGGGTTTTGTGGTCAGCGCCCGGGGCCCCAAGGGCATCATTGAGGCCATGGAGCGGCCCGGGTCGCGCTTTTTGGTGGCGGTACAATGGCATCCCGAGATGACGTTGGGAAAAGATGAATTTTCCATAAGGATTTTTGAGGCCTTTTTGCGGGCGGTTCGGGGGGAAGAAGCGGTATGAGCGCGGGCGGCGGGTATCCCGGCCGGGAGAAGGCGGAAGAGCTCTTGAACTGGGCGGGCACGCTCAACCCCGGGCCCTGGATCCGGCATTGTCAGACCGCGGCCCGAGCCGCCGAAACCATCGCCCGGGCCGCGGGCATGGAGCCGGATAAGGCCTATGCGCTGGGGCTGCTTCACGATATCGGCCGGTATGAGGGGGCGCGGGCCATGCACCATGTGATCGCCGGATACCGCCTGATGATGGATCGGGGATACGGCGCGGCGGCCCGCGTCTGCATGACCCACTCCTTTCCGGTTCAGGATATCGATATGTTTTCCGGAAAGCAGGATTGCACAGAAGAGGAGCGGGCGTTTATCGAGGATTTTCTGGCCCGGGCGCGGTATGACGATTATGACCGGCTGATCCAGCTCTGCGACGCGATTTCGCTTCCCTCGGGCGTGGCCCTGATGGAGGTGAGGCTGATGGACGTGGCCATGCGGCACGGCACTGGCCCGCGCACCCCGGAAAAATGGAGGGCGTTTTTGGATCTCAAGGCCTGTTTTGACCGGGCCTGCGGGGGCAATGTGTATGGGCTGTTCCGGCGGGAAATCGTCGAAGGGCTGTTTCAGGATCAGGGATAAAACAATATAGAAAATCCGCCCCTGACAGCGCGCCGGGGCGGATTTTTCAATTCAGAAAGACTTAGGCCAAAATCATCTTGGTCAGATCCATGGGATCCACAATCCTGCCGTCCTTGTAGACGCGCATGTTGCCGCTGGCGATTTCGTCGATCAAAATGACCTCGCCATCCTTGCTGTAGCCGAACTCAAACTTGATATCGTACAGCTCCAGGCCCTTCCTGGCCAGATCTTCGGCCACGATCTTGGTGATGGCCAAGGTCTGGGCCTTCATGCTGTCGTACATCTCGCCGGTCATCACGCCCAACACTTCCAGGCCGTCCTTGGTGACCAGCGGGTCGCCCTTGGCGTCGTCCTTAAAGGTGGTCTCCACATAGCCGCCCTCGATTTTGGTGCCGTCCGCGATGTACTCGCCGTAGCGGCGCACAAAGCTTCCGGTGGCCACCAGCCGGCAGATGACCTCCAGGCCATGGCCGAACACCTTGGCCGGGAGCACTTCCATGGTGGCGTTCTCCACATCCGCGCTGATGTAGTGGGTCTTGACGCCGGCCTTTTTCAACATCTCAAAGTAATACACCGAGGTCTTCAGGTTTTCCCGGCCGATGCCCTCAATGGTCAGGCCCACCGAGTTCTCGCCGGGGTCAAACTTGCCGTCCTTGCCGGTGCAGTCGTCCTTGAACTTCAAAAGAACGTTGCCGTTTTTCAGCGCATAGACATCCTTTGTCTTTCCGGTGTACAGTTTTTCCATCGAAATCAGACTCCTTTGTCTTGAAATTGCTTATCAAAACGGTTCCTCCTATATTTGTACCACATTTTGATTGAAAATGCGAGCAATTAATCAAAACACAACCTCAGAATCCGATTTGGCCGGGACGGCCTGCCTATTCGATTTTGTGACGGGCCATTTCCAGGGCCGCGGCCAGCAGGTCCTCCGGCTGGTTTTTTAATTCGCCCTGGATGACCCGGTCCAGCAGCGTGTTCAGAATGCGGCCCATTTCCGGGCCCGGGGCCATGCCGGAGCGGATCAGCGCCCCGCCGTCGAGCCGCATATCTTTCAGGGAAAGGCAGGCGCCTGAGGCCCGCAACCCTTGAAGTTCCTCCAGGGCGCGCGCGAAAGCCGCCTCCCCGGTCTGGGCCAGCCTTAAATTCAGGGCGTCCGCCGCCGCGGCAAAGCCCACATCCCGGATGAGCAGGCGGAGCGCGGTATTTTCCAGGGGGACGGGGATCTTTTGAAGGGCGGCCCGGGCGCGCTGCACCCGCCCGGCGGTGGCCCGGCTGGATTTTAAGCCGGTCAAGGCGCCGGAAAGCGCCTGCTCGTCGAGCCCGCCGAGCAGCATGGCCAACCTCAGATCCGCGTCCCGGGGCAGGCGGGCCAGGGCCCGGGCGCGCTCTTCATAGCCCGCGTCGTCCAGGCAGGGCATGCGGGCGCACAGCGCGGCCCGGCCCAGAATCAGAGAACGGCTGGCCGCCGGCCCGGTGAGCAGCTTCATGAGCTCGGCCTCCACCCGCTCGGCGGAAATGAGGTTGAGCTTCGGGGACAGGCGCTCCATGGCTTGCAGGGTATCCGGATGAATTTCAAAATCCAGCACGGCGGCGAAGCGCAGTCCGCGCAAAATGCGCAGCGCGTCCTCGGAGAACCGCTTTTCCGGATCGCCCACGCAGCGAATCAGCCGCGCCGCGATATCCGCCCGGCCGCCGAAGGGATCAATAAGCCCGGTTTCCGGGGCGTAGGCCATGGCGTTTATGGTGAAATCCCGCCGGAGCAAATCCTCTTCCAGGGAGGGGGTAAAGCGCACCGCGTCCGGATGGCGGCCGTCGCTGTAGCCGCCGTCCACCCGAAAGGTGGTGATCTCCAGGGGCTCGTGGTTCAAAATCACCCGCACCGTGCCGTGTTTGAGCCCTTCCAGGGTCATGGCAAAGCCCGCAAACACCCGCTGAATGGCCTGGGGATGGGCGGAGGTGGCCAGGTCGTAATCCTTGGGCGAATGGTCCATCAGCATATCGCGCACGCAGCCCCCCACCACATAGGCCTCGAACCCGGCTTGATGGAGCATGGAAAGCGCCTTGTTTACGGTTTCGGGCAATTCTGTCCGCATGGGAAACCCTCCTGAAAATACAAAGTTTATTGTATTTCGGCACTTGGATAGGGGATTCCTTTTTTAAAAAACGGTTTGGCGCTTGACAACAAATCGCTTACCGCCTATAATAAAACCAAAGTTCATCACGACGTTGATGGGGAGTATTAGGTCTGTGGATTCGCCTACAGAGAGCCGGCGGGGGCTGCGAGCCGGCGGCGAAGCGGGCTGAACTCGCCCCGGAGTTCCCGTTAGCAGCGGGCGGCGGCCGCCGATACCGGCATGGAGTGGGGCGCGCGAAACCGGGCGCCCAACAAGAGTGGTACCGCGAAAGGCAACGCCTTCCGTCTCTTTGGAGCGGAAAGCGTTTTTTATTTTGTTTTGGAAAGGGAGATTTTGCAGATGAAAAACATTCCCCAGTATGATCCGGATGCCATTGAGCCCAAATGGCAACAGCGCTGGGACGAATCCCACGCCTTTGAGGCCGAAAAGGCGCACACAAAGCCCAAGTTTTATCCGTTGATCGAGTTCCCCTACCCCTCGGGTATGGGCCTGCATGTGGGCCATCCCAGGAGCAACACGGCCATGGACATCATCGCCCGCAAGCGCCGCATGGAGGGCTATAACGTGCTGTTCCCCATCGGCTGGGACGCCTTTGGCCTGCCCACCGAAAACTATGCCATTAAAAATAAAATCCATCCGGCCATCGTGACCCGCCAGAATATCGACCATTTCCGCGAACAGCTCAAGCGGTTGGGCTTTTCCTTCGATTACAGCCGCGAGGTCAACACCACCGACCCCAGCTATTACAAATGGACCCAGTGGATCTTTTTGCAGCTGTTTAAAAAAGGGCTGGCCTATAAGATGGAAATGCCCATCAACTGGTGCACCAGCTGCAAGGTGGGCCTGGCCAACGAAGAGGTCGTGGGCGGAGTGTGCGAGCGCTGCGGCGGCGAAGTGGTGCGCAAGGTCAAGAGCCAGTGGATGCTGCGCATAACCGATTATGCCCAAAAACTGCTGGACGGGCTGGATGAGGTGGACTTCATCGAGAAGGTCAAGACCCAGCAGAAGAACTGGATCGGCCGCAGTGAGGGCGCGGAGGTGGAGTTCAAGCTCACCGAGGGCGGCGAGACCCTGCGGGTATACACCACCCGGCCCGACACCTTGTTCGGCGCCACCTACATGGTGGTTTCCCCCGAGCATCCGATGATCGAGAAGCTCAAGGACAAGATCCAAAATTATGAGGAAATCGTGGCCTACCGCGCCCAGGCCGCCCGCAAGAGCGACTTTGAGCGCACCGAACTCAACAAGGACAAGACCGGCGTCGAGATTCAGGGCGTGCGCGCCATTGACCCGGTGAACGACCGGGAGATCCCGGTGTGGGTCTCGGACTATGTGCTCATGGGCTACGGCACCGGGGCCATCATGGCCGTGCCCGCCCACGACGAGCGCGACTGGGCCTTTGCCAAGAAGTTCGGATTGGATATCATTGAGGTGGTCAAGGGCGGCGACGTGGAGAGCGCGGCGTACACCGATATCCAGGACGGCGTGATGGTCAATTCGGGCTTTTTGAACGGCATGAAGGTGGCCGAGGCCAAGAAGGCCATCATCGAATGGCTGACCGAACAGGGCCTGGGTCAAAGAAAGGTCAACTTCAAGCTGCGCGACTGGGTGTTCTCGCGCCAGCGGTATTGGGGCGAACCCATCCCGCTGGTGTATTGCGAAAAGTGCGGCTGGGTGCCGGTGCCCGAGGATCAGCTGCCCGTGACCTTGCCGGAGGTGGATAACTACATGCCCGGCGACGACGGAGAATCCCCGCTGGCCGCCATCGACAGCTGGGTCAACACCACCTGTCCCCATTGCGGCGGCCCGGCCCGGCGCGAAACCGACACCATGCCCCAATGGGCGGGCTCCAGCTGGTATTTCCTGCGCTATATCGACCCGCACAACGACGCCTGTCTGGCCTCCATGGATGAGCTCAAGTATTGGCTGCCCGTGGATTGGTACAACGGCGGCATGGAGCACACCACCTTGCACCTGCTGTACAGCCGCTTCTGGCACAAATTCCTGTACGACATCGGGGTGGTGCCCACCTCCGAGCCCTATCAAAAGCGCACCTCCCACGGCATGATTTTGGGCTCCAACGGCGAAAAGATGAGCAAGTCCAGGGGCAACGTGGTCAACCCGGACGACATCGTAAAGGAAATCGGCGCGGATGCCTTCCGCATGTACGAGATGTTCATGGGCGCCTTTGACCAGGCCATTCCGTGGTCCACCGACGGGGCGCGGGGTTGCCGCCGCTTCCTGGATCGGGTCTGGCGGCTGATGGAAATGCTCACCGATGAGGAGGGCGTGCGCGAGGATATGAAGTTTGAGGTGCACAGCTGCATCAAAAAGGTATCCGAGGACTTCGAGCGCATGAAGTTCAACACCGCCATCGCCGCCATGATGGCCTTGGTGAACGCCCTGTATCAAAAGGGCAGCGTGAGCCGGGGCGAGCTGGAAATTTTGATTCAGCTGCTCAACCCGGTGGCCCCGCACATCACCGAGGAGATCGCCGAACTCTGCGGCTTCGAGGGCCCGCTGCATCACAAGAAGTGGCCCGAGTTCGACCCCGAGGCCCTGGTGCAAAACGAGGTGGAAATCGCCATTCAGATCAACGGCAAGGTGCGCGGCCGCATTTCGGTGCCGGCCAGCCTGACCGCCAAGGACGCGGATTCCCTGCGCGGCAACGAGCAGGTGAAAAAGCTGGTGGGCGACAAGCAGATCAGGAAGCTGATCTATGTGCCCGGCCGTCTGGTCAACGTGGTGGTGGGATAAAGGAATCGATAAGGGCCCGGCGCGGAATGCGGTACATTCCGCGCCGGGCCCTTTTGTGTTGAACATGGGCGCGCATTGCGCAGGATCAATATGTGTGGTAAAATGAAGCCGGATTTTTACCCCATTCAGCCGGTTGCGGCTATGGCTATAAGGAAGAGAAAACTATGCTGTTTAATTCCTGGCAGTTTGCGGTCTTTTTCCCGTGCGTATTTTTGCTGTATTACGCGATTCCCCATCGCGTCCGATGGGTTTTTTTGTTGATTGCCAGTTATTATTTTTATATGAGCTGGGACGCGCGCCTGGTTTGGCTGATTGCCGCGGTTACTTTGGTTTCCTATTTGACCGCGCGGATCATCGGCGCCTCGGAGAAAAAAACGGTGCGGCGGGCGGCGCTGGTGGGCGCCGTGGGCTTTAGCCTGGGCCTGCTGTTCTTCTACAAATATTTTAATTTCTTCAGCAATTCGGTGAGCGCGCTGCTGGCCCGGTTTTCGCTGCCGGTGCATCCCGTTACCCTGAACCTGATTTTGCCGGTGGGCGTCTCCTTTTATACCTTTCAAACCCTGAGCTATGTAATCGACGTATACCGGGGCGATTTAAAGGCCGAGCGGCATCTGGGCCTGTACGCGCTGTATGTCTCCTTCTTTCCCCAGTTGGTGGCCGGGCCCATCGAGCGCAGCACCAATCTCCTGCCCCAATTCTATGAAAAGCATACCTTTCAGTACGATCAGGTGATGAGGGGACTGAAGACCATGGCCATCGGCTTCTTTAAAAAGCTGGTGATCGCCGACTATGTGGCCGGGTTCGTCAATCTCGTATACAACAATTTGCCGGAATATTCGGGGTTTTCCCTGGTCATGGCCACGGTTCTGTTTTCCCTGCAGATCTACTGCGATTTTTCGGGGTATTCGGATATCGCGGTGGGTGCGGCGCAGATGATGGGCTTCAGGCTGATGAAAAACTTTGACGCCCCCTACCTGGCCCGCTCCATAAAGGAATTCTGGCGCAGGTGGCATATCTCGCTGTCCTCCTGGCTGATGGACTATGTGTATATCCCCCTGGGCGGGAGCAGGGTTTCAAAACCCAGACATTACCTGAATTTGATGGTCACATTTTTGCTCAGCGGCCTTTGGCATGGCGCCAATTGGACCTTTGTGCTGTGGGGCGCTCTGCACGGAGTGTATCAAGTGGCGGGCAACGCCACCCGCGCCTGGCGCGAGCGCGCCTATCGCGCCTTGGGCATCTCCCAGGAAAACCGCGCCATCGTGGTGATGAAAATTTTGATAACCTATGGGTTGGTTTGCCTGGCCTGGATATTTTTCAGGGCCAATACCCTGGGGGATGTGGGCTATGTGTTCGCCCACGCAATGGATGGGCTGAGCCGGCCGCTGAGCTATGTAAAGGAAGGGCTTGGGGCCATGGGCATCGGCAAAACGGTGCTCATCCGGCTGCTCCTGACCGGGGCGGTGCTCTGGGGGCTGGACTGGATGGAAAAAAGGAAAAAGGACCCCATCCGGTGGATGGACGGCTGGCCGAAGCTGCTCAAGTGGGGGGTCTACCTGGGCTATATGATGGTCATGATCTATCTGTCGCCCTATGACGCGCCGGCGGACTTTATCTACTTCCAGTTCTGAGGAGAACGATATGAAAAAATTCCTGAAAAAGGTCGGGCTGCTTTTGCTGCTCACCGCAATTCTGTTCGTGGGCATAAACTGGCCGCTGTATGAATGGGTCGTCATCCCAAACCGCATGATCGCCAAGGGCACCGATAAATTCCAATCGGTGCCCGACGGAATTCAGGTGGCCAATTTGGGCAATTCCCATGGCGCGCGCGCCTTTGATTATGCCCAGTTAAGGGAAATTACCGGGTTTAATTTCGGCCTGTCCGCCCAGCCGCTGCCGGACGATTGGGCGGTGTTGAATTATTATCAGGATCACCTTGACCAGGACGCGGTGTTGTTTATCAGCGTTTCGTTCTTTTCGCTCTATCAGGATGAGCGCGCCCAAAGCGATCATCAGGACCGTTCCCGGGTCTATGATGATTTTCTGCCCGCCGGGTACCAGACCAACCCCGCCCCGGACAGCCGGTGGTTTCAGGCCTTCCCCCTGGTGCGCTTTAACCCCGATGAGATCGTCAAATATCTTGATTCCTCCAAGGCCTATCTGGAGTCCGGATGGAACCGGCGCCTGGACAGCGAATCCCCCGAGCAGATCCGGCAGGACGCCCTGAAATCTTACCAATCGCATGCGCCCGAAAGCACGAAAATCAATGACCGGGCGCTGGAGGCGCTGGACCGCATTGTGAACCTGTGCCGGCAAAAAGGATGGACGCCCATTTTCTGTACCGCGCCGTATCCGGACGTGTATGTGGAGCAGTATCCGCCGGAATTTCTGAAGCGTTTTGATTCGGATATGGAGGCGTTGTCCAGGCGGTATGACGCGCCCTATTTGGATTACTCCCGCCATCCGGATTTTTCCGGGGATTACAGCCTGTTTATGGATGCGGATCATGTAAACAAGGCGGGGGCGGAGAAGTTTACGCGCATGATTTTGAGGGAGGCCCGCGGCCTGTATCCGGATTCGCCCCTGGGCGCGGAGCCCGGCTTAAAGGAATAGCGGCTTAATAAAAAAAGAAACCGGCCCCCTTTGCGGAGCCGGTTTTCCTTTGTATTGACCGCATGGATCACCCCATCGGGTTACGCGTTTTTAAAAGAAGAAATGGAACACGAACTGATCCAGCAGCACGAGCACCCCGATGACAGTGGTATACAGCGCGAACCATTTGAGGCTGATTTTGCGGATGATGTGCAGCATGGTGCGGATGGCCAAAAAGCCAAAGACCGCGGCGGTTACAATGCCCACCAGCACCGGACCCCATCCGCCCGCGCCCGCGATGGCGCTGCCGTCCAGAATCTCCTTCAGGCTCAGCACCAGGCCGCCCATTATGGCGGGAATGGACATCAGGAAGGAAAAATCCGCCGCCTTTTTGCGGGTCAGACCAGCGCCCAGGCCGCCGGTTATGGTGGCGCCGGAGCGGGAGACCCCGGGCAGTATGGCCACGGCCTGCATGACGCCCATGATCAGCGCGTCCTTCCAGTTCACTTCCTTGTGCTTTTTCTGGATATCGCCCAGCATATCGGCCACGCACAGCAGCACCGAGGTAATTAAAAAGCTGAAGCCCAGATACAGCGCGCCGCTCTCAAAGAAATCGCCGAAGGCCAATTGCGCGATCACCGCCGGAATCGTGGCCACCACCAACAGCCAGAGTTCGCTCTTTACCGGATGCATGATCATATTCCAGATGCGCTTCCAGTACACCACGAACACCGCGATCAGCGTGCCCACATGCAGCATGACTTCCAGCGCGATGGAATTGCTCTGATTGATTCCGAACAAGGTCTGGACAAGCTCCAGATGCCCCGAGGAACTGATGGGCAAAAATTCGGCCAGACCCTGAACCAGGCCCAGGATGAACGCCTGAAAGATAGACATGAAAACCTCCTTTGGGACGCGGCGCGCCCCGCCTCTTTTTGTTCATACCTATTCTACTCGCTTGAACGTAAGAACACAAGGACTTTGCGCAATCCTAATATGGACGTTAAAGTCTTTGTGCCCGCCGGCGTGCCTGGTCCAGATGGGCGATATGCTTGTCGTTCAGCCGGCTCTGGGCCGCGATGCCCATGAGCGCGGCCCGCACCGTCTGCTCCAGGGGGCTGCCCGAGCGGTAGTCCGCGCTGAGCACAAAATCCACCCGGCCGTTGAACAGCATATCGTCCACAATGGCCGCGCTCTCCTGATAGACCCCGATGGAGATGCCGCCGCTGCGCTTGACCAGCTTCATGCAGGGCACGTCGGTGAGCCCGTCGCCAATGTAGATCATGTGGGAAAACGGGATGCGCCGCCGCTCATCCGGGGTGTATTCGTTGAGCGCCTGATCCTCGGTCACGTCCAATATGCCCTTGTTGATGCGGAACAAAAACTGGGTCTTGGAGGTGTAATTCACCGCGGCCGCGGGCCAGACCGCCCGGCCCTGTTCGTCGTAGACGAAAAACGCGGCAAAGATTTCCTTGAATTCATGGGCGATGGACGTGCCCTCGATGATTTCCCTGAGCCCCGAGGAGATGATGTAGTGTTCCACCTCAATGCCCAGGCTTTTCCCGAAGGCGTTGATGCGCTGAAACCAGTCGGTTACGCCCGGGAAATACTCGATTTCCCGGCCCAGCTCCATCAGGGTGTTCCGGGTGAGCGGGGTCTTTTCCAGCATTTTGTACATGTAGGCCAGGATGCGGTCGGCCTTGTGCTGTTTGGCAAAGGCCTGGCATTCGGCCCAGAAGGCCGGGGCGTCCATGCCGATATGCGGAATAAAGCTGTATTCCTGCATATCCTTGGGCGAAAGCGTCCGGTCAAAATCGTAGATCATCGCGGCGATGGCCATGGACAATCCCTCCCTTTTGGGTTTTCAGGAAAATTAGAAAGAAAACTGTTGATCGCAGAAGTCCAGCAGCGCCCGCCAGTCGGTTTCGCCGAATTGATGCGGCCCCTCGCGCAGGAACAGGCGGTTGTTTTGGGGCACGCCCATGAGGTCAAACACCGGCTGGGCCGCCTTGCAACTCAGTTGGCTGCCGTAGGGATTGGCCCAGGCGTCGTCCAACCCCTCGCTGCTGAACAGGGCCCGGGGCGCGACCAGGGCGCGCAAAGTGTGGCCGTCAAAGGGCAGGCGCGATTCGTACTTGAAGCCGTGGGGCGGGTTCAGTTCCCCGATGGTCTGAAAGGTTTGATTCCACCAATAGGGGAACACATGGGCGATGCGCCCCAGGCTTTCGGTGAGCGCCGGATCCTGGGTCAGCCCGTCCCGGGTGCCCAGATAGCGGAAGTTGCCGCATCCGCCGCAGCCCGAGTTGTTGGGCGCGGTGACCGCGAACCGGGGATCCAATATGCCCGCGGCCAGCGCGGCCTTGCCGCCCCGGGAATGGCCGGTGGCCACCAGGGCGTCCGGGTTTACATAGGGCTGGGCGGTCAGATAGCTGGCCGCCAGGCTGTGCTGAAAGGCCCAGATGCGGATGGCGCCCCAGTCGTATTCCGGATAAACGGCCTGGGCCGGGCCGGTCTTCATGGGGGCGTCCGGGGTCATCTGCTCCCGGTAAAAGCTGCAAAGCACATAGCCCCGCTCCAAAACCAGCTCGCGCTCCACCGGACAGGGGCCGGTATAGGAGAACAGGCTCCAGGTGATGGCGGGCTTTTTCCGCCCGTCGTCCTTATACAGCACGCTCATATCAAAATGGCCCTGAAACCCGGGCCCATAAAACACCCGGACCGTGTCCAGCTGGGCCTGGCCCTCCAAGGCCCGTTCGCTTTTGATCACCTGGCCCTTTATAGGGGCGTCGAAGGCCGGGCCCTGGCCCAGCATGTAATGTTCCACCAGGCGGATCAGCGCTTCGCGCCGGTTCATCCATTGCGCAGGGGTTTTGATCTCATTTCCGTCTTCATCGGTCAACAGGGGCGGCAGTCCGTTCCATTCGGGAAGCGCTTCAATGGGTGCGAATTCACGGGACATAGATAAACCCTCCCTTATTGCTTGCTCGAGATTAAAGGCTTTTCCTCCTTTGTCCATCATATCACGAAGCGCGGCCCGCGTCAAAGCGTTTCCGGCCCGGGAACGACAGTGAAGACAGCCGATTGGATTCAGACGCGGCCCTTGGGCGCGAGCCCTTTGCGTTTTCCGACATAAGCTGGCCCGCCTCTCGGGAGTGTCCAAAATAAAGATTTTGTGATAAAATAGGAAATATGAGAAAAAAACAGAAGAGGCATGGAAAAGATGCCCGAAATGCGGAAAGATAGAAAACCAGATCAAGGCAGGGTATAACGCCTCGGGGAGTCAACGCTGCAAGTGTAAGGAGTGCGGCAAATATTATACCGTAGCCCCGAAACGGCATGAATACCCGGAAGAGACCAGAGAACTGGCGATCAAAATGTACTACGGCGGAGTGAGTGGACGGGGCGTAGGATCGATGACTTCAGCAAGCCGGAATTTTTTCCGAATAAGCTGCGGCTGATGGAAAGGGAACGTCCACAAAATTTCCTGCTGACCGGCATGAGCGACTTGGCAGGCTGGGAACCGGCGTGGAGAGAGAAGG
>DVJW01000175.1 GCA_018716505.1 Candidatus Faecaligallichristensenella faecipullorum | reverse complement strand
TGGCCTTGGGGGGTGGCAATGCCGCAGAAGAAAGCGTAATACTGGCAAACCTCGGTGCGCTCGCCGGAAAGATGCAGCGCGCCGTCCTCTCCCCTGACCGCGTTGTCCACAAAGTAGCTGCCGTCAAAGGACTGCCTGAGCACCTCTTCCTTGACCTTTTCGGCCTTTTGAAGGAAGGCATCATCCCCATAGAGCGTCCCCGCCGCCCTGAGTGCCGCGCTGTAAAGCATATTACTGGGGTAGTTGACATCCTGCACCAGCTCATTGGCCTTGGACCATTCCACAAACACCCAGCCAGGCACCTTTTCCAGCAGCCCGTCGGAATTTTCCAGGCCGGCCATGTAGGCCATGAGCGCATAGATCTTCTCCTTATAGGCCGAAATCATCTGCTCATCGCCGCTGCGCGTTTTGTATTCTTCCAATTCCAACACCAGCCAAAGCGCCCAGTTGGCGATAAAATTCCCGTCATAGTGATCCGAGGGATAGCACATGGGCAGCATGCCCTGGGGCAGGCATTCATACCGATCCTCATGGAGGAAGTTTTGAAGGAAAGCGCGCTCCACCGTGCTGGAGCCGGTCAAAACCTTTTCCACCCGGGCCGTGAAAAAGCTGTCGCACAGCCAGCCAGCCCGCTCGCGCGAGGGACAATCGGTATACAAATCCACCGCGTTTTGCAGAAAGCTTTCCCGGGCCGCGCGGAAAATCAGATCGAGCTCCTCATCCTCCTTCACCAAAGCGGGCCGGTAATCCACCGGCGGGTGTTTATACTCGATCAGGCGCAGGTGATCCACCCGAACCGCGCCGCCCACGGCCGCCAGCTTGATGAACTTCATGGTGTAAACCTCAAAAGCCTTGAGGCGGTAGCTGCCCTTTTTAAGGCAGAACTTGATGGTGTTGGCGCAGCCGGAGCGGGTCAACAGAATATCTCCGTCCCGCAGCACCTCGTCAAAGATGCAATACAGTTCCACATCCCGCTCAGCCTGGACTTCCAGGTCCATCATGCCGCTGGCAATGCACTCCAGCTCATACATGCGATAGCCGTTTCGCTTGATTTCGCCCTCTACCCCCGCGGAGGGATCCAGCTTGAACAGCATCCTTTGGGTTTCGTCGGTAACGCTGAACTCGCGCTCTTCAGGCGTATAACCCAGAAGCTTTTCGTCCGCATAGTAAGAGCGGTCGCGATGAATGCCGTCCACAATCGCGTCAGGCTCCACCGTGCCCGAGAAAATCGGCTGTGCCGTCAAGACCTCATACTCCGGATAGGGCGCCTCGCGCTCGATGGTCTTTCCGCCCGGCTGAAGGGCCTGGGGCTGGGCCTCAAAGGCCGCGTCCGCCTTGATTCGATATTCATCATAGCCCGGCTTCATCCGATAGGCCTCGATCATGGGCCGCTGGAAGCTATACCGCTGCACCCGCTGAATCGAGCAATCGTCCTCTCTGGCCTCAAAATCCTCTTTCCATCCGGTGGCACAGCGAATCTTTTCCTCTACCGACACCTCAGCCTGCAGGAACGAGGGCTGTTTCATGAGGTAAAAGCTGTTCACATAGTAACCCGCGACCTCGATGGTCAGGATATTGTCGCCCTGAACCAGGTTCAGCGGAAGCTCGTCCACTCTGAAATGCCCTCTGCCTGCCCGGGCCGGACCATAGGCGATAAATTCGCCGTTTAAAAAGACGTTATAGATGCCCGATGTGGCCAGCCGCAGCACCGCCCGGCTCGCCTTTTCCAATTTCAGTACCCGACGGAAGATTGCCCGGACATTCATCTCCTTTTCCCGATTGCTCAGCCAAACCGGCCGCGCGTGAATAAAAGCCTTGTCCATCAACATACGCTCCCATCATCAGTTTAATTTTAGCCCATTATAGCACAAACCTTTGGCCTTCGCCTAGTGGTCCGGCCGAAAAATTCCGCTCCAGCCGGGTACTCACAGCGCTTTCGGTCAAATGACCGTTCTCAAAGCGCAAGATCATCCGCCCTTATACACTGAGGATAAGGCTTCAAACGAAATATGGCGGAAATGAGCCATCATTATGGACATTTCAGTACAAATCCCTTGTCGAAGCCCGCCGGAATGCGATACAATAGGCTCATGGACAGCACGGCTGTCCAAAACAAGGAAAAGGGGGAAAATGAACAATGACTGGACTGATTGTGGCAATCGTAGTGCTTTTGATCGCGATTCTCTTTCTGGCAATCGGCTATCTGAAGGCGCCCCCGGATACCGCCTTCATCATCTCCGGCCTGGGAAAGAAGCGCATTCTCATCGGCAAAGCAGGCTGGCGCATTCCGTTCTTCGAGCGGGTGGATAAGCTGTCGCTGAAGGTGATGACCGTGGACGTGAAGACCAGCGAAGCCGTGCCCACCAATGAATTTATCAACGTCATGGTGGACGGGGTGGCCAACGTGAAGGTCTCGTCCGATCCCGAACTGCTTACCCGTGCCGCCGAGGCCCTGCTGGGCATCGCTCAGCCCGAGCTCATCGCCATGGTAACCCAGGTTCTGGAGGGCAACATGCGCGAAATCGTGGGGTCGGTGGGGCTCAAGGAAATGGTTCAGGACCGTCAGGGCGTAGCCAAGAAGATCACGGAAAACGTGGTGCCGGATATGCGAAAACTGGGCATTGAGGTGGTCAACTTCAATATTCAGAACTTCCGGGACAACGCCGGAACCATCGAGAACATGGGTATCGACAACGTGGAGCAGATCCGCAAAAACGCCCAGATCGCCAAGGCCAACGCCCAACGGGACATCGCCATCGCCACCTCTCAGGCCGAACAGGAAGCCAACGCGGTCAAAGTGGACGCCGACAAGCTCATCGCCGAGCAAAACGCGGAACTCAGCGTGCAGCAGGCCGAGATGCAAATCCGCGCGGACACCAAGCGTGCCGAGGCCGACGCCGCCTATTCCATTCAGCAGGAAAGCCAGCGCAAGACCATCGAGATCACCCGGGCCAACGCCGACATCGCCCGCCGGGAAAAGGAAGCCGAGCTGGCCGAAAAGGAGATTGCCATCAAGGAGCGCCAATTGGATGCCGAGGTGCGCAAGCAGGCCGACGCCATGAAGTATCAGGCCGAAAAGGAGGCCGAGGCCGACCTGATCCGCCGCCAGAGGGAAGCGGATGCAAAGCAATATGAAGCCCAACGGGAAGCCGAAGCCCGCAAGGCCGAAGCCGAAGCCGCCCGCTACGCCATGGAACAGGAGGCCGAAGGCATTCGGGCCAAGGGGCTGGCTGAAGCCGAAGCCATCGAAAGGAAGGCCGAGGCCCAGCGCAAGATGGGCGAAGCCTCGATTCTGGAGATGTATCTGTCCGCCCTGCCCGAAGTGGTCAAGAACGCCGCCGCCCCGCTGGCTCAGACCGATCGAATCGTCATGTACGGCGACGGCAATTCCACCAAGCTGATTCGGGACGTCATGAATTCCAGCAACCAGATTGTGGAGGGTTTAAAGGAATCCACGGGCATTGACCTTGCCAGCATCATCGCCGGCTTTGCGGGCGGCAAGTTGGCCGTCGGATCTCAAGGGGAATCCGGCGATCCAACTCAGGAACAAACGCCTTGACCGCCGCCCAAACACAACAAAAATCCCGCCTGCCTTGTGCAGACGGGATTTTTTTCAGCTCTCACACGCTCTTAGCAAGCTCCGATTACTCGGCAGCGGTCTCTTCGGCAGCGGGCTCCTCAGTGGCCTCAGCAGCGGGCTCCTCAGTGGCCTCAGCAGCGGCCTCCTCAGTGGCCTCAGCAGCAGCTTCCTCGGTAGCCTCGGCAGCGGGCTCCTCGGTAGCCTCGGCAGCAGGCTCTTCAGTGGCCTCGGCAGCCTCAGTAGCAGCGGCCTCAGTCGGGGCAGTGGTGGCCTCCGGAGTGGTGCTGGACGAGCAAGAAGCCAACATGACCGCCATAACCAGAACCATGAGCAGTGCAAAAATCTTCTTCATGAATAGATCCTCCCAAACTAAATTGAGTATTGCCGTTTCTCAACCTTCCGTCTTTCAAACGGCTTGTCCTTAGTATACCGCAAAAATCCTGAAAGTATAACTATTTCTTGTAGATTTGACAGAAATAATACCATTTTTTAACTTACGGCCAGCTCCTGTCACAATTGCCATTTCTCCGCCTTAAAGTTCAATCGAACCCAGCTCGGCCCGCCAGAGCCGGACCACCGCATCGCTGGGCATTCGCCAGTCGCCCCTGGGGGAAAGGGTAACCGACCCCACCTTGGGGCCGTCGGGCACACAGCTGCGCTTAAACTGCTGGGCAAAGAACCGCCAATAGAAGCTCTTGAGCCATTTGAGCAAAGTCGCCTGATCATACCGGCCCTCAAAGGCGATCTGAGCCAACCGGAAGATCTTGGCCGGGCGCTCCCCCTTGCGCACCACATGGTACAGGTAAAAGTCATGCAGCTCATAGGGGCCCACCAATTCCTCGGTGCACTGGGCGATCTCACCATTCACCGGTGGCAACAGCTCGGGACTCACCGGGGTGGCCAAAATATCCTCCAGCACGCCCTTTAAAACCGCATTGCCGGTCTCGCTGGCCGCGTATTCCACCAGGTGGCGGACCAAGGTCTTGGGCACCGAGGCATTGACCCCGTACATGGACATATGGTCGCCGTTATAGGTGGCCCAGCCCAGGGCCAGCTCGCTCAAATCCCCGGTGCCAATGACCATGCCGTTGGTTTTATTGGCCAGATCCATCAAAACCTGGGTGCGCTCCCGGGCCTGACTGTTTTCGAAGGTCACATCATGCACCGCCTCGTCGTGGCCGATATCCCGGAAATGCACCCGCACCGCCTCGGCGATGTTGACTTCCTTCACCTGAGCGCCCAGCTGGCGGGCCAGCTCCAGGGCGTTGTTCCGGGTCCGGCTGGTGGTTCCGAAGCAGGGCATGGTCACGGCCAGTACCCCGTCCGCGGGCAAATGGAGCGCTTCAAAGGCCCGGGCCGCCACCAACAGAGCCAAGGTGGAATCCAATCCCCCCGACACCCCGATGACCGCGCTCTCACAATGGGTATGGCGCAGCCGCTGCATCAGTCCCTGGGTTTGGATGTTCAAAATTTCCTCGCACCTTCTGGCCCGCTCACCGGGATCCTGAGGCACAAAAGGATGGGCGTCCACCGGGCGCGTAAGCTCCAGAGGCTCCAGGGTCAAGCTAAAGGGAATCTCCTCATAGCCCGCCTCTGCCCGGCCGCTGGTAAAGGTATTCATGCGCCTGCGCTCGTATTCCATATCCAGGATATCAATTTCAGTGGTCAGCAGCCCGCCCTCATACCGCCGGCTTTCGGATAGAATTTTCCCGTTTTCCGCGATCAGGTTATGGCCGGCGAACACCATATCCGTGGTGGACTCGCCCGGGCCCGCGTCACAATACAGATAGCCGCAGAGCAGCCGGGCCGATTGGCTCATGAGCAGCATCTTCCGATAATCCGCTTTACCGATGGTCTCGTCGCTGGCCGAAGGATTGACAATCAGGGTGGCGCCCGCCAGGGCATGCTCCACCCCGGGCGCCGCCGGCACCCAAAGATCCTCGCAAACTTCCACCCCCATCTTTAACTCGGGCATTTCCGCCAGGGTGAACAGGAGCTTGCCGCCAAAGGGAACCTCCTGATTCAACAGGCGAATCCTTTTCACCGAATCCGGGCCCGGAGCAAAGTGACGCAGCTCATAAAACTCCCCGTAGTTGGGGGGATTGCGCTTGGGCACCACGCCCAGGATCGCGCCCTTTGACACCACCGCGGCGCAGTTATACAGCCTTCCGCCCACCGAAAGCGGAAGCCCTACCACCGCCACCATGTCCAGCTCGGACGAGGCCTTGACCACCTCTTCCAACCCGCTCAGCGCCCCATCCAACAGGGCGCGCTGCAGAAACAGATCACCCAGGGTATACCCGGTCAGTGAAAGCTCCGGAAAGGCCAGAATCTTGACCTTCCGCTCGTGGGCCTGGCGCATGAGCGCGATCATTTCCCGGGCATTGGCCGCGCAGTCGCCCAGGTGCATGGGCGGAGTGGCCGCACCCACCCGAATATATCCATCCTTCAATCTGATCTCCTCCTCTGCCGTGCGTCTCGCCCGGCTTTATCCATATATTTCCGGATTCACCACATTGGCCGGACGCCGGCCTGACATCGCGTCCAATATGCGCGCCTGACAGGCCCGGGCCATTTTAACCCGTGTTTCGACGGTGTTGGCCCCGATGTGCGGAGTCAACACCACATTGGGCAGTTTCAGCAACCGCCCGTCCACATGGGGCTCATCCGGATACACGTCCAATCCCGCGCCCATCAGACGGCCCGTGGACAGCGCCTCTATCAGCGCCTCCATATCCACCACCCCGCCCCGGGCGGTGTTGATGAGCACCGCGCCCGGCTTCATGAGGGAAAGCCGCTCGGCGTTTATGAGCGAGGCGCTGTCCCGGTTGAGCGGGCAATGGATGGACACCACGTCGCTCTCGGCCAGCAGCTCCTCCAAGGGGCGGTAGGCCGCCAAATCGCTCAACACGGGCGGAAGGGGGCGGCGGTTATAGTAGCTGACCTTCATGCCCATGGCCCGGGCCATATCCTTCAACTTGCGTCCGATATGGCCCATGCCAATGATGCCCAAACGGGCGCCTTCCAATGTGTTTCCCATGTCGCGTCCCATTTCAAACAGTCCGCACAAGTGCTCCGAACCGCGCATATCCCGATCCAGCCGGGCGATCTTGCGCCTCACCGAGAGCATCAAGCCCATCGCCAGCTCGGCCGTGGCCTGAGCGGTGCTGTCCGGGATATTGGCCACGGGTATGCGCCTGGCGCTGGCCGCCTTCAGGTCGATCTTTTCATAGCCCGCGCCATAACAGACGATAATTTTCAGCCCAGGCGCCTGTTTCAGCATCTCCCCGCGCAGATGCCCGGCGCAGATCATGGCGTCCGCCAAGGGCAGATATTCCATCATCTCCTGATCCGAAAAGGCGCCCCTGCCCTCAGGATAGATCAAACGCGCGCAGTCCTTGAGCCGCTCCATTCCATCCAGGGGGATTTCATGGCTGATCAACACGGTAAAATCCATCTTTTCTCACCCCATCTGGGCGCGCAGCAGCCCTTCAGCGGTGTCCAACACCGCCGGATCCATGGCGCTGCCCTGGGCAAAATCCGGCCTTCCGCCTCCTTTGCCGCCATGGGCGCGGGCCGATTCACTCATCAGCTTGCCCATGACCCCGGGGGCGTCCGGCGAGCGGGCAAACAGCAGATTTTCCGCCTTCTCGCCCCGGGCGGCCAACAGCACCACCACGCCGCTTTGCTCGATCATTTTTCCGGCCATCTGCTTCAGGGTCTCCATATCCGCTTCACCCAGGTGCGCTTTAATCAGCTTGCAGCCGCCCATGGGCCGGGCCGATTGCATGAGCTCATCAATTCGTGCCAGCGCGGCCTCGCGCCGGACGCGGGCGATTTCCGCCTCCGCGAGCTTGAGCTTTTCCAAGGTGCGCTCCACCGCCTGGGGCAACTCATCCACCGCGGCGGACAATAGGGCGGCCGCCCGGTCGCTGGCCTTCATGCGCGCCCGGTAATCACCGTAGGCCCGCTTGCCGCACAAAAAGAACATGCGCATCTTGCCCTTGCTGGGCCGCACGTCCACCACCTTCATCAGTCCTATCTGTCCCGAAGAACTGGGGTGGGTTCCGCCGCAGGCGCAGTATTCCTTTTCCCCAATGGCCACCACTCGCACATGGCTGGTCACGCTGGGCGCCTTGCGCAGGGGAAGCGCCTTGAGTTCCTCCTCCCCCGGAAACCAACACCTGATGGGCACATCCCGCTGGATTTCGTCGTTGACCTCGTCCTCCAGCATGCGAATCTCCTCTTCGTCAATGCGGGTTCTGCCCTCCGGCATATCCACGTCAATGCTGGAAATATCCGCTCCGCAATGCAGCCCAATGGTTCGTCCGCCCAACAGCCGGTGCACCGCGCCGGCCAGCATGTGCTCGCCCGCATGCTGCTGCATATGGTCAAAGCGGCGCGGCCAATCGATCCGGCCCGCAACTTTCTGTCCCGCGGACAGCTCCCCGTCCAATCTATGCCAGACCTCTCCCGAGGCATCCACATAAACGTCCAATATCCGCCGTCCGCCCAATTCCCCGGTGTCATAGGGTTGTCCGCCCGAGGTAGGATAAAACGCCGACCTGTCCAGGCGCACCGCCCATCCCCCTTCTTCCGGGCGCACTTCCAGCACCTGGGCTTCAAACTCCGTCAAATATGCGTCTTCATAATAGAGCCGATCGGTCACAAAGCCGCCTCCTGTATCTTCTGTCTTTTTTCCCATCATGTACACTGGGGGGTAACCTGTTTCCAGGCTTGCTTTTCCTTTTTACTTTACCACCCACCGGGATCTCAATCAAGCACAAAACCGTGCTTTATGGTCTAAAAGAGCAAACTCTGTTTTCGCTCCCCCATCATTTCACCAAATGTTAACATTATAATTTATTAACTTTCTTTGACTTTTGATTTATAATAAAATCGTTCCTGAAGGGGAATAGATCAAGAGAATTTGAAACAAACTATCATCAGACTTCGATTGGAGGGTTGATTATGTCCAGTTTGATCCCTTATCGTTATACTCGAAATGCGATTGATCCTTTTTTCAACGATGATTTCTTCCGCTCCTTCTTCAGCCAGGGCCGGGAGATGAGCCAAAGCTTCCGGGTGGATGTCCGCGACGAGGGCGACCATTTTCTGATGGAGGCCGAGCTGCCGGGCATGAAACGGGATCAGATCCACATCGACGTGGATGACGGCACCTTGACCATCAGCGCTGAAATGAAAGATGAAAATCAGCGCGAAGAGAACAATTATGTGCTCAGCGAGCGGCGGTATGGCCAGATGAAGCGCTCCTTTACCTTGGATCAGGTGGACGAGGAGCATATCTCCGCCGAATATACCGACGGGGTATTGAAGCTCACCTTGCCCAAACGCAATCAACCCGAGATTACCCGCCGCCGGATTGAAATTCAATAAATCTCACGAAACGGGGCTGTTGCTCAACTTTGAACTGCTCCCTGTCAAGTAGACAGATGAAAAAATAAAATTTTTCTATCTCCAGCCGTAGTTGTACGGTTGGAGATATTTTTATGCGGATTTGGTTTGCAGGTAGTGCCTGTATTCTAAAGGTGTCATGC
>DVJW01000015.1 GCA_018716505.1 Candidatus Faecaligallichristensenella faecipullorum | reverse complement strand
GAACATGAATTTGCTGAAATGGAGAGGTAAGTTTTCATGAATTCTCAAACCTTGTTCACCAAGACTTCCCCTTTAAAGCTCTTTTTCATCGCTTCCATCCCCGGCGCTATCAGCATGCTGGCTTCAGCTCTTTATCAGCTGATCGACGGCGTATTTGTCGGTCAAATTCTGGGCGAAACGGCGTTTGCGGCGCTGAATCTGGCCATGCCCTTTGTGATTATCAATTTTGCTTTGGCAGATCTGATCGGCGTGGGATCTTCTGTTCCCATCTCCATCAGTTTGGGCCGGAAACAGGAAGGTGAAGCCAATAATTTGTTCAGTTGCGCCTGTTTGATGATCGTGATTACCGGCGCGCTCATTGGCGCCCTGTTGTTCGCCGCCGCTCCGCTGCTCATTGGATGGATGGGCGCTGAGGGCGATTTCGCCCATCAGGCCGTACAATACCTTCGGGTCTATGCGCTGTGCTCGCCGGTCACCACCATCGTATTTGCCATGGATAACTACCTGCGCATCTGTGGAAAAATCCGCAGCAGCATGGTGCTGAACATATTGATGTCCGCATTGAGCGCGGTGTTGGAATATTTGTTTTTATTTGTCTTTGGCTGGGGAATCTGGGGGGCCGCCTTGGCCACTTGTCTGGGCATGTGCGTCTGTGCATTGCTGGCGCTTATGCCATTCTTCCTCAAAAAGACCCAGCTTCGTTTCTGCCGTCCTCGTCTCAACGCAGGCATGATCCGACAGATAGTCTCCTGTGGAAGTCCGAACTTTCTCAACAATATTGCGGGCCGTATAACCTCTATTCTGATGAATATGTTGTTGGTGCGCTTTGGCGGCGCAATGGCGGTTTCAGTTTACGGTATTCTCATGTATGCCGATGGCTTTATCCAACCGCTTTTGTATGGCATGTGCGATTCACTGCAGCCAGCCGTGGGCTACAACTGGGGAGCCGGAAAATTCTCCAGGGTCAAGGCCATTGAAAAATGTTGCTTTACCGCCAGCGGTATTCTCTCTGTTGCGTCGGTATTCGTCTTGTTCTTACTCCCGGAAACGATTACCAACCTGTTTATGTCCAATGTAGACGCTGTCTTTATGGAAACCGCAGTGACCGCCCTGAAGTTGTTCAGCCTGACTTATATAACCCGGTGGTTCTCCTTTGCCACCCAAAGTTATATGCTCGCCGTGGAGAAGTCCCTGCCCGCATCCCTTATCTCGGTTTCAACCGCCTTGGTCTTTCCGGTGTTGATTATTGTGCTGCTCTGGCCCTTGGAGCTGACCGGTATTTGGCTAAACTTTGCCTGCACCGCCCTGCTGGCCGCCATCTTGTCGGCGATTATCCTGTTTAAAATGCGCGGCGAATTGAATCAGCCGGATATTCCGGAAGCCAATCCATAGGCGAAAATCATGGCGCTGTCTCAAAGGCTAAAGGAAGCCGAGAGAGGCAGCGCCTTCGCTATACCCAAACGCCCCCTGTGCAGGAAAATAAAACTATACGGGGGCGTCGGTATGTCAAAGAGGACTTTTCTTTTTTCACCTGCTGCACTTACAGTGTACATTCAGAATTTTCATTTTCCCAAAGGGTATTGACCTCTATTCCTTCCCATTCCAGCAATAAGTGCAAAGCTTGCAGGGAGATACCCCGGTGGACGCCATCATATCGTCCAACCGATGATATTTAAGGGTAGTAAACTTTAGTTCTTTGCGAATTTCCTCCACCATGCGGGCATACTCCGGGGAGTCCGGATTCGCATAGGTCGAAAGCCTTTGATCCGCGTTGTCGCCCTCCAGCCGCTTGATAACCCGCCGGGTAATCAAATCGAGCTCTGAGGAGGAGCGCGAAAAGTTTAAATACTTGCATCCATACAGCAGCGGAGGACAGGCCAGCCGGATGTGGACCTCTTTGGCGCCGCTATGATACAGGAACTCTGCAGTTTCGCGCAATTGGGTTCCGCGCACCAGCGAATCGTCGATAAGCACCAACCGCTGATCGCGAATGAGCGCCTCCACCGGAATCAGCTTCATGCGGGCGATCAGGTTTCTCTGTCTCTGATGCTGCGGCATGAACGAACGCGGCCAGGTGGGGGTGTACTTAATAAACGGCCGCGAGAAGTGAATCTGCGAGCGGTTTGCATAGCCCACCGCGTGAGCGGTGCCCGAATCCGGAATCCCCGCGACGCAATCCGCCTCAACGTGATCCCTCCGGGCCAGCATATCGCCGCAGTTATAGCGCATCTTTTCTACGTTCATCCCCTCGTAAGAAGAGGAAGGATAGCCGTAATACACCCAAAGGAAGGTGCAGATCTTCATCTCCCGGGAAGGCGGATTGATGACCTGAACCGCTTCCGGGGTGATAAAATCAATTTCCCCCGGGCCCAGCTCTTTACAGTCTTCATAGCCCAAATTGAGGTATGCAAAAGACTCAAAGGAAGCGCAATACGCGCCCTCTTTCTGGCCGATAATGATGGGCGTGCGTCCCAATCGGTCCCGGGCCGCATAAATGCCCTCCGAAGTCATGACCAGCATGGACATGGAGCCCTCAATAATGCTCTGCGCATATTTTATTCCTTCGGGAATGGTATCCCTCCGGTTAATGAGCGCAGCCGCCAACTCGGTGGGGTTGATATCCCCTCCGCTCATCTCCAGAAAATGGGTGGCGCCCTCGGCAAAGGCACGCTTGACCAGCTCGTCCAAATTGTTGATCCGTCCCACCGTGGTGATGACAAAATTGCCCAAATGGGAGCGCACAATCAGCGGCTGAGGTTCATTGTCCGAAATGCAACCAATGCCCAAATTGCCGCTCATTTCCTCCACATCGCGCTCGAATTTGGTTCGAAACGGCGAATTTTCAATATTATGAATGGCGCGCTGAAATCCGTTCTTCCCGTAAACGGCCATTCCCCCGCGCTTTGTGCCCAGGTGCGAATGATAATCCGTTCCAAAGAAAAGATCAAACACGCAGTCCTGTTTCGACGCAACTCCGAATAATCCGCCCATTGAACAATCTCCTTTATTTTAAGTTTAAAAAATTCAAAGCCAGACCTTTCGCCCAATAGGCCATGATCCGGCATTCGTTTGGTATCTACTTCTGCATTATAGCACAATTTTCGACGCACTTCCACGAGACTTTGTAAACTTTGACCCGTTACTCCATGACAAAGCGGCGCAGGGCAAATGTCAATTTTTGCTCCGCGCCGCCTCTGAGGCCATTTCAGCGTTCCTCTTCGTCAATCTCCAAAGTTACCTTCTGAACCGTAAAGTTATAATCGTCAAAACTGCCCGATGAAACCAAATACATGGTCTTCCCATCCTCACTCATCCATTTGGGTGGGAATGTCGGATTGTAATCCCCAAAGGTACCCCAATTGTCCTCCCGATAAAACAACTTCCAAGGTCCCCAAGGTTCCCGGGCCTCAAATAAAGTGAGCTGGCTGGGACCGCGCACTTCTTCATTGGCATGATAGGGCAGCGGATTCCCGTCCGGTCCAACAAAGCCGTAATTGCCCATGATGTAGCGCCCAAGCCCCGCGTTATAGTTGACATGATTTTCCCCCGTCATGTAAGGATATTCAAAAACCGGCACGGCTTCCCGGTCATCCCTTACCCAAACCGGTTCTCCCTCCACGAGCCCTCCATAAAACGTCCAGGCCGCGCGATCCAATATCCTTTCTTGATGTACCCGGCCCAGCAAGATCTCATCCCCATTTTCCCAAAAGCTTACGCCCTCCTTCGAGGAAGCAAAATAAGCGTACACAAATTCATCCCTGGCCCCGGCGTTGTTTTTCCCGAATTGCAGAAACGAGGGCGCAGCCACCCGCCCGGTGAAGAAATACCTGTCCGTCGCCTGGCGATTCCAGGTCTTGCCATGGTCATGGGAGGTTATAATCCATCCATGCACATTGCGCTGGCGGAAACCATATCTCTCTTCCCCGTAATTCATGCCCACCACTGCCCAGTACAGCACTCCATCCACACAAATGATGCCCGCCGGTTTTAGACCGATTTTGGGGTGCACCTGGGGATCCGTGCAATATTCCGCCGGATCCAGCGGCAAATTATCCACTAAAAACGGAAACAATCCCGCAAAAAAATAGGGATCTCCTTCGATTCGCCAAAAGTTCATGGGGCTGCCCATATTGTCTCCGGCCGCGCCGTACAAATGGCCGTCGTCCGCCCAGGTCAACGGCCACATATCCCCGTCGCCCTTGTGAATGCGCGTCTTGTCAAAGTGAACCGCTCGAATGAACCTGCTCTTGGGATAGTTCGGTGTGGGAATGCCCATAGCGCTATTCCTCCTGTTCTCTTTATCCTTTTACGCTGCCCAGCGTAAGTCCCGTAACGAAGTACCGCTGTAAAAACGGATAAACCGCCAAAATAGGCAAGGTGGCAATAAAAATCTGAGCACATTTGATGGTCTT
>DVJW01000174.1 GCA_018716505.1 Candidatus Faecaligallichristensenella faecipullorum | reverse complement strand
TCTGGCGATTCGAAGAATTTTGAAGTGCCATCCGTTTCATCCGGGCGGCCACGATCCGGTTCCCTGAATTGGCGCCGGCCATGGGCGGCTTGAACGCCCCCTCGCCTGAGCGCGGAGGAGGAATTGTCTTTAATGGATTGGTTAGGAAGTCTGTTTCGTCCGATATTGGACGCCATTTACTACATTGTGCCCAACTACGGATGGGCGGTGGTGATCTTTACCGTGCTGGTAAAGCTGGTGCTGTTGCCCTTGGATATCAAGAGCAAGCGCTCCATGAAGCGCATGGCCGCGGTTCAGCCCAAGATGGACGCGCTGAACAAAAAGTACGCCAACGACAAAGAAAAGCTCAATAAAAAGATGATGGAGCTTTATCAAAAGGAAAAGATCAGCCCCATGTCGGGCTGTTTGCCCCTTTTGATCCAGATGCCGCTCTTGTTCGGCATGTTCGCCGCCATGCGCATTGTGGCCAACGAGGAAAACGTGCGCATGCTGCTGGAGCTGAAGGCCGCCGCCGAGGCCGCGGTCAAGGCCGGCGCGGCCCAGATCGACCTGTCCGCCATCGACCCGCTGCAAAGCTGGTTCTGGATTAAAAACGTGTTCCAGCCCGATTCCTTTATGTCCACCATCATCCCGGCCTTCGGCGACCAGCTCATGGGGGTTTACGCCATGGCGGGCAATGAAATCCTCACCCAGGCCAACATCGACGCGGTGCGCGCCTTCCTGAGCGACGCCGAGCTGTATTCAAAGTGCGCCTCGGTGTTCGCCACCGACCAAATGGTCAATTACCCGGTGTTTATGTTGATTACAACGGTGAACATTGTGCTGCCCTCAAGCTGGAGCGGGCTGTTTACCGCGGCCAACGGCCTGTTCCTGTTGCCCTTGCTGGCCGCCGGAAGCCAACTGTTGGCCACCAAGCTCACCCCGACGGCCGGGTCCACCGATCCCAACAGTCCCACCGCGAGCACCAATAAGTTCATGATGTACTTCTTCCCGATTTTTTCGCTGTGGATCTGCGCCACCTCCAATGCGGCGTTCTCCATTTACTGGGTGGCGTCCAACGTAATACAGATTATTCAGACCATTGTGGTAAACAAGTGGATGGATGCGGAGGATAAGAAAGCCGCACTGCAGAAGGAGGGCGAGTAAGCCATGAAATCTGTCGAAACCACCGGCAAAACCGTTGAGGACGCCATTAAGGCCGGCCTCAAGGCGCTGGACGCGGATTCCACCGAGGTCAATATCGACGTGCTGGATATGGGCAGCCCCGGATTGTTCGGCATGTTCGGCCGGCTGGCCAAGGTGCGCGTGACCTTGAAGGAGGAGCCCGAAGAGGAGATCGAAATGCCGGTCATTTCCCTCTCCAGCGCCAAGCCCGCCCGGGCGGACAAGCCCGCGCCCCGCAAGGAAGCGCCCCGTCCCGAGCCCGTGAAGGCCGAAAAGCCGGCGCCTGCCGCGCGGGTGGAAAAGCCCGAGCCCAAGCCCCAGGAGATCGCGCCCAGGGAGAGGGAGACCGAGGAAAAGCCGGCCCGTGCCGAGCGCGCCCCCAAACCGCGCGCCCCCAGGCCGCCCAAGGCCGAAAAACCGGCCCAGGAGAGGCCGCCCCGTCAGGATAAGCCCGCGCCCGTGGTGCCCGAGGAACAGGATGTGTCCGAGCTTTCCGAAACCGCGCGCCGCGCCTATGACTTCCTGAAAAACGTGACCACCTTGATGGGCGCCAACGTGACCATCCGCATCGGCGAAAACGAGGGCCAGATGGCCATCAAGATGAACGGCGACACCCTGGGCGTGCTCATCGGCCGCCGGGGCGAGACCCTGGACGCCCTGCAATACCTGACCAGCCTGCAGGTCAACAAGGGCCGCGACGACTATATCCGCGTCTCGCTGGATACCGAAAACTATCGGGCCAAGCGGGAGGAATCCCTGATTAAGCTGGCCAACCGCATGGCCACCCGGGCGCGCAAGACCGGGCGGCGGGTGGCGCTGGAGCCCATGAATCCCTATGAGCGGCGGGTGCTGCATTCGGCGCTTCAGGATAACCCCTATGTCACCACCCACAGCGAGGGCGAGGAGCCCTATCGCCGGGTGGTCATCACCCTGAAATAACGTTGCTCGCCGGGGCGGGCCGGATGGACTCCGGCCTGTCCCGGCGATTTTTGATTCCGCGGACCGGAAAGCGGGCGCACCCGCCACCCCATAAACGACTTGTTCAACCGCCAAAGGAGCTGATCCAATGTCCTCCATAAAACTGGAAACCCATTGCCATACCGCCGAGACCTCGCCCTGCGGGGTGCTGTCCGCCCGGGAGCTGGTTGCCCTCTATCACAAGGCCGGCTATCAGACGTTGGTGGTCACCGACCATTTGTGGAGCGAGTGGAAGGCCGGCCTGCCCATGGAGAAGCGGGTTCAGGCCTATCTTGCGGGCTACCGGGCCGCCCGAGAGGCGGGAAGCGCCCTGGGCATGCACGTTTTGCTGGGGGCCGAGCTGAGAATGGAGCCCGAGCCCGAGGATTACCTGTGCTACGGGCTCACCGAGCAGGCGCTGCCCGATCTCATGGCCTTCATGGACGGCCATCCCTCCTTAAGCGCGCTGCACGATTACCTGAGGGCGCGGGGCATGCTGCTTTTGCAGGCCCATCCCTTCCGGGACGGCCTGCGCCCCATGGATCTGAGCCTGCTGGACGGGGTGGAGGTCTACAACGGCAATCCCCGCCACAACAGCCGCAACGGCCGGGCGCTGCATCACGCCTCTGCCCGTCCGGGCCTGATTTTGACCAGCGGTTCGGACGCCCATCAGAAAGAGGACGTGGGCCGGGGCGGATTGCGGGTGCCCAAACCCATATCGGACAACGCGGAGTGGCTTTCCTTTTTGCGCGAATGCCCCTCGCCCCGGCGCATTGAGGATGGAAAATAAGAAGCAAAGGGAGGGAGCGCCATGGGCGCGCTTCGAAATATCGGAATCTTTGCCCATGTGGACGCGGGCAAGACCACGCTCACCGAGCGGCTGCTGGCCCACGCCGGGGCCATACGCAACCCGGGCTCGGTGGATCAGGGCACGGCCCACACCGACAGCATGGCCATCGAGCGCCAGCGGGGCATATCGGTCCGGGCCGGGTGGGCGCGCCTGGAATGGAAGGGCGTGAGCATCAACCTCATCGACACCCCGGGCCATGTGGATTTTGCCGCCGAGGTGGAGCGGGCGCTCTGGGCGATGGACGGCGCGGTGCTGCTGCTCAGCGCGGCCGAGGGGGTGCAGCCCCAATCCGAGGTGCTGTTTGAGGCGCTCAGGGAAAACCATGTGCCCACCTTGATCTTCGTCAACAAAACCGACCGGGAGGGCGCCGACGCCGGGCGGGTGATGGATCAGGCCCGGCGGCTTTGGGCGGCCAACATCGCCCGGATGGAAAGCCCGGAACAGGCCATGGAGGCCCTGGCCGAGCTGGACGAGGGGGCGCTTGACGACTATCTGGCCGGCACGGTGTACGGCGAAGACCGCCTCTTTGGCCTGTTGGCCCCCAAGGTGCGGGAGCGGGAGATTCTGCCCGCGCTCTCGGGTTCGGCCCTGAAGGATCAGGGGGTGGAGGCGCTTTTGGACGCCATCGTGGGCCTGCTGCCCGAGCCCCAGCGCAAGGCGGGCGGGCTGTGCGGGGTGGTGTTCGCGGTCAGGCCGGACAAGGCCATGGGCCGGGCCGCCTATGTGCGCATGTTTTCCGGGGCGCTGCACACCCGGGACGCCCTGGACATCCCGGCGGAACGGGATCCGGTGGACGGAACGCCCCGCATGACCCAGAAAAAGATCACCCAGATTCGGGCCCTGGCCCTGGACGGAAAGGGCGCGGACATCGGGGCGCTTTCCGCCGGGGAGATCGGGGTGGTGTACGGATTAGGCGAAGCCAAGGTCGGCCAGGTGCTGGGGGACGAGGCGCTCCTGCCCCGCAAGGTGGCGCCCGGCAGCCTCCAAAAGCCGCTGATTATGGTCAGGGCCCAGCCCGAAAAGCCCGAGCAGATTACCGCCCTGCGCCAGGCGCTCATGGAGCTGGACGCTGAGGACCCCATGCTGGGGGTGCAGTGGTCCAACCATACCCGGGAACTCACCTTGAGCGTCATGGGCGCGATTCAGCTGGAGGTGCTCTCGGCCCTGGTGCTGGAGCGGTATGGGCTCAAAATGAGCCTGGGCGCGCCCCAGGTGATCTATCGGGAGACCATCGCCCAAAGCGCCCGGGGCTTTGTGGCCTATACCATGCCCAAGCCCTGCTGGGCCATACTGGAAATGCAGATCGACCCGCTGCCCCGGGGCAGCGGCGTGGTGTTCGAAAGCCAGGTGCCGGTCAAGGACATCGCCCAGCGCTATCAGAATCAGGTGCGCCAGGCCCTGCCCCTGGCGCTGAAGCAGGGCATGTTGGGCTGGCAGGTGACCGACGTCAGGATCACCCTGACCGGGGGCAGCCATCACCTGATCCATACCCACCCGCTGGATTTCATCGTGGCCACGCCCATGGCCTTTTTGGACGGACTCAGGCGGGGCGGCAGCACCCTGTTGGAGCCTATGCTGGATATGCGCATCACCGCGCCCGAGGGCTGCGCCGGCCGGCTGATGAGCGATATGACCGCCATGCGCGGGGAGATCATGGAGAGCGAGCTGACCGGCGGGCTGGTGCGGCTGCGCGCCCAGGTGCCGGTGGCCGCCTCCATGGATTATCCCACCCAGTTGGCCGCCCTTTCCGGGGGCCGGGGCGCCATGTCCGCCCGGCTCATGGGCTATCGGGAATGCCCGTTGGAGCTGGGGGCCACCACCCCCCGCCGGGGGGTGAGCCCGCTGGATACCGCGAAATACATCCTGGCCGCCCGATCGGCCCTGGAGGGCGGGATCTTTGATGTTTGAGGGGGCAGGGGGAGGTTTCCACAATACCTCCCCCTGAAAACCCCTTGGGAAGGGAACCTTTTTATGGAGGGGCCAGGGGGAGGTTTCCCCCTATGATCCCCTTGGGAAGGGGCAACGTTTTATGAGGGGGCCAGGGGGAGTTCCGATCCTCCCCCTTAGGCCCCCTCATGCACCCCCTAACCCCCTTCAAACGGCCGGGCGCTGCCCGGAGCCCGCTGGGCTGCCG
>DVJW01000173.1 GCA_018716505.1 Candidatus Faecaligallichristensenella faecipullorum | reverse complement strand
CGGCAGCCCAGCGGGCTCCGGGCAGCGCCCGGCCGTTTGAAGGGGGTTAGGGGGTGCATGAGGGGGCCTAAGGGGGAGGATCGGAACTCCCCCTGGCCCCCTCATAAAACGTTGCCCCTTCCCAAGGGGATTTCAGGGGGAAACCTCCCCCTGGCCCCTCCATAAAATTTGCACCCCGCCAGGGGAAATTTCGCTTCCCTTTGCAAAGGGAAAAACCATCTTCTTTTCCCTTTTAAAATCCCCTTTATTCCTTCAACCGGATGCGCTCCACATGCGCGCCCAGGCGGCGCAGTTTTTCGTCGATGCGCTCGTAACCCCGGGCAATGTATTTTACGTTGGAAATCTCGGTAATGCCCTCGGCCATCAGCCCGGCCACAATGAGCGCGGCCCCGGCCCTCAGGTCGCTGGCCGTCACCGGGCAGCCGGTGAGCGAACCCACCCCGTCCACAATGGCCACCCGGTCAATGACCCGGATGTTGGCGCCCATGCGGCGCAGTTCTTCCACATATTTGTAGCGGGCCTCGTAAATGGTCTCGGTGATGACGCTGGACCCCCGGGCCATGGTCAACAGCGCGGTAATGGGCTGCTGAAGATCGGTGGGGTAGCCCGGATATACCTGGGTCTTGACGTTGACCGGGCGCATTTTGCGGTTCGAGCGGATGCGGATGCGGTCGTCCTCGTCGTGCACATACACCCCCATCTCCAAAAGCTTGGCGCTCAGCGCCTCCATATGGGTGGGGATGGCCCCGGTGATGGTCACGTCGCCCCCCGCGGCCGCGGCCGCGATCATCAGTGTTCCGGTCTCGATCTGATCCGGGATGATGGTATAATTGGACCCGTGCAGCTTCCTGCCCCCGCGGATGCGGATTACATCGGTGCCCGCGCCCTTGACATAGGCGCCCATGCTGCCCAAAAAGTTGGCCAGGTCCACGATATGGGGTTCCTTGGCCGCGTTGACGATGGTGGTGTTGCCCGGCACCATGACCGCCATCAGCATGGTGTTGACCGTGGCGCCCACGCTGGGCATATCCAAATACACCTCGGCCCCGGCCGGGGTTTGGGCCTCGGAAACCAGCGCCCCGCGCACGGTATCCACCTTGACGCCCAAGGTGGAAAGGCCCTTGATGGTCTGATCGATGGGCCGCGCCCCGATATCGTCGCCCCCGGGCAGCGGCACCTCGGCATGGCCGAACAGGCCGGTCAAAACCGGAATCAGGTAATACGAAGCGCGCATGCGCCGGGCCAGCTCATAGGGCGGGTTGCAGCGGGTGACCCCCCGGGGGTCGATGTTCATGATCCCGTTTTGAAACTCCACCTTGGCGCCCAGCCAGCGCAGCATCTCGATCAACACGGCCACGTCGTCCACATCGGGCAAATTTTCAATTACACAGGGCTCTCCGGCCAAAAGGGAGGCCGGTATGATGGCCACCGCGGCGTTTTTTCCGCCGCTCACCTCAATTTCACCGTTCAGCGGATATCCGCCCTCTATCCGCAGTGTTTCCTCTATCGCCATATATCCACTATACCGGCCATGCGCCGGCCTCTCCTCATTCTTATTTCAATCAATGATGGCAGCCGGCGCACCCGGAACAATTGCCCGCGCAGCCCGAGCCGGACGAGCAGCCGGCGCCGAAAGCGCAGGGGCCTTCGTACACCCGCTGAACCGGGCTGTCGCATTTTTCGCATTTTACCTCGTCGCGCCGCTCCATGGAGACCAGCGCCTCAAATTTGTGTCCACATTTTTTGCATTTATATTCATATAAGGGCATACGAATTCTCCTTTGTCTACAGCCGAAATCCCATGCAAATAGAATGCACCAATCCCAAAGCCACTTTATTATACACAATTTCCGAATTTGGTTCAAGTGCTTTACGCCGGGCTTGTGTTAAGCCGGTGAAACGCCCAATGGATGGATTCACGATTTGGACGCGCAAAGAGCGGGTTTTGTTTCAGCAAAATAAAGGTCGCGCGGCGCTGAAAAAACAGGCAGCGCCGCGGGCGACTCTATTCCTTTATGCTGAACAACATTTCCCCATAGGTGGGATAGGGCCAGTATTTGGAGCCCACCATGGCCTCCAATTGGTCGGCCACCACCCGCGCCTCGTCCATCAGGCGCAGGATTTCGTCGTGGCAGTAGTGGGCGGCCTGTTCCATATCCGCGGGCTGCTCACGGTCCAGGGCGGAGGCGAGCGCCTCGGATTTTTCATAGAGCGCGGAGGCGAGGCTGGAGACCTTGCGCAGAAGGGTCTCCTCATAGCTGCGGTCGATATCCCCGGCCAGCGCCTTTTTGAGTCCGGCGCTCTGGGCCAGGCCGCGGCTGAACTCCATGACCGCGGGCAGCACGTCGCGCCTCAGCATATCCCGCAAGGTCAGGCCCTCGATGCGGATGACCTTGCAGTAGTTTTCCAGCATGATTTCGGTGCGGGAGCGAACCTCGGCCTCGCTGAACACCTTGTGCTTGACGAACAGGGCGATATTTTTGGGGTCGGTCATATGGGGCAGGGCGTCGGGGGCGCAGCGCAAATTGAGCAGGCCGCGCTTCTCGGCCTCCCTGACCCAGCTTTCGTCGTAGCCGTTGCCGTTAAAGATGATGCGCTTATGCTCGCGGATCACCTTGCGGATCACATGGTTGAGCTCCTTGGTGAAGTCCTCGGCCTTTTCCAGGCGGGTGGCCAGCTGATCCAGCTCCTCGGCCACAATGGTGTTGATGATGATATTGGGCCCGGCGATGGAAAAGGAGCTGCCCAGCATGCGGAACTCGAACTTGTTGCCGGTGAAGGCAAAGGGCGAGGTGCGGTTGCGGTCGGTGGTGTCCTTGGGGAAGGTGGGCAGCACGTCCGCGCCCAGCTCCATGGTGGCCTCTACGCCGCCGTCATAGGGGGATTTGGCCTCCAAAGCCTCCAATACGCCCATCAGATCGCTGCCCAGGAACATGGACACAATGGCCGGCGGGGCCTCGTAGCCCCCCAGCCGCTGGTCATTGCCCGCCGAGGCCACCGAAAGCCGCAAAAGATCCTGATAATCGTCCACCGCCTTGATGACCGCGCACAAAAACAGCAGGAATTGGGCGTTTTCATAGGGCGTGGTGCCCGGATCCAGCAGGTTGACCCCGGTGTCGGTGGTCAACGACCAGTTGTTGTGCTTTCCGCTGCCGTTGACCCCGGCAAAGGGCTTTTCATGCAAAAGGCAGACCATGCCATGGCGGGAGGCCACCTGCTTCATCATTTCCATGGTGAGCTGGTTGTGGTCGGTGGCGATGTTGTTGGTGGAAAAAATGGGGGCCAGCTCGTGCTGGGCCGGGGCGGCCTCGTTGTGCTCGGTCTTGGCCAACACGCCCAGCTTCCAGAGCTCCTCATCCAGATCGGCCATGTAGGCGGCCACCCGGGGTTTGATGGCCCCGAAGTAATGATCCTCCAATTCCTGGCCCTTGGGCGGCGGATTGCCCAGCAGGGTGCGGCCGGTGAACTGAAGATCCGGGCGGCGGTCGTAAACCGATTTGTCGATCAGGAAATATTCCTGTTCCGGGCCCACGGTGGGCACCACGTTTTGCACCTGGGTGTTGCCGAACAGCCTGAGGATGCGCACGGCCTGCTTGCTGATGGCCTCCATGGAGCGCAGAAGTGGGGTCTTTTTGTCCAGCACGTCGCCGGTATAGGAACAGAACGCGGTGGGAATATACAGGGTCTTATCCTTCACAAAGGCATAACTGGTGGGATCCCAGGCCGTGTAGCCCCGGGCCTCAAAGGTGGCGCGCAGCCCGCCCGAGGGGAAGGAGGAGGCGTCCGGCTCGCCCTTGATGAGCTCTTTGCCCGAAAAGGTCAGAATCACGGCCCCGCCCTTTACCGGGGAGATAAAGGAGTCGTGCTTTTCCGCGGTGATGCCGGTCATGGGCTGGAACCAGTGGGTATAGTGGGTGGCGCCCTGTTCCACCGCCCACTCCTTCATGGCATGGGCCACCACATTGGCCACCGTGATATCCAGATGCGCGCCGTCCTCAATGGTTTTTTTCAGCGCCTTGTAGGTCTCCTTGGGCAGGCGCTCCTGCATGACCTTGTCGTTGAAAACCTGACAGCCAAATCGTTCGGGTAGCTTGCTCATGGGTAAAAAAGCCTCCATTCCGCCTTGGTTAAGCGCCCTTTCATGCCCGGACGCCGGGAGAACAAAACAGACGCCGCGAACCGATACACCGGATGTATGGCCCACAGCGTCCCCGCCGCTTTATGACGGCCCGTCAAAAACGAAATTTGACGGAAAAGTGCAGGATTTGTGAATCCGCCCATCATTTTCGACAATTTAATGAGGGTAGTATAAACCAGCCACCCGGGTTAGTCAATTGCGTTTGGGTTAAAAATCAGCGCAGGGCCGGACGGCGGGTCAGAGCCCCAGATCCCTGGGATATTCCCCATCGATGAGGCGGTAGGCGCAGCCATATTTCAGGCAGCTTTTGAGGTTGGCCTCATTTTCCTGGATCAGTTCTTCCATGGTCAGGCCGCTGTCGTCCAGCCGGGTTTCCACCACATTGGCATAGGACAGGATATCCTGAAAATGGGCTCGGATATAGGCCTCGCTCATGATGAGGCAGATATAGCGGATTTCCTTGCGGTAATCTTCCTCAAAGCTCCGGGCCCAGTCAAAGGGGATATAGCAGCCCTCCACGATCAGGTTTTGACGGTTTTCGATGGCGGTCTTGATCATCTCCCGCAGGATGGGCCAAAGGCTCGTTTCGATTTCCTGGGAATCCATGGGGCTGAGCTTCAGCGCCCCGCTTCGGATCATGCCCATCTTCAGGTGATCGATGGACAGATAGGGCATTTGGTATTTCTGGAGCAGCCGCTGGGCCAGGGCGGTCTTTCCGGT